>JBBSQV010000030.1:0-23530 GCA_038243675.1 Flavobacteriales bacterium
AGAAAATTTTAGTGACGCTGCTGATGTTTTTCTGACTAGCTTTAAAGATACAGGACAACGATTGTACGCAACTTATTTAGGTGCTGAATCCAACGATGTACCCTATAGTGCTCATTGGTTTGAAGATAATATTATTGGCTTTCTGCGAACAACTGCAGTTTTCAATACGTCACTTGTTTACCCCACCACAGACTCTACAATTTTGCTGCCTTTGGCGTTAGCAGAAAATGACCCAGCACTTCACACATTGGCATTCAAATATTCCAATGCTTTAAATTCTGCCAGTTTTAGCCACGAGACCGTTCAGCTATATCCAAATCCTACAAATGGCTTTCTAAACATTGCTTATCAAAATGATATCGATCAGATCGACGTTTATACCGTAGATGGGAAGAAAATAAAAGTAGCAACTCAATACGGTTTTCAACAAGCTCAATTAGATGCTTCAGCTTTGGCAAATGGGATTTATATTTTAGTGCTTGCAGATAAAAACAACAAGGTGCTAAAGCAGAAGTTTGTGAAGAAGTAAGTAACGAATTTCTAGAGTATCAGTTTTGAAGTTTATAATTAGTTATCAAAAACATCACATTAATTTCGAAATAATACGATCTCTTTACTATTAAAAACAACACTATTATGAGAAGAATTTTACTTATAGCATTAATAATCTGTGGCTTTAACCTAGGATTTTCACAAACGTACGATCGTGAGTGGGCAACTTATTTTGGCGACAGCAGTCTTATTATACAAGGTACAACAGAATTTAGAGGAAACCTTTACCTAGTCGGCAAAACCACTAATAGCCCGCATACCCAAAGTCTTACAAACAACTTGAGTTATCAGTCTAACTACGGTGGTGGTGCACAAGATGGATTCATTGCAAAGTTCTCTCTTGACGGACAGTTAATTTGGTTTACGTATTATGGTGGTCAAGGCAGCGACGAAATAACGAATATAATTGCAGATGAGTCCAATATTTATATTGTAGGACAAACTACAAGTGAGAATATGGCCACTGAAGATGCGTTTCAGACAACATTAAATGGTGAATCCGATAGCTTTATTGCCTCCTTCGGGCAAGAGGGAAATTTGAATTGGCATACTTATTTTGGTGGAGAAGGAAAAGATTCTGCAATTAATCTAGCTCAGGACAATAACGCTATTTATTTCTACGGGCGAACGACTAGCCATAATGATATTTCCACTGCAGGAGCTTTCCAACAAAACATAGAAGCTGGAAATAATAGCGGTGAATATATGAACAGTTTTATTGCCAGTTTCACAAAAACAGGACAGCGCATTTGGTCTACCTATTATGGTATCGCACAAAGTCCACCTTTTGGACAAGGACAGAGCCCTATTACTGGTATAGCTGTGAATGGAACAGGATTGTATGTTTCGGGATGGGATATTGGAGGTCAGGGACAATTCAATGCCACATACTTTGGTACTTCTGGGTCGTTTCTGGAAACCAAACCATTAAGTATTAGTGGATCTCCAATGAGTCTATATCTTTCAAAGTTTTCATTTGAAGGTACAAGATCTTGGAGCACTTATCTATGTGCTTATTCTAGTGCAGGAACTCCTTCTTCTATTCTTCCTGGCAAATATGGTGGGGGAGTTGGATCTCGATCAATAACTGCAAATGCCAACGGAGTTTATATAACAGGAAGAACTCCTGGTGTCAATGGGATAAGTACCGAAGGAACTTTTCAGCCAATAAAAGTGGGATTAAGCAACTTTTTTATTAATCATTTTTCAGATAGTGGCGAAAGATTATGGGGATCTTATTTAGGAAATGGAATCGGTGGTCAAGGTAATGATATTAGTTGTTTGAATTATGATACTGCAGGGAATATCTATATTTCAGGCACAGCGACTTTGAATATAGACATTCCGACGATCGATGGTTATCAGACGCAAAAAAGTGCTCTAGGTGATATGTTTGTTTCAAAAATATCTGCAGACGGATCCATAAAACAATATGCCACATATTACGGAGGATCGAATGCCGAAACTGGTGGTTATGTAGTTCCTACGGGAAATGGGGATAGCTTTTTTCTTGTAGGTACTTCCGCAAGTTCTACAGGAATGACGACAGTTGGAGCGTGGCAGGAAGATCTTATCGATGATGGAAATCAGCTAAAAAATATTCTAGTTGCTAAATTTACGGTTGCTGAACTTTTAAATATCAATTATAATGACAAGAATGGATTTGCTCTTTATCCAAATCCTACAAATGGCTTATTGAACATTGCTTATCAAAATGATATCGATCAGATCGAGGTTTATAGCATAGATGGAAAGAAAATAAAATTATCGATTCAGTACGATTTGCAACAAGCTCAATTGGATGCTTCAGCTTTAGCAAATGGAATTTATATTTTAGTGCTTACAGATAAAAATAATAAGGTGCAAAAGCAGAAGTTTGTGAAGAAGTAGGTAAATACTAAGAACACATTATTTAAACTAACGTATAATCAGCTGTAGAATTTCATTGTGCAGTTGATTTTTTTTCAATCGACAACCTCATTTCAATGGTAGCAAAAGTCTGCGGCAGGGGTTGCAGCGGCATCCTTTGCTGCTAGAACGAAAGATTGTATTTTTGCAAAAAAAAACGTGAAGCAGCAAAGATACAGCGGAAGACCCGGTTGTGGCTGTGAAGAATGAAACAGCCACAAGCCGCCCAAAAAGAAACCATTGTTTAAAAATTAAAAGTTGAATTTAAGACTATTTCAGAAATAGTATTAAAACTCAAATTTCAACTGAACCGCCACCGCCTTCTTTTCATTCGTATTGAGATTCGTCAGCGAAATTCCCAGCAGTCGTACAGAATTTTGCAGTACATCTTGATATAACAAACTCTTGGCAGTTTCCAATAGCATCGCTGCATCTGAAATATAATATGGAAGTGTCCTACTGCGGGTTTGAGTTGTAAAATCGGAGTATTTAATTTTGAGCGTGACCGTTTTTCCAGCCACACTATAGCGCGCTATTCTTTTTTCTAACTGAGTTGCAATCTCCGCAAGTTTATCACTCAAAAATACTTCGGAAGACAAATTCTCATCAAAAGTATGTTCTGCGGCAACACTCTTTGCAATTCGAGTTGATTTGACCGTGCTGTGGTGAATTCCCCTTGCTACATCGTGGTAATATTGCGCAGAGTTTCCGAAATTTTGCTGTAAAAATTCGATGGACTTACTTTTTAAATCCGAACCGGTGAAGATTCCCAAACTAAACATCTTTTCGGTGGTGACTTTTCCTACTCCGTGAAATTTCCTGATTGGAAGAAGCTCTACAAAGCTTTCCACTTCTTCGGGCGGAACGGTTTTTTGACCATTTGGCTTATTAAAGTCGGATGCTATTTTTGCAATAAACTTATTACAAGAAATTCCCGCAGATGCTGGCAGCCCCACTTCGGTAAAGATTCTATCTCGAATCTCTTTAGCGATAAGCGACGCACTAGGATTATTTTTCTTATTATGAGTCACATCAAGGTAGGCTTCGTCAAGTGACAACGGCTCTACCAAATCTGTGTAATCGTAAAAAATAGCTCGTATTTGCTGAGAGATCTCTTTGTACCGATCAAATCTCGGTGGAACAAAAATAAGCTCGGGACAATACTTTTTGGCAAGAACAGAGCTAAGGGCACTTCTTACCCCAAATTTTCGAGCTTCGTAACTAGCTGCAGCAACTACTCCTCTATTCTCATTGCCACCAACTGCCAACGCCTTGCCACGTAATTCAGGATTGTCCATCTGCTCTACAGAAGCATAAAATGCATCCATATCAACGTGAATAATTTTTCGCTCGGCATTCATCTCTTTCATTACGCAAATTTATAATATCTTTGGTACAAACCACAATTTTATCCCTTCAGTAATTCCCAAATAAATACAAAAATGCAAGAAATAGAACGTAAGTTTCTAGTTACCTCAAATGATTTTCTACTAGAACACGGAACCAAAAAAGTAATTGCACAAGGTTATCTCAATTCAGATCCCGAACGTACTGTAAGAGTGCGAATTAGCGATCAGGTGGGATATATTACTGTAAAGGGTATGGGAAACGAAAGTGGCATCACACGATTTGAATGGGAAAAAGAAATTTCCCTTATCGAAGCCGAAAAATTACTCTTTATCTGCGAACCTGGAATCATTCAAAAAGTGAGATATTGTATTCCTTATGGACGTCATACGTATGAAGTAGACGTTTTTGAAAGAGAAAATGCTGGACTTGTAGTGGCGGAGATTGAACTAAATGCAGAAGACGAATTTTTCAAAAAACCTCTGTGGCTCGGAGAAGAAGTTACAGGTATCGAAAAATATTATAACAGTTATATTAGCAACAATCCTTTTAATACTTGGAAATAAAAAAAATGCCATCAAGAAAACAATTTTCCTGATGGCATTTTTCGAATTAACCTATTAACTTATTTTGTTCCTCCACCAAGTGATTTATACAATTGTATGAGTGCCGCTTGTTGCTGGTATTTATTTTGTATCAATGACAATTCACTATTTAGCGACTGTTCTTTTGCGGTAAGCACCTCAAGGTAAGTTGCCATTCCGTAATTAAGAAGTTCATCAGAGAAATCGGCTGCATTTTTTAACGCTAAAACCTGTTTATTTCTGATATCTATCTTGGTAGTTTCGTTTTTGTAATTTTGCAATGCATCAGAAACTTCTCTTCCTGCATCCAAAACTTTGTACTGAAAGTCTAGCAATGATGATTCTTGATTCGCTCTGGCAACCTCAAGTCTCGTTCTATTCGCCCTTCTATTTAAAATTGGCTGTGTAACTCCGGCAAGTAAATTTGAAAAGACCGAATTGGCATTAAACCAGTCTTTAATTTCTACACTCTGAAAACCTGCACTTGCACCAAGTGTCAGCGATGGATAAAAACTACTTCTAGCTACGTTTGTCAATTCAAAATTTGAAACCAGCGCATATTCCGCGGCAGCGATATCTGGTCTGTTTCTTAAAGCTACTGCTGGCACACCAAGAGTAAACGACGGAATATTTAGAGTTTCAAAAGATTTTGAACGCTTTATAGACTGCACTTTCTGGCCAACAAGAATACTTGTCGCATTTTCCAGAATTATTATCTGGTTTTTAAGATCCTCCGCAATTAATTGTGCCGCATACAGTTGTGCTTCGGTTTGTTGTACCGCAACTTCGTTTACATTTCCAGCAGTTTTTAAAGCTTTTATAGTTTCAAAACTATCTTCGCGATTCGTAATTGTCGTAGTTGTAATTTCCAACTGACGATCTAGCGCGATTAACTGATAATAATTACTTGCAATATTTGCGATAATCTGAGTTTCTACAAACTGCTTTGCCGCAAGAGACTGCAAATAGCTTGCTCTGTTTGCTCTTGTATTAGAACGAATTTTTCCCCAGATATCTGCTTCCCAAGATAAATTCCCAGCCAATTGAAACTGATCTGATGCTCCATTGGAGAAAGCTCCTAAAGCCGAATTCTTAGATGGATCTTGTCTGGAGTAATCTGCTCCGACAGAAATTACAGGAAGATTATCTTCTCTGGCTTGCGCCAAATATGCCTTTGCAGCAATAATATTCTGAATTGCAAGATTAATATCGATGTTATTTTTTAACCCTTTTTCGATGGTTCCTTGCAAAACTGGATCTTGGAAAAATTCTTTCCAAGATATATTTCCTATCGAAGTACTATCTGTGCTAAGTGTGTCCTGCCTGTACAAGTTTGCCGTATCTACAACAGGTTTTTTATAATCTTTGGCAACAAAACAAGATTGCATAGTGAGCGCTACTCCTAGTACAAATGCTCCTTTATATATTCCTTTTAATTTCATTTGAAAGTTTTATTTGAAAGTTGAATTACTCAACTTCCGTTTCAGTTGGCTTTTCAGTTTTTACACCGCTAATTTTTTCTTGCAATCCTTGGAATACCACGAACAATATTGGAATTACAAATACTCCAAATAAAGTCCCAATCAACATTCCTCCGACAGCTCCCATACCAATAGATCTGTTTCCTACAGCTCCAACTCCAGCCGAAAAGGCAAGTGGAAGAAGTCCTAAAATAAAGGCAAAAGAAGTCATCAAAATCGGTCGTAACCTAGCGTGTGCCCCATCAACTGCCGATTTAAATAGCGACATTCCGTGTAATCTTCGCTGTAAAGCAAATTCTACAATAAGAATAGCATTTTTGGCGAGTAGTCCAATCAACATAATAAGTGCTACTTGGAAGTAAATATTATTCTCAAGTCCAGCCAATTTCACAAATCCAATCGCGCCCGCAATTCCGACAGGAAGAGAAAGCAGTACAGAGAAAGGAACTAAATAACTTTCGTACTGAGCACTTAATAGGAAATACACGAAAATTAAACTCAGCATAAACACAAGGATCGCTTGGTTTCCTGCAAGAATTTCCTCTCTAGACATTCCAGAAAATTCGTACTCGTAATTGTTAGGTAAGTGCTTTGCGGCTACTTCTTGAATTGCTGCAATAGCATCACCAGAACTATAACCTGCATTTGCTTTACCATTAATCGTAACAGATTTCAAAAGGTTAAATCGACTTACCGATTCTGGGCCATACGCGCGAGTAACATTCACAAACTGACTAATAGCAACCATTTCGTTATTAGCATTTCGAATAGAAATCATATTGATAGATTCTGGCGTCGCGCGATCTTCAGGTTTTGCCTGAATCATAACTCTATATTGCTTACCAAAACGATTAAAATCAGTAGTATACAATCCACCGAAATATCCTTGAAGAGTATTAAAAATATCACTTACAGAAATTCCTGCATTTTTGGCTTTTTCAACATTAATATCCAATTGATATTGTGGAAATGAAGCGTTGAAATTTGTCATCGCATATTGAATCTCTGGACGCTGATTTAGTTCGGCAAGGAAAGCTTGAGAAACCTCACTCACTTGTTGCCAACTGTCATCGCCTTTGTCCATTAATTTCAAATCAAAACCATCTGCACTACCAAATCCAGAAACTGAAGGTGGCGTAAAGAATAACATTTTCGCATCTTTAAAGTGCGCTGTTTTTCCGAATAGTTGTTTTACGACTTCACCAACTTCGTCTTCGGCGTCTTTTCTATCTTTCCAATCTTTCAATTTGATTACAGAAAACGCGTAAGAAGATCCGTTCACACCATTCAGCAAACTGAAGCCAACTATATTGATACGTGATTCGACCACATCCATTTTGGCAAGGATGGAATCGAGCTCATTGATTACTTTTTTGGTTTGTTCCATCGTAGTTCCTGGAGGCATCGTCAAATCTGACATTATGATTCCACGATCTTCGTTAGGTATAAATCCGGAAGGAGTAGTTTGGAATAGTAAAATAGTAATTCCTGTAAATACAAGTAATGCTACGAGTGTAATCCATTTCTTTTGAATCAACAATCCTAAAGATCGAACGTATTTCTTATTAAGGTTATCGAAAGAAGTATTAAAAGCGATAAAGAATCTGTCTTTCAAGTTCTTTTTTTTCTCTTTCGTATTATCGTGTGGTTTTAATAAAATAGCACACAACGCAGGACTTAAGGTCAATGCATTTACTGCCGAAATTAAAATGGCTATTGCCAAAGTAATCGCGAACTGTTTATAGAAAACTCCCGAAGGACCTCCTAAAAATGACACTGGAATAAATACCGCCGACATTACAAGGGTAATCGAAATAATCGCTCCTGTAATCTCGCGCATCGCAGATTCAGTAGCTTTCTTGGCGTTTTTCATCCCTCCATCGAGCTTCGCGTGTACGGCCTCGACGACCACAATCGCATCATCGACCACAATTCCAATCGCGAGAATCATCGCAAACAGGGTAAGCATATTGATTGAGAATCCAAACATTTGCAAGAAGAACATCGTACCAATAAGCGATACAGGAACTGCAATCGCTGGAATTAAAGTTGATCTTAAATCTTGTAAGAAGACATAAACCACTATAAATACCAAAATAAATGCTTCCAATAATGTCATCAATACTTTATCTATCGAAGCGTCGAGGAATGTTTTTGTATTAAACGGAATGCTGTAGTCGATACCTTTTGGGAAGGTAGGCTTAGCTTCGTCCATAATCTTTTCGATATCGGCAACAATATCTCTAGCATTAGATCCTGAAGTTTGAAAAACTCCAATTGTAACACCTGGTTTTCCAAGAACCATGTTGGTTGTTCCGTAATTGAAACCACCTAATTCAATAGTAGCAACATCTTTCAATCGAAGGTAACTTCCATCACCTTGGGCTTTGATAACGATGTCCTCGTATTCTTTTGTAGATGATAAACGTCCTTTATATTTAATAGCATATTCGTAAACACCATCAGCATTTTCACCAAATTTACCTGGCGAAGCTTCTAAGTTTTGATCTCTAAGTGCCGTTTGAATATCTGCAGGAACCATTTTGTATGAAGCCATTTTCACAGGATCAATCCAGATTCTCATCGAATAATCTTTGGCTCCAAAAACGGTAATCTGTCCAACCCCATTCACACGTTGAAGTTTTGGAACAAGATTAATTTTTGCGTAATTCTGAACAAAAATCTCATCGTATTCTTCATTCCCAGAATACAAAGCAAGGAACATCAATGCACTTGACTGACTCTTTACAGTTGTAACTCCAGTCTGAATCACAGCTTGAGGTAATTTACTAGTTGCGCGCGCTACTCTATTCTGAACGTTTACGGCAGCAATATCTGGATCAACACTAAGATCAAAATAAACACTAATTTTTGCCGAACCGTCATTTGCAGCAGTAGAAGTCATATAGGTCATTCCCTCTACACCATTGATTTCCTCCTCCAACGGGATCACCACACTATTCAGTACAGTTTCAGCATTTGCTCCCGTATAAACGGCGGAAACCTGAACTGTTGGAGGTGCAATTTCTGGATATTGTTCAACTGGCAAACCTAGGAAACCTAGAATACCCAGAATTACAATCAAAATTGATATGACCGTCGAAAGGACCGGTCTATTAATAAACATCTTAATCATAATTCTTATTTTGTAGTTTTAGTAGAATCAGCAGGCATTGCAGCAGCAGCTTCTTTAGTATTCTTATTTTCAGGAACTACTTCTGTTCCAGGTCTCAATTTGGTAACTCCAGCAGTAACAATTTGATCACCTTCCGCAAGTCCGTCAATAACAATAAAGTTATCACCGTCAGATCCGTCGATTGTGATTATTGTAGATTCCACTTTATTTTCAGCACCAATTTTAAGTACCATTTGCTTTCCTTGAACGTCAAAAACTGCAGCTTGAGGAACTAGCATAATATCTTTACGCATTACAGGAATACGAACTTCTCCGCTACTTCCGTTGCGCAATAAACCTTGAGGATTGGCAAATTTTGCTCTAAATTCTGTACTACCAGTTGCAGCATTCATGCTACCATTAATAGTTTCGATAGAACCTTTCTGATTGTAAATAGAATTATCAACCAGCGTCAACTCTATATCACCAACTTTTTTTAATTTCTCTGCTGTATTTGCACCTGCGAAATTCTTATTGAACTGCAAAAGTTGCTTTTCGTTCAGAGAAAAATACGCTCTCATATTACGAGTATCAGAAACTGTGGTCAACGGCATTTCAGAAGTTGCATTTGCAAGACTTCCCTCTTTGTAAGGAATACTTCCAATCACGCCATCAACAGGACTTGTAATTGTTCCGTATCCGATATTTGCTCGAGTACTACTAAAAGTACTTTTTGCTTGGGCTAATTTTGCTTTTGCAGTTTCAAGAACAACCTCACTAATAATTTTGCGATCAACCAACGGTTTCAAACGATCCACTTCTACCTGAGCTGCGTTTACAACTGCTCTTCCTGCATTTGCTTCTTGATTAAGCACAGCAGTTTCGAGTTTAAACAACAATTGTCCTTTCTTAACCATTTGACCCTCGTCAACATAGATTTTCTGGATAAAACCATTCACCTTCGGTCTGATCTCAACATTTTGCTGTCCTTCTAGATTGGCTGCATACGTCTGATACGTTAAAGCATCTGTCTTCTCAACTGTCATAACAGGTACAGTTGGAGGCCCCGCAGGTGGCATTTGCTGTTGCTCATTTTTGTTGCCACAAGAGGCCAAAACAAGAAGTGCGATTGTCGAAAAAGCTAGTGTTATTCTTTTCATGAAGTATAAATAAATAGTGATGTATTATTGTGTTTTTTCTATTTTCTTGAAGGTTTCTATCGTATCCAAAATCAATTCTTCCACCTTTATCATATGTTTTTTATATGCTTTGGTATTGTCCAAACTGTTTTGTTCTTCAACAGAAGAAAGTGTTTTGGTGCGATACGTAATCATCTTGTCAATTATCTCCTTTTCAAAATTGATGATTTTGACATAATTTGTAAGTCTATCACTGAAAGGACTAGCTCGATAGTATTTTTTACGATCGCCAGACACAGTGTAATAAGTAATTTTTCCTAGCTTTAGAAGCAAATTAAGATTGGTAGAAACCGAACTTTTGCTAGCGCCTGTTCTTTCAACAAGTTCTTCAAAAGTAATTCCGTTAGTACAACCATCAACGATCAGCGTACCCAAAATCCTTGATCCAAGTGGAGAAAGATGGTACAGATTCTCAAAATGCTGACCAAAAAGTTCGATAAGTTCTTGTTTTTGCTGCTGCAACATATAGTTTTTAAAAAATTATAAGCTGCAAAGGTACTTCTAGTTCGGCTGTAACAAAACTAAGCGAACTTAAAAGATTGTTAAAAGTATTGTGATCTCATCCGTCCTCGACCACATTATTCGAAAGAGGGGGAGCTAGAAAGTCTTCGTAATAGTATTTTTTAATTGTAATTTTCTTGAGGTTGATCCGAAATTAAAATAGTATTTGGCTTTCGCCGAATATACACAGACCGTTTAAAACTTGGATATTGCAGAGTTTTAATTTGTCTTCGGTTGAAAAAATTCGTAGATTTTGATATTAATAGTAAATAAAATCTATATACTTTTCACTCCGAAGAAGGAAGCGACTCATCTTTAGCTTTATAACAGTTCCGTTGTTCCGTCATTACTTTTTCCCTAACGACACTGCAATCCTCTTTTTTTGACTTTCTTACAAGATTTTAAAACTTTGTAGGTGTAATTTTTAAAAAAATGCATTGTTGATTGTAAGAGATACCATCAAGATTAAAAAAATGTTGCAGGATATCGATTTGATTTCTTACTTTTTTCTTCTGCACCGGCAGAAATTTATGCGAAATCTTGGTCGTATGCAGATATATATAGTCGGAAATTCTAAAGAAAAAGATAAGTATTCTTCAAACATTTCAAATTATTCAACCAACTGAGGTGGCATCAATTGTTTCTTCGTTCAGTCTTTTTACGTACTACGTATATTTTTGTTTTAGAAAAGTATTGTTACTGAACGTGGTTTTGCGGCAGGGACAGGAGCGGCATCCTTTGCTGCTAAATGATATAATGTGAATTGACAGTAATCACGAGGTTTACTCTATGAGCAAGTCGTTGTAGCAGCAAAGATACAGTGTATGGCCTGATGCTGACGGGAGGAACGCTCCGGCAGCAGCCGCCCAAAAAAAATCGTCAATCAAAACCTTAAAATATATAAAATAAAAAAGCGACCCTTGAAAGTCGCTATCTATAAAATTTCGATCATTACAACCAAAATTCCTTTATTTTTATTATCGGTAATTTCCATAAAAGCTTTTTTAGAGATGTCAAGCTCTCGCCCGCGCTTCCAAGGTCCACGATCATTTATTACCACAATCACCGACTTACCATTTATCTTATTAGTTAATCGAACCTTTGTTCCAAACTCCAATTTCCTGTGGGCGGCTGTCAACTTGCTATTGCTAAATTTTTCGCCGTTTGCTGTCTTACGACCATTAAATTTATTATGGTAGTAGGAAACCTTTGCACTGCTTTTGTAAAGCTTGCCTGCAGAAGTTTTTTTGGCACCACAAGAAGTAACAAGCAGTGACATTACCGCAATTAGAAATAAAATTGAAAACTTTTTGATCATTATAAATCCTTATTGAACAACTTCTATAGTAATATTAACTGAACCACTATTTTTATTGGTGGCTATCTGCATAAAAGCAGCTTTAGTAATGTCAATCTCGCGACTCTTAGTAAATGGTCCTCTGTCGTTTACAACTACAACAACCGACTTGTTATTGACAGTATTAGTAAGCTTTAACTGTGTGCCGAAGGGAAATGTTCTGTGAGCGGCCGTTAAAATTTTATTATTAAACGGCTTTCCACTTGCTGTTCGCTTTCCGTTCAGCTTATCATGATAATAGGAAGCGTGTGCATTTACTTTGTAAGGCTTGACTTTCAGATTCTTGACCAAAGCAACTGAATCGAACAAATTCAAAACAGGTAAAATTGGAGTTTCAACCATAACAGGCATTCCTGAAATACCCTCTTTTAATGCAGCTTTTTGAAGTTCCACCACTTTTTTATGAGCTAAAACTACCTTTGGATCTGCAACAACTTTAGCTGAAATGGCGCTTTTTGAAACTACGGCATTTTTTGAAACTACTGCACTTTGTGGAACAACAACTTTTACAGGAGCACCGATTTCTTTTGTTGCTGGAGCTGATTTGGGTTGAACTATTTTATTCTGTGCTAGGCAATTTGAACCTATGCCACATACTAATATGACAAGTGCTACAAAATGTTTTACTGATTTATGCATAAGCAAAATTTTAAATAATAAGCCTTAAACGGCTTACTGAACTTTAAATTATCTTTATGCGAACCATGTAGACCAAGGAAGCCTGCTTAATAAAAACAATAATCCAATGCCGTAAAATATTGCAATCGATTTGAACTGTGCAGCATCTTGTAATTTTTTATGTCTTGACCAGCCTATTGTAATAAGTACAATTGCGATAATGTTCATAAATGGATGTTCGACTGCAAGAAGTCTGCTGAAAGGATCCATACCGCCCATTCCTAGAGCTTTGATTTTGTCAAGCCCGTTTGGAGATACAAACCATAAAACTAAACCTATCAACAACTGCACGTGGGCAGCAATTAAAGCAAATAATGAAATACGTCTATCCTTTGCTGTGAAAGGATTTTTTGAAGAGAAACCTATCAGTGCATTAATCACTGCAACAAGAATAATCAGAAGTGCGATATATGCAAATCCTGAGTGTAGGGATAGAATTGTATTGTACATTTTTATGTGTTTTTTATGGTGCCAAATATAGTTAAAAAAAAGATTACAAAAAAAGTCCCGAGTTGCTTCGGGACTTTGATTTATATAAAGAATTGAATTCTTAGAAGTTGTAGCTAATTGTGAAACTCCAAGTTCTTCCTAATCCGAAGTAACCTTGATTGGCATCTGCTAAACCATTGTAAACTCTACCTGCTTGTTCGTAAGTAGTGAAATCAGTCTCGCTTTTTGGATTGATTCTATCTGTAGTTTTGATATTTGATCTTAGTTCAGAAAGATATACTTTATAGAATACGTTGTTTACGTTCAATCTGAAATCTACTGAATCATCTTTATCTTTTCCAACAAGCATTCTGTAAGAGATACCAGCATCTACAAGATCATATTTAGGTAACAATAAGTTTTCTTTTACAGCGCTTGCATTAGAATATAGTTTGTCGTAGAATCTGTAATCTGCATCAAGAGAAAGTCTCTCAACAATTTTGAACTTAGCTCCAACTCCCGCAGTGATTTGTGCAGCATCACCAACTTTACCACCGTCAACATCTACAGTTTTAACGCTTAGTGTTCTTCTGTCCTCATCTCTCTCTGTAGTAATAGAATTTCCAACATATTCCCAATTTCCAGCAGATCCAAATGCTCTAACTTCAACAAAAGAGAAAGGTTTTGCAACGAAATCTAGCTCAACACCTGAATGTAATTGCTCTACACCTTCGTTAGTAGTAAAAACCTGTTCACCAGCGACAAGAGTAATGTCGCCAAAAACTTGATCTTTAGTTAAAGAAGCGCTCTTAGTAGTAACTCTGTCTTTCCAAGATGTTCTGTACGCATTCACATTTGCACTGAAGTATTTTGATTTAAATTTGTAACCAGCTTCAAAACCAAGAATTTTTTCATTTTCGGTTAATGGATTCACTAGATTAGTAAAGTTTAAATAAATATTATCGTGGTAAGGCTGACGAGAATAGTATCCAGCATTTACATATAATTGGCTATGATCAGCGATATTATAGCTACCTCCTGCTTTTGCATTGAAACCAAAGTTATTTACTTTTTCAGCCGCTTCTGCTTCTGCAGTATAATCGTAGTAGTCAAAACGTTGGTGAGACTGCGTAGATGCTGCTCCTTGAGCAAAAACAGAGAATTTCTCTGTCGCATATTCTACTTGTCCAAAAACACCTCCATAAGAAATAGTTTCGCTATAGTCATAATCAATTCTTTGATCTTTATCGATACTGTTGAATAAACCTTTAAAGTGATTAATTGGTTGAGATTCTGTAACTGTGTTGAAGACATTATCTGTCACAAACACACTATTACTATTCATCAATTTTCTACCATCTTTCCAACTATTAAGACCTAAAAAGTTGTTAATTTGACGGTAGTGATAACCTTTATAAGTTCTTAAATCTGCACCAACGTTTAAAGTAAGATTTTCAGAAAGTTGTTTTTCAAGGTTTGTTACTAATCCATACCAATCATGATTATTCATAGATGATCTAATTGCGTACCCAGTTTTAACTTTATCAAAAGTTACACCTTGACGGTCTGGCAATAATTGATTTTTTTGATATATTTGATCAAAATCAATCTGCCCATCATCATTTAAAGTTTTATTGATTCCGTAGTTACCAGTTCCTCCACCGCGTCCCCAAGAACCGTAAAGCACTGTAGATAATGATGTATTATCGTTAATATTCCAATCCCAGTTTAAATTGGCAACTGGTTTGTGGTAAAAATTTGTACGCTCAGAAAGGTATTGTCCGTCAAGAGTCCCCCAATTGTTATTATATCTTCTTCCATATTTTTGGTAATCAGATATACTTTTTGAAAAATTCTGATCGTGCTCTTGTGGCGCTCCAGTAATCAAGAAGTTGAAGTTATGCGATTCATTTAATTTATAACCTAAAGAGATAAAGTAGTTATAACCTTCTCCAAAAGTTCCATCATTGTAACCATCACCTTGCCATCTTGTAAGCAAAACGCTTGCACCAAATCCTTTTTTACCTTCTCCTGTGCTGTATGCAGCAGTAGTTTTCAAGTAATTGTCATTTGCAACTCCAGCAGAAACGAATCCACCTTCTCTTTTGTCAGTTGTTTTAGTTACAAAGTTCACAGTTCCACCTACAGAAGAAATTGCAAGTTTAGAAGAACCTAAACCTCTTTGAATTTGAATACCATTAGCGATATCAGACAACCCTGACCAGTTAGACCAGTAAACCAATCCATCTTCCATACCATTGATTGGCTGACCATTCAATAAGAAAGCTGTATTATCTTGACCAAAACCACGAACTGTAATTCTAGAATCTCCAAAACCTCCTGCTTGGCCAGCAACGTAAACAGATGGTGTATTTACCATTGCTTGAGTAACGTCAGCACTTCCTGTTTTTTGTTTGATTTCTGCAGCTCTAATAGTAGAAACTGCGATTGGCGTTCTTCTAGAGTCTGCCAAGTCAATTACTCCTTTTCCAACAACAATAATCTCATCCAATTGATTAGAGTCTGTCCCTATTACAATTTGACCTAAATTAGCTGTTCCGCCATTTGCTACTTTAAAAGTAAGCACTTTGGTTTCAAACCCGATATAAGAAATTTCAACAACACCAGCAGTTTGCACTGTAGAAATTTGAAATTTTCCATCATTATCAGTTGTAGCACTTTCTTTAGAATTTTGGATTAAAACATTAACCCCTGGCAATCCCATTCTTGTGTCATTGTCTAAAACAATTCCCGTAACAGTTTGCTGCGAAAACATCACAGAAACCATCATCAGAAGCAAGCCCGAAAAGATCCAATTTTTCATAATATTAATATTTGTTTTTTGAAATATTTTGCAAAAGTCTGACTTTTTATTCTATCTCACATTATGTTAACGTTAATAAAATTAAGTAAAATTGCTTTTCTCGACTAACTAGCTGTTAATCACTACAAACGGCTTGAGTTATATTTTCATAATAACGAAGAAGTGGAACTATCAAAACCGTCAAATTTTCGAAGTGTTGGATCCGATAAAACATTGATTGTTAGTTATTTACCGAGATATACTCCCCACTGATCGAATCTAAAAATATTCCATAAGTATCGCTGAATGAAAATTTTACGCTCGTAAAGAGCAGTTAACGCTCCCAAAGATTTAGCTGTTAATCTTTGGATCAAAATTGTATTTGTAGGTTTATTTCCCTTAAAATATTTAAATTGAAATACAAATTGAGATTTTGCAGTAGTTTCTAAACCTTCAATATTCCGACCATTAGCAGCGCTTCTGATTGAGCGAAAAAATTTACCATCAGTATGTCGTGGTGCTCAACATTGCCATGAAAAGATTGGCTGAAGCCGATAAAATCTACGGGAATTAATTTTGTTTCTGACGAATCAATTGAAAAAAGTCATGTTGCGCGTTAACTTTCAGTTCCTCCCCAAATAATTGTTCCAGTTGCATAGTCCACTGCTTTACTGCTACGATCTATACTTTTACCGCTACTTTCCATTATTCCATGTTGCGAAAACAGAACAAATTTATCTAGATATTGCGAGTGTGGAATAATAGCTTCTGTTTCGCCTCCATAAAAGTTATTGTACCACACACTGAGCAAGCTTAAAACAACGGGAATATCTTATTCAAAGGTCGCTTCCGCAAAATGCATATCGATCTCGTCAGCGTTAGCAACTCTTCAAAATTATCCTTATCTACAGCAATTTCTATGGAAAGTGCGACAGTACTCCACGGTGAGAAACGTCCCCCCACCCAATTTTCCATCGGGAATATATTTTTTTGGCTTACGCCCAATTGCAACGCTGTCTCTTCATTGGTGGAAACTGCTACGAAATGTTTTGATATTGCCTCTTCCGAAGCACATTCGAGAAACCACTTTTTTGCTGTAGTAGCATTCGTCAAAGTTTCCTGAGTGCTGAAAGTTTTTGAAACCACAATAAATAATGTGGATTCTGGATTTAGCTTCGTTAGTACTTCGTGAATATGATCAATATTGGAAACAAAATGTATATTGAGATGATTCTTGTATTAATATAAGGCGTCAACCACCATCTGAGGTCCTAAGTTTGAACAATCAATTCCTATATTGACGACATCAGTAAACGCTAATTACGAATGACCTTTTAATTTTTCTTCAATAACATCCGATGCAAGATCTTTTATTTTAGATTTTACTTTCTGAGTTTTAGCCACAATGTCTTTACCCTCAATATTAATGATTTTTTCTTGAGGTGCCCTAAGCGCTGTATGGAGCACCGCTCGATTTTTCGGTTTTATTGATGACACTGCCGTCAAAATAATTCTTGATTCCTTCATCAAGCTTCTTTTCTTTAGCAAAATCTAGTAGAAGTTTCACCGACTCTTCTGTAATTTTATTTTTAGAAAAATCTACAAAAAAATCATTCCATTCGATCTGAAACTTTTCTGCACGATTCTGATCTCAGTAAAAAGACTTTACATATTTTGCGATTTAACTACTTCAAAATGATTTTGCAAAGCGTTCCAACAAGCAGTCTGCGTTATATTTTGAGCCTATAATGCCATATTAAAATTCTAATAAAATTATCTTAATGAAGGTTTGCGACACTATCAAGTTCTTGCTTGAGAGGTCTAATTTGAGCTAAATAGCGATCTTTATATTTATTTTCCATTGGCATTGCAGTAGGCAGTCTCATTTTAAGAGCATCCACTTGTACACCGTTTTGCCAGAATCTATAGCAGACATGAGGTCCAGTTGCAAGACCGGTGCTTCCAACCTTCCCTATTACTTGTCCCTGCGTAACACGCTGTCCTTTTCGAACAAGAATTTTGGACATGTGTAAGTATTGGGTAGAATATGTTGAGTTGTGTTTTACTTTAACAAAGTTTCCGTTTCCAGCTGTGTATCCAGCCAATTCAACCGTTCCAGCTGCCGTAGACATAATTGGCGTTCCTGTTGGCGCTGCGTAATCTGTTCCTTTATGCGCTTTCCATACAGATTGCACTGGGTGAAAACGTCGCGGCGAAAATCTAGAGGATATTCTACTAAACTTTAAAGGAGCTTTTAAAAAGAAGTTCTTCAACGGTTTTCCTTCATCGTCATAATAATCAATCTTGTCCTTGCCTGGATTGTGAGAGTATGGAAAGGCGTAAATTTTCTTGCCTTTATACTCAAAAAATGAAGCCTCAAGACTATCGACACCATCGTAAATAGTATCATTTATAAACCTTTCGGTAAAAGTAATAGCGAATTTATCTCCTTTTTGAAGTTTAAAGAAGTCAATAGACCACTGATAAATCTTAGAAATTCGAGCTGCTAGACTAGCTTCTACTCTAGCATCTGCAAGTGCTTCAGAAAGAGATCCATCTAGTTTTCCTGCGATCGTTCTTCTCTTTATCGTGACCGGTCTAGTAATTTTCTTGACAGTGATAGAATCGCGTAAATCCAAAATATAATAATTCAGGCGATCTGGCTGATAAATAAATACTTCTAATTTATTGCTAGCATCTTTTGATTGCAACAACGTATACGGTTTTCCCACACGCATTAATCGCACATCAAAAGAATCGCGCACTTTTTCTACCACTTCAAAGGGAAGGAAATCGCCTAGATTTTGCTTTCCTAAAATTGCACCAAAAGTGTCACCTTTGCGGATGGTGTCATCCACAACGGTAAAATCATTTAGATTAAAACCGAAAGCAAGCCTTTCGGGTATTATAATTTTTGTGAGGGTTGGTTCTGTTTTCTCTTCTGATTTTTTATCGCCGCAGGCAATCAGTGTGAGTAACAAAAGAAGTAGGGATATGCTTTTCAAATCTTGCTGTATTTTTCAATTACTCTATTTCTCTTCACCCCATTCTTTAAGCTCTTGATCGCTCCATAATTCTGGGAAGAAAATACGTCTCTGATATTTAGGATGCATGTATTTTTTCCAATCGCTTCCGCCGGTCGCTTCTGCTGTACCTTGCCCGCTATCAATATATTTGCGAGCGGCATTTAGGTGACCCATAACCCACGTAATATTTACAGTATGATCATAATGGCGCATCGCTTGAATCAGCTCTGGGTTTTGTTTATCTCCCTCAGGAAGCTGTTTAAATTTCTGCCAGATATTTGTAGTATTGTATTTTTCCATATCTCTCAAGAAAGAATCTTTGTATTTTCCTTCAAAAGCATTAAGAAGATATGATTTGTGCCCTGTTTGATAATCTTTTCCTGCGGCTTGCCAATATAAATGTTCGAAAGCGTGAGAATAAGGAGTGTTGCGATCAATAGTTGCTCTAAATCTGTAATCGATAAGATTTATTAAATCTGTAGAAGCAAATTCAATCACACGGTACTGCGCGCTCTGGAAACCGCTTGCTGGGGTAAGTGTATTTCTAAATTTCATATACTGCTCTACTTCCATTCCATCACCCATAATATCAAACGAGGTAGTAAGCATGTCAAAATAGCGCGAAATTCTCATTAATCTTTCAGCAAAAAATTTAGTAGTGATAGCTTCGCTTTCAGAAATTTGATCTATTTCCCAAAGAATCATTTTGAACAGCAACTCATTTACTTGATGATACATGATAAATACCATTTCATCAGGAAGAGTGGTACGCTGTATTTGTAAGTTAAGCAAAGCATCAGTATTGATATAATCCCAATATGTCATTGGTTTCGCCCAAATTAATCCTTCTAAATGCGTATCAGTTTTTTGATCTATTTTCTTAAACTTCTCTTCAAGCTTGCCAATTAAATTCTCTGTGTTGTTTGAATAACTCATGAATACTATTTCTTTTATTTTTTAATTACACCAAGTGGATATTTTAAACCTCTTAATCCATCTAAATCTGCTTTAAGCGATCCCACTGCTAGGTCCGCTTTTATACGAACAGGAATTTTATTTTGATCTGCTGATATCCATACTGTAACAGATTCCTGCTCTTTAAAAACACGCCCTGACTGAACTAGTGGTTTAAAAATCATCGAAGGAATTCGTCCGTATTTTGTATCAACGTTTTCTCTCCCTACAAATTTGAGTTTAAATTGTGAGACTTCCTCATCAAAAAACATATTTACTGTAACAGCTTCCCCCACTTTAAGATTATCAATATTTGGATGATTTCTTAAATAGTATAACATAGACATTACGTCTTGTGTCTTGTCTGCAACATTAAATGATTTGTTTGAACCTGATTTGTAATCTTTAACTAATACCTTGTCTGCAGATTGATCAAAAAAGCCTTCCATATTTTTCGTGTATCCACCCTCGTCAATTTTGCGGACAAATCTGTATGGTAATCCTGTTTCCTTATCAAAATAACTTTCGTAAGTATCATCTACTTTAAAAAAGAAACGAGACATTCCTGTTGTATACCCTTTACCAACGGCATGAAAAACCTTTTTATTATTGACAGTAGCATCTTTAACTTCAAGGGTAGCATACCCAGCGTTGAGAACGCCATAATGGATTCGCAGTTTTACAAATTCCCCTGCTTCAAAGCTACTTTGGGTGCGACTACTGAAGCCAGTCATCGCTACAAATAAAAGTATTAAAATGTATTTTTTCATAAGTGGTTTCTTTGATTTGGACCAAGATACGCAAATCTTGTTCCAAAGTTAATAAAACAAAAAAACCCAGCCAATACTGACTGAGTTTTTATGCTATTAACCAACCAAAAACTATAAATTATGAAAATTTATATACAAAACAGAAGTAACCACTCCTCCGTTTTGCGAGTGCAAAGGTACACAGTTTTTAGAAGATTCAAACCCAAAAAACGAGTTTAACACATTATTTGTAAAATCATCCTCATCTAGGTTATTGATTCTGTAATTAATGAAACAAATTAAGAATATTTATAAAGTTCCTCTAAGTTCTTGTTCTCTTTCAATAGATTCGAACAAGGCTTTAAAATTACCAGCACCAAAGCCTTTCGCGCCCATTCTCTGAATAATTTCAAAAAACAAAGTCGGTCTGTCTTGTTGCGGTTTTGTAAAGATTTGTAATAAATACCCCTCCTCATCTGCATCAACCATAATAGCAAGCTCTTCAATTTTTGTAAGATCTTCTTTCATCATATCCATGTGAACACCCAATCTTGCTGGGATCGCTTGGTAATATGCGTGTGGTGGTGCAGATAAAAATTCGATACCACGAGCGCGAAGTTCACTTACTGTCGAGATAATATCATCTGTTGCAATAGCGATATGCTGAATTCCAGGTCCACCATAGAAATCGAGGTATTCCTCAATTTGTGACTTTTTCTTTCCTTCGGCAGGTTCGTTGATTGGGAATTTGATACGACCATTACCATTAGACATTACTTTACTCATAAGAGCAGAGTATTCTGTAGTAATTTGTTTGTCGTCAAAAGAGAGAAAGTTTACAAAGCCCATAACGTCTTCATACCACTTAACCCAAGTGTTCATTTCGTTCCAACCTACATTTCCTACCATGTGGTCAATATATTTAAGACCTGTAGTTGTTGGATTGTAATCTGATTTCCATTCTTTATATCCTGGCAAGAAAACGCCATTGTAGTTTTTTCTTTCTACAAACACGTGAACAGTTTCGCCATAAGTGTAAATTCCTGAACGTACCACTTCTCCAAATTCATCTGATTCTGTTGTAGGCTCCATAAACGAGCGGGCACCTCTTTTGATGGTTTCGTTGTAAGCCGAAGTTGCATCTTCTACCCAAAGAGCTGCTACTTTTACTCCATCTCCGTGTTTGCGCAAATGGTCATTAATTGGAGAATCTGCCGTAAGTGGTGTCGTGAAAACTAGTCTAATTTTATCTTGCTTAAGTACGTAAGATGCACGGTCACGAACTCCAGTTTCAAGTCCTGCATAGGCAAGTGATTGATACCCAAAAGATGTTTTGTAATAATGTGCTGCTTGTTTTGCATTCCCTACATAAAACTCTACGTAATCTGTTCCTAAAAGTGGAAGGAAATCTTGTGCTCCTTCAAATATTTTTTCTAGTCCGTATTCTACTGATTTTACTTCTTTGCTCATATTTTTGATATTTTGACCACTAAAAATGTGGTGATAATTTATAATTTCTTTTTAACTCAAGTGCCCTAGCCCTGATGGGAACGGCATCCTTTTTCTTTTTTTCTTTTAAAAAAAAGAAAAAGATATAGTGGACAGCAGGAAATAGCTCCAAAAAAAAGCTATTCGACCCACGATTTATAATATTCTCCGTCGTCTATTGCCATTGCTGCTTCGGTAACTTTTAACGATCTAAAGGTATCGATCATGACCGCCAATTCTTGCGTTTCGGTATGTCCAATACTACGTTCCATTGCTCCTGGAGCGGGACCGTGAACGATGCCTTTTGGGTGAACTGTAATGTGACCTTGCTCAATATTGTTGCGTGACATAAAATCGCCATCTACGTAATACAAAATCTCCTCACTATCTATATTGCTATGGTTGTACGGAGCTGGAATTGCTTTGGGATGGTAGTCGTAAAGTCGAGGTACGAAAGAGCAGATTACGAAAGTACTGGTCTCAAATGTCTGATGAATAGGTGGTGGCAAGTGAACGCGACCTGTAATAGGCTCAAAATTATGAATGCTAAAACCGTACGGAAAATTGTATCCGTCCCAGCCCACAACATCAAACGGATGCGTAGCATAAACCAACTCGTGCATCATATTTTCTTTGCGAATCTTTATAAGAAAATCACCTTTCTCGTCGTGCGTCTCCAAATGTGAAGGCAAAATAAAGTCGCGCTCGCAAAATGGCGAATGCTCAAGATGTTGACCAGATTCATTTTTGTAACGCTTAGGAGTATAAATTGGCGCAAAAGACTCGACATATAAGAGACGGTTTTCCTCTGTATCAAAATCTATTTGGTAAATAATTCCACGAGGGATAATAAGATAATCTCCGTATTTGAAAGGAATATTTCCCATCATTGTACGAAGTGTTCCCGAGCCTTTGTGGATGAACAACATCTCATCGGCGTCGGCATTTTTATAAAAATATTCTCGAAGTGATTTGCGTGGAGCGGCAAGACCTATTGTACAATCTTGGTTGACAAGCATTGGCGTACGGCTTTCTAAAAAATCATCTTTTGGCTTTACTTCAAAACCTTTAAGAAGAAGTGACTTTATATTCTTGCCGATGGCAATTTTGGGTTCAATGGAATATGAATCTCTTATTTCTTTAACCTGCGTAGGTCTATGGGTATGATAAAGCAACGCTGAATTTCCCGAAAATCCTTCGGTTCCAAAAAGCTGCTCGTAATAGAGTCCGCCTTCTGGCTTTTCGAACTGCGTATGTCTTTTTTGTGGGAACTTTCCCAATTTGTGATATATAGGCATCGATTATAGAATTAATTTAGACAAAATAAAGTACAACTAATAATTGCAAGCCTTAAGGTAC
>JBBSQV010000031.1:0-22940 GCA_038243675.1 Flavobacteriales bacterium
CCATCAAGAATTAACAGCACTATTCCTTAAAAATACAATACCTATTAGAAATGGCCGAAACGAAGATCGAAATCGAAAAAAATATCAAAATAGGAACAAACCAAAAGTCACTAAAAATCAGAGAGATGGGATATAATAATCTCTTAACTTAATGACATTGAGCCTGACCTGAGCCAAATGTCATTAGCTTGTTAAAAAGATCATTCTGGCGATAGGTTGCGCCCGAGTTAGAAACGAAAATCTCAATATTAATTCGGAATCTCTTCCACCCTATTTTTCTTTTTATCGCGGATAAAATAAACGCCAATCAAGACCAAAAGTCCGCCGAGCGCATACCAAAGTGTGAACTTTTCGCCGTCGAGAATTCCCCAGATTACTGCAACCACGGGAAGTAAGAGCGAAATTGTGCTGGCGAAAACGGCGGAGGTATCTTGAACGAGTTTGAAAAATAAAAACATAACTAAGGTGGTACTGACCACGGTTAGGAAAACTAAATAGCCCAAGGATTCGAAGGTTTCGGACTGGGTAAAGTCGATTTCGGTGAAGAAACCTGAAAATGCCAAGATGAGAAGCGACGGTAGCATCCAAAACGTGTAGATGGAACTAGCGAGGTCGATGGACGAGATGTGCATTAATTTCTTTTCGACAATTAATGCCGAAATGGCGTATAAAGCCGCGCCGATAATGAGGATTCCGATGTAGAAATAATGATTGGAACTGCTGTCTTCACCCGAACTATAGACCAAAACCAAGGCACCCGCAAAACCAATGACTGCACCCAAATACTGAATTACTTTGTTTCGGATGCCGAAAAGCAAAGCGCCTATTAGCAAGGTGAAAATCGGATCTAGTGCGTTGATGATTCCCGCGAAGGAACTGCTAACTTCGCGCTGTGCAAATGGGAAAATGAAGACGACTAGGAAGTTTCCAAGCAAGCCTGCTAAGCCTATCCACATAACGTCTTTAGTTGCCATTTTTCGTAAAACTGGAATTCCGATCACCGCCAAAATTAGTCCTGAAACTCCCGCTCGGAAAGCACCAATCTGGAATGGATCAAAAACTGGCAGCGTCTTCTTTATAAGTATAAATGACGATCCCCAAGTGAGGGCGATGATGAATAGAACGAGGAATTTGTTTGCAAGGAGTTTTTTTAGCATTGTAATACGGAATTGTGGTAGACAAAAATAAGGGAAAAGCTGTCAGCTTTTAGCTATTAGCTGTTAGCTTTTTGGATAGCGGCCACTAATTTTGAAATAAGAACAATTCTTGGTGGATGCGCAAAATGAACCATTAAAGCAGTAAGTGAATTAAGAAGATAGCTCTACCTATTTCTGCTAATAACAAATTTAGAAAATTGAGAATGTGTGAAAAGATAGTTCATTGAAAGACTTAATTTGCAAGCTTCACCGTCGTGATATACAGATGCGATTGCCGCGCTACGCTCGCAATGACAAGCGTGATTTATATTTAACAAACCTTCCACACCATTGTGGTCTTTGCGACGAACGTGATTTGTTTCTGAAAACTACTAAAAGTGCGAGCCTCAACAACCCCAATAATTACTTATATTTGGTACAGACGTAATACTACCTTCTCAAATCATACGATAAAGAAATCTCACAAATATCCTTTACAATGAAAATCCTCTCCCCAGTTCAAGTATACCAAGCCGATGCCATAACAATGCAAAATCAAAAAATTACTTCAATTGAATTGATGGAGCGTGCTAGCACGAAAATATTTGAGTGGTTAGATCGTTGGTTGCAAGAATCAAAATCTACTATTAATGTTTTCTGTGGCGTGGGAAAAAACGGCGGTGACGGTGTGGTCGTCGGACGATTGTTGATCGAAAAAGAATATGATGTAAAAGTGTATGTGGTAAATTATAGTGACGAACATTCTCCCGAGTTTCTACACAATCTGGAGCGATTTGAGACATTGGACAAAGGAAATATACAATTTTTAAAGAGCGCCCATAATTTCCCTCGAATTAAGTCTGATGATATCGTTATCGATGCTATTTTCGGAATTGGATTGAACCGAAGTCCTGAAGGTTGGGTAAAAGAACTTGTTCAAAACCTCAACAATAGCGAAGCCTATAAAATTGCAATCGATATTCCATCCGGTCTTTTTGCGAATAGCGCTGTCACCGACTCAGACGCTATCTTGAAAGCCAATTATACTCTCACTTTACAAACTCCAAAATTTGCGTTCTATTTACCTGAAACCGCGAAGTATGTTGGAAGTTTTGATATTTTGGATATTGGCTTAGATTCCGAATATTTAGAAGATGTCGAATCTCTCGCCTGCTTAGTCACAAAAATGGCTATAGAAAAGCTATATGTTCCGCGAGCGAAATTTGGATACAAAAATACTTATGGCCACGCGTTGATTGTTGGAGGAAGTTATGGCAAAATAGGCTCGGCGGTACTTTCCACAAAGGCAGCTTTTAGAATTGGTGCGGGATTGGTAACTACCTTTGTTCCCAGATGTGGATTAGCTATTCTCCAATCATCCATTCCAGAAGCGATGGTAATCACTGATATCGAAGATGATTTTATCAGTGATATTTCTGTAGATTTTAAAATTGCAGCGGTGGGAATTGGTATTGGAATTGGGAAAAATAATGCAAGTGTCGAAGCGCTTAAAAAGTTCTTTTCGACCAATAAAGCCCCACTCGTAATTGATGCAGATGCTTTGAATATCATTTCTGAAAACAACCAACTCCTAAAATACATTTCGAATAATGCGATTCTAACACCTCATCCCGGGGAACTTAAGCGACTCATTGGCGATTGGACCGATGATTATGACAAGCTGCAGAAAGTCAAAAAGTTCTCAACTGAACATAAGCTAATTGTAGTCATAAAAGGTGCTTATACAATGATTGTTGACGAAGATAAGATCTTTATCAACACCACTGGAAATCCTGGAATGGGAACCGCCGGAAGTGGCGATGCTTTGACGGGCGTAATAAGTGGATTGCTGAGTCAAGATTATGACAGAATTTCAGCGGCAATCTTTGGAGTTTATATGCACGGTAAAGCTGGTGATATCGCGGCCAAAAGATTGGGTCAAGAAGCAATGATGGCTAGAGATATTGTAGAGAGTATTTCTGAAGCTTATTTGGAATTATTTTCAGTTGTGAATAAAAAATAAATTACAAGAAAATTATTCACTTTAAAAAGAACGAAGAGTTATTGCCCTCCAAGTTCATACTGTCCAAAACATCTAATTCAGAAAATCCTCTTCGTTATGTGATTTTTAAACTATCTGATTTTGACATAAGCTCTCGTTTATCATCCGACAAAAACAACTGCTTTTCTTTTACTTTAAATGATATGATAATAAAACACGTCTTTGACTTGCCCTTCCACCGGCAGCCTCCCCTCTTTTTTAATTTTTACAGTTTCTGTCTCACTAGGATTAACGTCGATATAATAATTTGTAACTAATGTAAAATAAAAAAAGGTTAGCATTAAATACATATATAACGCAAAAACTGATGATAATAGTTTCGCTTCAATACCGTCGCTTTCGGAAGAAACAAAAGTGGCCCGATAAATACTGGAAATAAAGGTAAATACCAATCAATAAAAGTTCTTCTGTAGAGATTTATTCCTCCAAGTATTAAAAGCCCAAGTGCTAGGAAATAATTAAATGGTAAATATTTCTCTTTTAATTTTGTCTTTCGTTTATGTTTCTATTTTTGCAAGCTGCATAATTCAATGGAATTTAAAAACAATAAGCTCTCGCCAAATATTTTTCAATTTGACTTTTGCACGATAATAGCATAAGCCGTCATCTTATAATACAAAACTTTTTACCTTATTTTTTTATAAATTGGATTTGGTACTCATCAGATGGTAACGGCATTAGTCTATCGTCATATTTATCTTCAATTTCAGAAAACTCTGAGAGATTTTTAATTCGTCTCCGCACCGCAACTGTATCCACTTTTGATATCGACTTTTTCTTTGTGAATGCAATACTATCAACAAACTGATGCTTTCTCTTGTGAATTTCTATGCGCTTGATGAGTTCATTATCTCTAAAATGTTTAGGTAGAAAGAAAGATTTGTAATTGTCATTCTTATAATTGATCTTAACTCGACTGGCCAAACTTGAAATCGAAAATTGAGAGGATATCGGTCTGTTCCTTGAATCGACTGTGTCTGCCAAAAGCATAAAATCTTCAATTAGTTTTTCAGCAATTTGGAAAGTTGAAAAACTATTGTCTTCTAACGCTAATCTTTGGTCGATATATCCAAAAGCTTTTCCGTCGGACTCTACTAAATAATAAGATAATGGAATAAATTTCCAATCTGTTTTGTCCTCATTCAGAAAATACTCATATTCGATAATTTCGATACTTTTGATATCTGAATTTTCAGATTCGCATCCGAGAAAAATTAAAAGAAGTGACAGTAGTGCTATTTTCATTTTTCAAAAAAGATATTATGTGAATTGGCAAACAGTACTACTTCACTGTAAGAATTTGACTAACATATTCTGCGAATGAATTTAGTTTGTCATTTAAAATTGGTGGTCGGTCGTAACGTGGTTTTACGACAGGGACAGGAGCGGCATCCTTTGCTGCTAATCTAAGTAATCAATTAAACCGAAGATCGTCGAGCAGCAAAGATACAGTGCATGGCCCGGTGCCGGCGGTAGGAACGCTCCGGCGGCAGTCGCCATAAAAAAAAATAGTGCGAAAATTAAAACTGTAAAATTTATGGATGCAGTCCCCACTGTGTTTTATCGGCGTAGGCAAAATCAAGTTTATATTTCTCGGGAATCTCGTCACTAAGCATCGACCCGACTTTAATGGACGGAAAAATTTCCTCATAGGTGATCATGCTGTTGAGCGACACTCGGCGGTAAATATGTGAACGCATCAAATTTTTGGTTTCTGTAACACCCGTCGCACCAAGAAGTTCGGCAAAATTTTTCAATGTCGTCGCGTGGTAATTCGCTACTCGAACCTTTTTATCTTCGGGTACCAATCCTCGAGTCAATTTAGGATCTTGAGTTGTAATTCCCGTTGGACATCTATTTGTATTACACAACAATGCCTGAATACAACCTAATGAAATCATCATTCCTCGTGCTTGATAACACGCATCAGCGCCTAAAGCGATAACGCGTGCGATGTGAAAAGCAGACGTTATTTTGCCCGACGCAATAATTTTAATGTGCTTGCGAATATCGAGACCATTGAGGATATTATGAACAAAATCAAGACTATCAATTAATGGCGCACCTACATAATTACTAAATTCTGGTGGCGCTGCTCCCGTCCCACCTTCGCCTCCATCTACTGCGATAAAATCAGGGTAAATATCCAATTCTACCATCGCTTGGCACACAGAAATAAATTCGCTTTTGTATCCAATACACAGTTTAAAACCTACTGGTTTCCCTCCAGACAACTCCCTTAGTTCTTGAATAAAGCGCACCATCCCGAGTGGGGAATCAAAAGCTGTGTGATAAGGTGGAGAGGATACTTTGACGAAAGGTCTTATATGGCGAATTCTTGCAATTTCCTCCGTATTTTTCTCCGCCGGAAGTATTCCTCCATGTCCAGGTTTCGCACCTTGAGAAATTTTAAGTTCGATCATTTTTACGTTGGGCTGCTGCGATTTTTCGGAAAAAAGTACTGGATCAAACCTTCCTTCTTCATCTCGACAACCAAAGTAAGCTGTACCAATTTGCCAAATTAAATCCCCGCCTTCTTCTAAGTGATGATGACTCAATCCACCTTCTCCTGTATTATGTGCAAAATTTCCAATTTTGGCACCTGCGCTTAATGCTCGAACCGCATTCTCGCTCAGGGCGCCAAAACTCATTGCCGAAATATTCAAAATGCTGGCAGAATATGGTTGTGTACAATCCTTATTCCCAATCATAATTCGTGGATCATGATCTATAGTGTCAAAAGGTTTCGGTGACATAGTATGACAAAGCCATTCGTATCCTTCGGCATAGAGGTCAAGTTGTGTTCCGAATGGAATAGTATCGCGAACTCCTTTTGCTCTTTGATATACTGTGGAGCGATCTACCCGATTGAAGGGGCGCCCATCAATATCTGATTCTACAAAATACTGATAGATTTTTGGACGTAATTCTTCTAATACAAAACGCAATCGGCCAAATATGGGATAATTTCGCATAAGTGTGTGCTTTGTCTGTATAAGATCGTAATAGCCCATAATTGTCAGGACTAATACAATCGCAAAAAGAATATACCAGCCAGACCCTAAAAAGTAGGCCAAGGCCAATGATAGTAGTAGAAAAGCCGTTGATGATAAAAAAAAGTTTCGCATAATTGAAATATAGTTAAGGGAATTTCCAGAGAAAGTGTTAATCGCAGCAAATTGATTTAATTCTAACTGCTTGTTTGGAGTTTGCTTCTGTAAAGTTACAATATTTTATGAATAAAATTAATATGATTTAGTAGTGTAATCTAGTAAGATTATTATGTTTTTGAGTAGCATGCACTTTGTGTTCTGTGTGCGAGTTTATTGCGGCTTTGATTTTTAATTCGAAAAATATAAGTCAACTGAAACTGCGGCAGGAAAAAGATATATTTTGGGTTGTAGCACTAAAAGCCATAGTCTTCAAATATAACGAGAAAATGATTTCCCAGTATTTCTCTTCATTTACAACACGATAATATTTATAATCAACTGAATTTCAATAATTTTATTTCTTTAGGCGAGACCCACAGCAGAATAAAAAGAAAACTCTTATTAGTGGTTAAAGTATAGTCCTAACATAATTGGAATGTCTAGTATGCTATATGATGATTCCGTGTTGAATCATCGCGTAAAATCTTGCCTACAGTAACCCAAAAACTTAATAAAGAACTTGAAGACTTATCCGAAAGCTTAGAGAGAATTAGTAAATTATTCACGAAATCTTTGACATTATTGTTATCGGGACGGTAAAATGCCATATTCCATTCCTCAAAAAACTTGTTGTCTACCTCATTTTCCCAGAGCATTGTTACGGAATGATGTCGCGGGTCGGTCTCAATCTTTTTGTAGATGTAAAGTACATCTTCCTGACTTCCTTCAAGGATTTGAACGAAACTATCTTTATAATAAATAAGACAGCCAGAAATATTTCTGACAGCGTTTGCAGTAGTTGCACTTTCAAGAATATCATCTAGATCTTGGAGCTTAAGATCAGGTTTTGCAAATGAAAGGTAAGTTAGTTGATACATATTATCCTCAGTTTTAAACTAGTAGTAATTCAATAAGTTTCCAGGAATTTGGAACTAATCTACTACTAATTTTTTAATTCTACTAGTAAGATTCGGCTTTTAGAACTTCTGTTAATAATGTTGTAGCTTTTAAATAAATCTGTAATTTATGCCTTAATCTCTTTGTTCGAAAGCTAGCTCGATCGCCTTTTCCAAAAACCTCACCACGTCCTACTTTCAAACCTTTAATAGTTGGATTAATTTCGACATAAATCTTAATACCCGTACGCTGCGTCTGCGAGCCGTCAGGATATAGAATTCCATTTCCTAAAATTAAAGTTTTGAAACCACCTAAGTATTCGAAATTCACTGCGTCTCTGTCGGCTCCAGGGGTTTGATTTCCAACAGTAATAACATTGTCAGCGGTCTGGAAAGCCATTGCCGTAAACTCAGATCTACTTATTGATTGTACGTTTACTATCAAAATAATTTGGAATTTTACCCAAACTGTCAATCCAAACGATGTAAATAGTAGATAAAGATTGCTTATTGGTGGCATTTAAAACTTTTGTGAGATACTTGATAAATTCCTCATCCCAACTGTAGGTTCTTTGGCAACTTCCGGATGATAATATTTTAAAAAACTCTATGTCTTAGCAAATGATGCTAGTTTTTCAGTTTCCGATATGGTCTCCTGAGCAGATAAATTACCAAAACTGAGAGTGGTTAAAATCAGAAGTAGAAATATTTTTTATATAGTCGTCGAAAGGCTTGCCACTTCGCAATGGTATCAACTAAAGTAAAATTAATTCCCATTTAAACAATTCACATCAAGACTGATTTTTTGTATTTTTTGGAGCTTTTTCCTGCTGTCCACTGTATCTTTCCTGCCGAAAACAAGCGGCAGAAAAGGATGCCGTTCCCATCAGGGCTAGGGCATTTCGGTAATTTGCAGTTTAAAAACTTACAACGAGTATCGAAATACATCGGATAAGCTTTTTCATTCAAATTCAGCCTAGACATGTTCGTATCTTAAAACCAATCAGTGATACTACGCAATTGTATCCAAATACTTGTATCTCATTTTGAATCTTTTATAGCTAATAATTAGGTATTGCAGATGAGAGGTAAGTTAGTTGAAACATAAACGATTATTTACTTTCATGATGGTTTCAGCAATTTACTATGGAGAATTTTTCTGTGGCCAGTGTCTGTCGATATAAACATACTTTCTTAAGTAAGGCTATTATTTACTTAATATTGTTCATCACTTTTTTGATTATAAATTTACAATAAGATATTTTATCCTTCTACAGTCGATAAACATACTAAATACATATTTCTAATTCTTTTGCACATCCTTATTACAAAGTTCATTATTTTTCTCTAAACTGATTTTTATTAGCAAAATTAAAAATAGATAATAGTCATTTAAGATACCGTTGTTGCACTGAGATTTCATTATTATGTTGCATTTAAATTAATGATAAGTGTGTTTTTCTTGTTTACTGTCTGTTAAAAAGCGAACAGCTATATTTTATTTTTGAGTTTTTTATCTTAAATTCAACTTACAGTAATTAACGAAAATTTTAAAAGCTTTTTGTCCCCTATATTGCAGTGTCGTAAATTCTGCATTTAAAAGTTAAATGCAAATATCTCAAAGAAATTTTATAAAAAAACATACATTATGGAAGTGCCAGGATTAGTACTCATGCATGATTTTGTAAGTCAATCAATGGAACGCGAGTTAATTGATGAAATTGACGCTCAAATATGGGTTGTTGATTATGATAGACGGTTGCAATATTATGGCTACCGCAATGAATTGGAAGCACCCTATGATCTTGTGAAATTTCCAGTTACTATTCCGCCAATGATCTACAAATTATCAGAAAACATAGTGGATCGGCAAATTTTGCAGGAACAGTCGGACCAAGTTATAATAAATGAATATATGCCCGGTCAAGGAATCAGACCTCATAAAGACAGGAATTATTTTGATAATCAAATTTGTGGCGTCAATCTTGGAAGTGGCTGCGTTATGCGCTTTATAAAAAACAATGGTACCGAAGTGGTAGATGTTGCTATCCCCCGACGCTCTTTATACGTTATGCAAGATGATGCAAGAAGTAAATGGAAACATTCAATCCCTCCGAGAAAAAAAGACATTATTGATGGTGAAATTCATTATCGAGAAAGAAGGTTGTCTATAACATATCGTAAAGTAAAAGTTAATAAAGTTAAACCTATTGATCCAACTGGTAAGGTGGCGGATATGTTGAAGAAACAATTTAACATTCATTCGTAGAAACTAGTTAAGATTGTTGAAAGTTAAATCGTATTATCATAGATTAATTTTATGAAAGGATTTAAACAGGTCAAATTAATAGGTAGTAAAAGTTTGAACTAAATTAATATCGCTAAGACTGAAACTCAAAAATGCAACTTTTTTACTGTAGCTTTTGGAAGCCAGATGCTGGTAATACTTGTCAATTTATTCAATTCCTTTTGGTGAAGGATTTATTTCTTTGTGCTGAAAACCTTAAAGATATTGCGATTCTCAACTGTACCTTGAAAACACAGAACTGCTTTTTATAAAATCCATCGAGGATCTAAATATTCACTAAATCTCGAAATGAGGCGTTTGTCTTTTTAAAATAATGGAAATTCTGCTCCTCCCTCTATGTATAATCAATGTTGCAGAAACTCCCATGATTTCCTGAATTTTATACTTAATTATACTTATCAAAGGCTATCAGCCGATTACAAAAAGTCTCTCGCACAAGGTATGGGAATGACATACTTTGCTGCCTTTTAATAATTTCTTAATTGTAAAATTAAATTTCTGGCAGCAAAGATATAATGGACAGCCTGACCTGAGCCAAACGAAATATTGAATATTAAAATAACATTCTGGCGAAGGTTGTGTCCAAAACAAGAAAAAAATCTTCCAATTTAAATTGATCATCTAAACAAATGCTTCCTTAAATCCGCTATTTTAAAGGCTTTTATTCTATTTAAAAAAATACTTAATATGACATAGGTCATAGAAAAGGACAAACTTATCCTTTATTTTTACAGTATTAAAAACAACTTATAACAGTTTCTAAAAATATAAAATTATGACAATTCAAGATCAAAAAACAATTGGAGAATATGTGGCGCAAGATTTCAGAACAGCAGCAATATTTTCGAAGTATGGCATCGATTTTTGCTGCAAAGGAAACCGCAGTATTGAAGAGGCATGTACCAAAAAAGATTTGGATGCCAATAAAATTCAGAATGAAATAGATAAATTATTACAGACTTCGCAAACGGGTCACATTGATTTTACAAGCTGGCCTTTAGATTTATTGGCAGATTATATTGAGAAAACGCACCACCGTTTTGTATCAGAGAAATCTCCAATATTGGTAGCATTCCTAGAAAAACTTTGCAAGGTTCACGGACATACACACCCTGAATTATTCGAAATCACCGAATTATTTAAAGGTTGTGCAGACGAACTGGGAAAACACATGCAGAAAGAAGAGCAAATTTTATTTCCGTTTATCAAAAAAATGGTTGCTAGTAATTTGAATGATTCAGAATTAGACCAACCTGGATTTGGTTCTGTTGCAAACCCAATTGCAATGATGAAAGCCGAGCATGAGCATGAAGGAGAGCGTCTTGAAAAAATTGCTGTGCTAACAAATAGTTATACGCCACCTGCGGATGCGTGCAATACGTACAAAGTGACTTATGCAATGCTGCACGAATTTGAACAAGATTTGCACATTCATATTCACTTAGAAAATAACATTTTATTTCCTCAAGCTTTGCAAATGGAATCTCAAATGGCTTACGCATAAACATCACATTATCTTTTTAAAAGCAAGAAACCCGGCTCATTTAGGCCGGGATTCTTTATTTTATAATGTTTGGTTCTATGCTAAAACTGCAATCTCTTTCTCTATAGACAATGCGTCAACTTCCATCGAATAAAGTTTTAACTGTTCTCTAATTTTATCTTTGGTATCATTAAAATATGAAGATTGCTCGAATAAATGGTTGTAATAATTAATTCCTTCAAGGAGATTGGCTTTAAAATTTTTCAGCTTTTTAATTTGTGCTGCGGGTGCGTTTTTTGAAAGATGTAAAAGCTCTTCTTTGATATAATCTACATACATTTTAATTTCATTGACAAACATATTTGGTCTAGAAATTGTCTCATTGATGATATTTATTTTTCCGTATATATGCTGCGCCATAGTGTTAAGCGAAACTTCCTTATCAAAATAAGCCAAGTTTGGACCCGGGCAAATTACGATTCCCTGCTGTTGCCCTTTTATTTTAATATCATTTTCGAGATAAGACGCATTTGCAAGACCTACGCAAAGACAGGCTTTTTCAGTAATCTTCACCTTTTTGTACTCAAATTCCTTTTGAGATATTGTCTCTTTCTCTTCTTCAAGCACCGCAAGTTTTAAATCTTGATACTTCTTAGAAGCTGAACATATTCCATGCTCTCCATACTCTTTACTCAGAGCCAAAAGTTTTTTTGGACAAGAACTTCCAGGTTTATTCTGTTCAATTCTCGATTGTTTGAAATACTCGTTGCTCATTCCTCTTACAGTATTAAACGGAACACCAAGAGGCGAAATATCACTTAGGTAAAAGTCTTCTTCTTTCGCTTTCGCTAAAATTCCTCTAGTCTCTATATCCACAGAAGTAGCCTCTGGAACCAAAAGTAAAGGCGAACCCCAACCTACCGAACTGACATCATATTCATCAAGTAAGAAATCGTGCTCTTCTGACGTGCCTACTCCACCCTGTGCTGTAATTGTCAAAGGCAATGGTTGTGCCGGTACAGGAAAATTTTTAATTTCTAAAGCTTTAACCATCAGCGAGTGTGCAGATGCAACAAGCTCTGAACGTTTATTTTTGAATTCCTCCAAAATCGGTCCCATCAAATGTCCGTCTGTTGCAAAGGCGTGACCTCCGCAATTAAGACCTGACTCTATTCGATACTCTGATACCCAAAGTCCTTTCTTTGCTAAGAAATTCCCTTGAATCATTGCTGAACGATAATCGCTAACTTTTAAAATAATCTTCTTGCTAACATTACCGTCTGCATTTGGGTAAAATTCATTAAAATGCTCAAAATATCCGTACAGCCTTGGATTCATTCCTGCCGAAAGTATTACTGACGAAGTCAATTTACTTTTCGCAAATCCTCTTAAAGAAGCGTGTGCATCATTAAAAATTACATCTTGTTTGACATCACCGATAAAGTTTTCTTTGTCAATCTTTGTCATAATATTGACATCAATTGCTCCCGGAAAAAGATTCTCATCAAGGTACGTTTTCAAAGATTCTTTAATGGCAACTCCACCATCTAAAAAAGTTTGCAATCCTTCACTTAGAGCAGATTGTGAAGGTAGCATAGCGATATAACTTTCTAATTGCTCCTTGCTTTCTACCAATTGACTTTTGAAATCTTCCAATTTGTTTTTTACAATTGTATCCATCATATCTAGATAGTGAGTAATTCTCTCAGCTCTATAATCATGAATCTTTTGTGTGATTTCTTGGTAAGGAATAGAAAATTTTTTGCTGTAAAACGATCTCATTTTTTCTATAAGATCATCATCCGTTATGGATACTGCCGAAGCAATTCCTAAGTGAGCTACACGAATCGGGCTGTCAATGGTGTATGCAAGACCCATGACTGGGATATGAAACGTGTGACTATTTGTTGTCTTTTTCATAAAATAATAAACTAAATTGATATGACTGCGAATGTAAAAGAATCAAGTCTTAAAAAGAATGATATATGTCATACGTATTAATTACTGAGCGTTCGTTGCTGCTAAATCATAGATTTGATTACTTTTAATCCTAAGAATGTAGCACAAAAAAAACGCGAACTTAAAAGTCCGCGTTTCTAATAAAAGCTTATGTGAATTAATAATTAAACTTTTTATTTCGGCAATAATACATCACCTATTACATGTATGATTCCATTTGCAGTTTCAATCGATCCAACAATGGGACTCCCGTTAACAAGCACTTGATCCTCTTTCTTGGTAATCTTAACTTTGCCGCCATACACCATGTCATATTCATCTCCATCCTCCATATAGTCCGTTTTTAGCACACCTACATAAGTATGATAGCCAAGAATGTGTTCTAAGTCGTCTTTTTTGTTAGGCTTAAGCAATCCATCTACAGTTCCAGCAGGAAGTTTATCGAACGCTGCATTGGTAGGTGCAAATACTGTAAAAGGTCCTGCATTACTAAGTGCATCGACAAGCCCAGCGGCTTTTAGCGCTGCTACCAAAGTTGTATGATCTTTACTCCCTACAGCAGTGTGAACAATATTTGGTTTAGAATCAGCATCTACAACTCCTGATTGTCCAACATTTAGGTCAGTAGTAGTATCTTCTACATCTACTTCAAGATTTTCATTATTTTGCTTGCAACTAACTGATATAGCAAAAATTGCGAATAGCAGTACTTTAATGGATTTTTTCATAATCAAGAGTTTTAGAATTATTCTGTAAAGAAAAGAATATAAATTTCTGAATTCTATGATAAGTGTCATAGTTCATAAAAGTCTATTAAATTTCTTTTTTCGAACTAATAAATAACGCAAACATCGATGCTAAGAGCAGCACCGCTATAAAAAATAAACTTTCATTTACATAAGGAATTAGGGTGTAACTAAAAGCTGCAATGCCCTGCACTCCTAACACTAATTCATTTAAAAACACAGCGATCGTAAATAACACTAAAGCTGAACAAGCCGTTTTTGTAAATGCGAAAAATTTATTTGCATAGATGTAATATAGGAGGAATAGACTTATTACCGCTAGTAAAACTAAATGTAAATAGGCAATCACAATTGGTCTGAAACTTTGAGTTAGGGTGCTCAATGCAGGAATTGTAGATGCCAATTGTAACAATAGTTTAACGCTCAGTGAAAAGCCTACGAGATAAATAATTATATTCAACCAAACTGAAAAAGATTTAAAATTATAAATTTTCCCTTTTATTATTATAGTTAATAGTCGCAACCATGCGTACACTTGCAAAAGCGCACAGATAGCTGTGATGATCAGTATCCAAATTGGCAACTCTAACCACAATACTGACAGTAAATATGTAGGAATGCAGGTGACTGCAAAAATGTAAAAGGCTGATGTGTAAAATGATTTTTGTCTGTTGAGATTTAGAAAATCATAAAGAAGTCCCATACACACAAAGAAAAACCAACCGTTGTATTGAAAGTGTAAATAATAATAAATTGAAGCTAAATATGGCTGCTCGGTCATTGTTTTTGTCGCCATCATATAAGCAAGCGCAAATGTGCCGACAGATGAAATAATTAGAAAAAGTAATGAAGCTTTAAACCATTTCACTGCAACTCCTGGAACTATTATCTTCTTTAAATCCTTGTAATAATAAAATGCAAAGAAATATGATATCAATATACTCAAAGTTGAGAATGTGATAGAGAAAAATGCGTAGCCCTGTATCACAAATGAAATAAGCATTCCGTAAGAAACAATAAGATTGGAAATTAGTATAATTTTATACTTATTGGTCTTAATTTCAGTAAGTTTTGAAGTAAGATAGTGAATCAGTAAAACCATTAAGGTATGACTTACCCAACCTGAAAAAGCAAAATGGGAATGGGAATGTTGTAGATTTTTTTGATTTAGAAATGGAAATTCAAAACCAATTTTATAACGCATTACTACGCCCACAAAAGCGACAAGACAAAGATTGATAAGGCTGAACTTTAGCCAGAATTGCAGATTAAATTTCATTTTAGTAGTAGAGTTTATGTTTGATAACTTTTACTTTTCCCCGTGTACTGAGTTTTGATAATACTCTGATTACTGTTTCGACAGTCAGACCGGTATGATTTGCAATTTCTTGCCTCGTAAATGGCACGAGGTACAGTTCATCATCGGGAATTAAATCTTTTTTCTTTACTGTTGCAATAAAACCTAAGATTCGATTTTCCGAACTATTATTTATAATGAATTTTGCAGCAGTGGATTTGGCGTAAATTCTTTTAGCAAATAGTCGTAACATCGATTTTTGAACATCAGGATATTCGTCTAAAATTTTGAGAAATTTTTCTTTTGAGATTTTAATAATCGTCGAATCTTCCAAAATAATTGCAGTAGATGGGTAAACTTCATCAATAAATAAAGGCGGTTCGCCAAAACATCTACCATTAGTAAAAGTACCTTGCGTAAATTCCTTTCCGGCGTCGTTGGAATTAAACATTTTCACCGACCCTTGCATTATTTGATAATAATAAAGAGCCGTATCTCCCTCGTCAAAAACAATTTCTCCTTTCTTATAGCTTTTTACAATTGCACCCCAAGTGAAGAGCAAATCAATATCTATCTGCATATTATAAAAATATTTCCAAAATTAGTATTTCACACACAAAGAAGTGATGACCTAAGTCATACTATTTTACCTTTTATTTTGCATGATGAAAAGAAGACACCGTTTTGATGAAATTCTTTTTACTAGTATCAGAATATGCTTTGTCGTTGATTAGATATTTATCTATCAGTGCTCGACTACCATTGTGATCTATATGGTATTTCTCTTGAATAGTTTTAGTACTAATTACTTTTTTTGAAACTTCGTGTCTGCTTGGAAATTGGAAGACTGCAAGTTGTGAGCTATTTTCTGGTTCAGGGTTCATACTGTGAATGTTAAGAGAATTAATTAATTTTGAGCTTTATGTTTCTGTATAATGTCTATTACGTTTTGATACATTTCGCTTAAAGCTACAACAATTTCTCCTTTATTCGCAATTTCCAGTGCTTTTTCCACCGCCAAGTTCTCATTTTCTATAACCTCAACAGTAATTTCTTTATCTGCAGAAGCAATTCCCTTCTTAAGTAATTCTATAATATTATCTCCACCTCGACCTCTTAAGTCTGCTTCTTGTCTTATAATAACATAATCGAACATTTGAGCCGCAAGCAAACCACATTCGACAATATCTTCATCTCTTCTATCTCCTACTGCCGAAATAATTCCGATTAATCTCTCCTTTTCAAATTGTCGTAAATATTCTTTCATAGCTTTATAACCATGAACATTATGAGCATAATCAACAATTACATTAAAGCCATTGAGATTAAAGTGATTCATTCTCCCAGGCGTGTTCATACTGTCTGGGAAAAAATTAGCCAAAGCTTCAGTAATATACTTTGTCTCAATACCCTGTAAAAATACACCTAGCACAGCTGCCAAGGTATTTGCCATCATAAATCCGCAAGTACCGTTTATAGTCAGTGGAATATCATTAGTATGAGCAATAATTGTTGAAATATTATCTTTTACAATCGTTAAATTTCCATCTTGAAAATATGCAGCGGGAATGTTCATCGTAACAAATGATGAAATAAGTTGCTCATCATACTTCTCAATAAAGTATGCGTAACGGCAGTTCAGATCTTTGGCAATTTTAATACAATTGTCGTCTCTTCCGTTTAAAACTGCCCATCCATCGCTTTTGACACTGTGTGCTACGACGCCTTTTACTTTTGCTAAATCCTCTAAAGTGTCAATATTATGAAGTCCTAAATGGTCTCCTTGAATATTACTAATTATTCCAACATCACACTGATCGTAGTATAGACCAGAACGCAATATTCCACCTCTTGCGGTTTCCAAAACTGCAAAGTCAACAGTAGGGTCTGTAAGTACAAGTTGAGCACTTCCTGGCCCGGTCATATCTCCTCGAGCAATTAATGTTTCGTTGATATAAATTCCGTCAGTGGTAGTATATCCTGTATGGAAACCAGCTGTTTTTGTTATAAAAGCAATAATTCGAGTGATAGTAGTTTTGCCGTTGGTGCCAGTTGTCGAAATTATCGGTATTCTAAATTGTGAATTATCAGGATAAAGCATATCTACTACTGATTTTCCAACAGGTCGCGCAAGTCCTGAACTTGGCGCAAGATGCATACGGAATCCAGGTGCAGCATTTACTTCTATAATGACACCGTTATTTTTTGAAATTGGCTCTTCTAGATTGTCAACTATAAAATCAAGACCACAGATGTTTAGCCCCATTATTTTAGCTGCTCTTTCAGCTAGCTTAATATTTTCGGGATGGATAGTGTCAGTTACATCTTCGGCAGTTCCACCCGTACTCAGATTCGCAGTGGATTTTAGAATAATAATTACATTTTTTTCGACAATGCTTTCCAAAGTAGTATTTTGCTTCAGGAGCATATTGTGAGTGTCTTGATCAATAGTGATTAAAGTGAGGTTTTTTGTGTGTCCCACTCCTCGTTCTGAATCAAGATTCACTGTATCAATTAATTCTTTTACTGAATGTACGCCATCTCCCAAGACGTGAGCCGGATTTCTTTTGGCAGCAGCCACAACTTTATAATCAACTAATAAAATACGAAAATCTGAACCTTTTGTATAACGCTCAACCAATACAGTGTTTGAAATTGTTTGAGCGAATAAAAATGCTGCGTGTGCAGCAGTCCAAGATGTAATATTGATCGTCGCGCCTTTACCTTGATTGCCGTACAAAGGTTTTATAACTAAAGGATAATCAAGATTTTCTATAATATTGTTTAATTCTTCCTCTGAACCACAAGTTGTTCCAGCAGGAACCGGGATAAACATTGCCGAAAGTAAATTTTTAGTTTTTTGTTTGTTTCCAGCGTCATTTACGGCAAGACATGAAGTATTTTGCGCAACTGTCGCTTGAAATTGCTCCTGCTTATCACCGTAACCTAAATATATTTTTGAATATTTTCCGAATTTTCGCCAAGGAATACCTCTGTATTCTGCAGCTTGGACAATACTTGCAGTGCTGGGTCCTAATAAATTGCCGAAGTAGATTTCGTTAATCTCCGCAATTTTTTCAGAAATATCAAAATCAGCAACTTCTTCTAAATTTGTTGCTAAATTTTTTATAAGGTCTACGATATACCTAGCTGTTTCAAAATCTTGATATCCAAAAACAAATAGAAAAGTATTGTCTGCAGCAGCCGATCTGAAATTAAAATAATAATTAAGTTGATTGTCTTCTGGTTGTAGAAGTAGACCAATCTTTGAAAGCAGAATTATAAACAATTCCTTATCGCTGCAACTAGTGTGATCCTGATCATTTTGAAAAACAATTGTACTGCTTCTCAAGGATTCTAAACTTAGATATAATTTTTTAAGATATTGCAGTTTTTCTTTACTAGAATTTTCCAGTACTACAGTAAATTGCACAAGTGGTTTATAATTTGAACTCCATACGTTGCAGCCTTTAAGATATCGAGTGGATATTATTTTCATATATATTTTTGGAGATAATTGGAAATGAATCAGCGAGATAATATGACTTTAGACCATATCATCCATTGACCTTAAATAGCATAAATAATTATATCTTTTGATCTTTTCTGACTGACTATCGCATTCACTTAAATGCGAATCACAATGCTCTTCAGCAGATTGTAAATGTTCAGAATCCAAGTCCTCCTCTATCACGCAAATAAATCTAATTCTTGCCTGAGTATCAGAACTATTATCAGGTAATGATTTAAGAAAGTTAGACTGAGTTTTCATAATATTTTATCGTTTTTTACGCTTCTCGTAAATATACCATATTTAATAGCTTAAAATGTTACATCGTTTACGGATACAGTTGTAAGATCGGTTTACAAATAGAATAAAATCCGAAAAAGAGGGTGTTTCACAGACCTTATATAATTACGATTAAGGTTGAACTATCTCACCTTGATACTCAATAATTCCTGTCTCAAGATTAAAGACATTTGTAAAGCCTTGCTGTTTCATATAATTGCACGCTTGATGACTTCGCATACCTGAACGGCAATAAACATAGTAATTTGTATCTTTATTTTCGAGATTATTAATGGTATCTACGAAATTTTGACCTGAATAAATATCAATCATCATTGCCATAGGAATTATGCCCGCCGCCCACTCCGCAGGAGTGCGTACGTCAATTATTACAGCATCTTCTTGAGTTCCAATTTGTTCCGTCCACTGTTTTTGTGATAAATCCATAAGTGATAAAATTATAAAAGTGATTTTGTCCTATTAACAAAGTAATAACTTTTTATAATTTTTCGCAACAAAAGTTTCTATACATTTGTATATACAAATATTTAGCGATAAATGACCATTGAAAATATTATAAAAGCTCAAAAACCACTTTCATTACAAAAGAAGACTTTGTTGAATTTGACAATCACAAATCAGATTTTGACAGAAACTTTTAGTGAAATTCTTAAACCTTATGATCTGTCCAATGAGCAGTTTAATGTCTTGAGAATTCTTCGAGGTCAGGAAAACCAAATTCTAAATATGCAGAGTATACAAGAGAGAATGTTAGCTAAAACAAGTAACACAACAAGATTGGTGGATAAACTTTTGCTTAAAGATTTTGTCACAAGAAATGTCTGCTCATCAAATAGAAGAAAAATCGAAATCAAACTTACTGGCAAAGGTTTTGATATACTGGATAAATTAGACCCGAAAATCGAATTATACGATGCAACACTCTCATTAAAACTAAATATAACCGAACTTCAGCAGCTCAATATTCTGTTGGATAAATTACGTAAATCATAATTCTTAATAAATACTTTTTTACAATGAAAAATTTAAAGACGCTTGCCATTGCAATTTTGGCTTTTACAACTACATCTCTTGTAGCACAATCAAAAACAGTCAACACGGCCAAAAGTCAGGTGAAATGGATTGGCGAAAAAGTTACCGGGCAACACGACGGGACAGTTGATTTATCTTCTGGTACAATGATTTTCAGCAAAAACAAAGTTGTAGGCGGAACTTTTACTATCGATATGCCGACAATCAAGGTAACTGACATTACTGAAGATCAAGGAAAAAGCAAACTTGAAGGTCATCTTAAAGCAGACGATTTCTTTAATACTGCAAATTATAAAGATGCAAAACTGGTTTTCAGAACAGTATCTCCAAAAGCAAATCAAATGTATGCTGTAACCGCAGACCTTACGATCAAAGGAATTACAAATCCTGTAACTTTTGATTTGAAAGCAAATGCAACGACAGCTTCTACAACTTTCAAAATTGATAGAACTAAATATGATATCAAATATAAATCAGGTAGTTTCTTCGAAAATCTTGGAGACAAAGCTATTTACGATGATTTCACCATCAACGTAAACTTGGTTTACTAATTAAATTATTGCATAAAAAAACCCGATCGCGAGATTGGGTTTTTTTATGCAATAATTTTAAAAATATTTAAGCTTTTAACTTCGATGTCAAATCTTTAGATAATGCATCTTGATGCAAGTAAATACTTGTCGTTTTCAGCTGCACAAAAGCTTTAGAAACATACAAATATCCTTTGTAGTCATTCTTATCACCCCAAGAGTTTTTAATTTTATAGTACTCTTTTCCACCTTGATCTTTTGCAATTCCTACAATTTGCATTGCGTGATCGTCAGTAGTATATAAGGAGTAAAGACCCGCAAGACGCATCTCTTCGGTAATTAATTTTTCCTGAACAGGTTTGTCAAAGAATTTTTTACGTTCGCTATCTGAAATATTGTACAGATCAACATTTGGCACATGCGCTACTCCATTTTTCCAGCTAAAATAATCTTCTGTTACATCTGTAGACCAAGCAACAGAATATCCATTCTTTAAAGCCACATCAATCACGTCTGTCATTTCTGTCATCGGTACATTGTATGCAAAATCATAACTCCAATTATCAGGAACGGGTACGAGAATTTTCTCGTAGTACGGACTGTCCATATAAGATGTAATTTCTACGTACTGCTCAGGCACAATTCCCACAACCTCTTTTGCAAAAGTGTGAGGAGTATACGTTTTTCCTAAATATGTAAAACTGGCTGGAACTTTTCCTAATGTTTTATCTAGATAATCGTTGATATCTTTTACCCACGAAATTCCTTTTCTCGGATCTGGATTCTTCATATAACTATCTAAAATTGCTTTGAAATCCTTTTGGAAAGCAGCAGATTTCAAGCTTCCTTTTCCGTAATCTTCATTAGTATAAGCCACTTGCGGCATCGCACCATATTTTTTAATCATATTGATTACATCGTGCGGCTCGCCACCATCACCAAGTGACATATTTCCGTTCATCAAGATATAATTGCGCGCTTTACTCAAGTACACTTGTCTAGCGGTGTAAATTTCCGCTAAATCTACAGGAGCTTTCCCCATTCTGATCATTTCACTTTCTAGAAATGAGTTTCCAGAATAACTCCAGCAAGTACCCGCAGATCCTTGATTTTTGATTGGAGAATTCTCAATATCAATCACATCTTTGAAATCAAATTTCGAACTAATCGATGCGTTATTTATAACTTTATTGACCAAATCGTCTTGTGCAAACAGCGATGTTGCGCAAAATAATAAGGAGAGCATTATTGTTTTTCTGATCATAATTATCATCATTTTTTTAAGAGAGTTGCTAATTTAGCACAAACTGTTTATAAAACAATTATTTTGTATTTTTTATCTTGTGAAAATCAAATCAGTATCGGTCGATAATTTACTATCAAAACCATAACCGTCATAATCAAAATGCTTTAAATCGTCCACGGTTTGCGCATTGCTTTCTGCTATAAAACGCACCATCATTCCCCTCGCCTTCTTTGCGTAGAAAGCCACAATTTTAAGATCACCATTTTTGTAATCTTTAAATTCTGGTTTTATAACTGGAACTTTCAATGCTTTTGTGTCTATTGCAGAGAAATATTCCACACTCGCAAGATTGATAAAAAGTTCGTTCTTTTTCAATTCTTTATTTAAAGCTGAGGCAATTCTAGGTTTCCAAAACTCATACAAATTTTTGTTATGTCCTACAGGAAGTGAAATTCCCATTTCCAATCTATAAGCTTCCATCACATCCAGCGGTCGTAAAATCCCGTATAAACCCGAAAGTATTCGTAATGAATCTTGAAGTCCCAATATTTTTTCCTCGCTCAAAGTGTAAGCATCAAGTCCTTTGTAAACATCACCATCCAAGGTAAAAATCGCTTGTCTTGAAGTTTCAGTAATCTTGGTATTGAATCTTCGATCTTGATTTCGTTGCCAATTTAGATCTGATAATTTTTGCGAAATCGACATTAATTTGGATAAATCATCTGGAGATTGATTTTTAAGTGTGTGCTGAATCTCTTTTGCTTCATCCAGAAATATGGGTTTTGTATGTTTTTGAAGTGGTAATGCAGTTTCAAAGTCTAGTGTTTTGGCGGGTGACAGTACTATTTTCATTTACTTTTTTTATGATAAACTCAAAAATACGAAATTTCATTCTTACTTTCTATCGGGCTTAGAATGTTTTGGCTTTCGCCGAAGGCACTCTGTTTTCAAAACACTTATCATTAAAGAGGAAGATGAAAGAGGAAGTTCTTAGGGGTGAATTGCCGTTGGTTAAGAGATTATTGAGATTCTTAGAGCAGTAGGTTTTTGCCTTCGCCGAAGGCCCTCTGGTGTCAGTTCACTTCTATAGTAAGAAGGAAGTTAAAAGGGGAAGTTCTTACAGCTAAATTGTCGTTAGTTAAGGAATTATTGAGATTCTTAGAGTAGTTGTTTGAGGATTTTGTCACTCGTTGCAAGTTTTCTTCTTTCTGGTGCTCGTTTACAACGAGTACCTACTTTCTATAAGACGTATATAAAGCGTCTGTGACGCGGATTATTTAGA
>JBBSQV010000032.1:0-22822 GCA_038243675.1 Flavobacteriales bacterium
CCGTTTATACTGCCAAGATGGTTTTTGGCGTTGTAGATCTTATAACTAAGAATTACTTTCCAGAAAACAGCAAAATTTTGCTCATACATACTGGAGGTCTGCAAGGAATCACAGGAATGAATAAGTATTTAGAAAAAAAACAACTCCCTACAATTAAAAACAATGATTAGAACTATTTTTATTTTACTGTTCAGTATGCTTTTATTTAGCTGCGGCGCAAGTAAGTCTAAGAAAAAATCTTCTTCAAAAAAGCACAAGACAACCAAAACGGTCACTCGAAAACCGGTTGTGCGAAAACCGACGGCGGTTGTATCGAAACCTAAAACTGCATCTTCTTCCTCTTCTTCAACTCCAGAGGTTTTGACTGCAACTTCTAAAGTACAGGTTACTACCGAAATAGTGAATGCCTATATCAATAGTTACAAAGGAATTGCGCAAAGCAATATGCGCGATTACGGAATTCCGTCGAGTATTATCATTGCGCAAGGAATTTTGGAATCAGGATCTGGAACCGGAACATTGTGTATGAATGCAAATAATCATTTTGGAATAAAGTGTCACACAGGATGGGACGGACCAAGCGTCAAGCACGATGATGATAGTGAGCAAGAATGTTTTAGAAAATACAATCACCCATCAGAATCCTACCGCGATCACGCATTATTTCTGACTTCACGCTCTAGATACAAATCACTTTTTTCGCTTAAGAAAGACGATTATAAAGCCTGGGCAAGAGGACTTAAAAATGCTGGTTATGCCACAGATCCAAAATATCCAGACAAACTAATCAGCTTGATTGAGCGTTACAGACTTGACAGATATGACGCCGAAGTTATGGGTAACAAAGTAATTCTTGCAGATTACGCTTCGAATGAAGATAGTTATTATGAAGTAGTGAAAGGCGATACGATGTATTCTATTTCAAAGAAATTTAATATCAGCATTGAGAGCCTTCGAGTTAAAAATAAAATTATAGATAATGCCATATCAATTGGCCAATCATTAAAGATAAAATAAGATGTTGTATAAAAGAAGCAGCGCATTATTTGCCGATGCAGAGACTGTAATTCCAGGAGGTGTCAATTCTCCAGTAAGAGCGTTTAAAGCCGTAGGTGGGACCCCAATATTTATAAAAAGTGCAAAAGGAGCTTATCTATTTGACGAAGACGGAAATAAATATATTGATTATATAAATTCGTGGGGACCGATGATTTTAGGTCACGCTTACGATCCAGTTGTGGAAGCTATTACAGAACGCGCAAAGCTGGGAACATCTTTTGGAGCGCCCACAGCGCTAGAAACTGAGATTGCAAAACTTGCAATTTCAATGGTTCCAAATATTGATAAAATACGTTTTGTAAATTCAGGTACCGAAGCTTGTATGAGCGCGGTGCGTCTTGCAAGAGGATTTACAAGTCGTGAAAAGATAATAAAATTTGCAGGCTGTTATCACGGACATTCTGATTCATTTTTGATTCAGGCTGGAAGTGGAGCTGTAACTTTTGGTTCGCCAAATAGTCCAGGAGTTACTGCTGGTACCGCTCAAGATACGCTATTGGCTAGGTATAATGATTTAGAAAATGTTGCGCACTTACTCCGTGCTAATAAAAATGAAGTTGCTGCAATAATTGTTGAACCTGTCGCTGGAAATATGGGATGTATTCCGCCAACCGAAGGATTTCTAGAAGGTTTAAGAGCTTTATGCGACGAACACGGAGCATTGCTAATTTTTGATGAGGTAATGACTGGATTCCGTCTTGCAAAAGGTGGCGTGCAAGAACTTTATAATGTAAAAGCTGATATTGTAACTTTTGGAAAAGTTATCGGCGGAGGACTTCCTGTAGGAGCGTTTGCTGCTCGCGAAGAGATCATGAATTATCTAGCTCCACTAGGTCCGGTTTATCAAGCGGGAACGCTTTCAGGAAATCCACTTGCGATGGCGGCTGGACTTGAAATGTTGAAAGCTTTAAATAACGATCCAGAGATTTATACAAGAATTGCTGAAAAAACTGAATATCTAGAAAATGGAATTCGCAAAGTTTTGGATGCTTCCAATATTGAATTTACAATCAATCGCAAAGGTTCAATGATTTCAGTTCACTTTGCTGCAACAGCAGTTACTGACTTTGATAGTTCGGTTGCCGGAGATAATGAAACCTTTAAAGAATTTTTCCACAGTATGCTGCAGAGTGGTGTTTATATTGCCCCTTCAGCTTACGAAACATGGTTTATTACAGATGCTTTGACTTACGAAGATCTTGATCATACTATTTCGGCGGTTGCTAAATTTGTCGAAGAACGGAAATAAAATTAAATATAGGTCAAAATATAAGGGCTGTAAATATGAAACATTGTTCGTATCTACAGCCCTTATCTTTTATGAAGAATAGTCTAAATAAAACAATTCTTAAATAATTATTTTTTTGCAGTAGTAACTCCAGTTAAACTTTTTAGAAGTTCTGGATTTGCCTGAAGTTTAGTCATTTGAGCTGGAGTAAGAACATTTTGAAGATTATTCATAATATAATCACCCAGAACTGCCTTGCGACCGTCAGAAAGACCCTTAATTTGGTAAGCGTCATGTCTAGTTGCAAAATACATTGCTAGTTGTTCTTGTTGATCTTGGTTAATTACAACATATTCCGACAAAGTTTTAGCGTCAGCTTTTCCAGCTTCTTTTGGATCTTGAGTTTGTGCATTAGCAGATAGTGAAACTACAAGCATAAATGCTATTACAGAAAGTATTTTTCTCATCTTTAACGTTGGTTTTGGTTCATTAATTAGCTCAAAAATAAATTATTTATTCTGATAAACAAACTATTTTTAAAGTTTTGTTAATAAATGACTTATCAGTAATTGATTAATTGAAACAGCATTAACAAAAATGGAAGGCAATTCATAATGAATGACTCCGTTTAATTTTACATTTTAAGTAACTAGTTGGCTAAAACAACTGTTTTAATATCACCTTCAACAATCACATTTACAATACTGTTTTTGGTCAGAGCCTTCATAGCATTATCCCATTTTTTACCGCTCAATCCTGCAAGGTTTTTCAGTTCTGCAAGTGCCATTTCTGGAGTTTCCTTCAACAAGTTGTAAATCACTTTTTCCTCTTCGCTAAGGTCAAGTGCTTTCTTTTCTGGTCTCATTTGCGGAAACAATAGCACTTCTTGAATTGAAGCATTATTTGTCAAATACATCATTAGACGATCCATCCCAATTCCCAATCCTGATGTAGGTGGCATTCCGTATTCCAGAGATCTCAAAAAGTCGAAATCAATAAATTCGGTAGCTTCATCATCCCCATTTTGCGCAAGCTTTAATTGATCTTCAAATCGTGCTCTTTGATCAATCGGGTCGTTAAGTTCAGAATATGCATTTGCAACTTCTTTCCCACAAACCATCAATTCAAAACGTTCCGTTAGCTCAGGATTGCTTCTGTGAACTTTACAAAGCGGACTCATTTCGATAGGATAATCGGTAATAAATGTTGGTTGAATATAATTTCCTTCACATTTCGCTCCAAAAATTTCGTCAATTAACTTCCCTTTACCCATGGTTGAATCGACTTCAATTCCCATTCCTTTTGCAGCATCAAAAAGTTCTGTTTCAGATTTACCTGAAATATCAAAACCTGTAAACTGCTTGATAGAATCGGTCATTGTTACACGAGCGTACGGTGCTTGAAAATTGATTGTGTGTTCTCCGAAAGTCGCAGTACTCTCCCCGTTTACGGCAAGTGCGCAATGTTCCAAAAGGTTTTCTGTAAAACGCATCATCCAATTGTAGTCTTTATAGGCTACATAAATTTCCATCGCGGTAAATTCAGGATTATGTGTTCTGTCCATACCTTCATTTCTGAAGTTTTTCGAGAATTCGTAAACACCTTCAAAACCTCCCACAATTAGTCTTTTTAGATATAATTCGTTTGCAATTCTCATGTACAATGGAATGTCAAGAGAGTTGTGGTGCGTCATAAATGGTCTTGCGGCAGCTCCTCCAGGAATTGGTTGCAAGATTGGAGTTTCTACCTCCAAATATCCTTTATTATTAAAAAACTCACGCATTGCATTAAACAGTTTTGTGCGTTTGATAAACGTTTCTTTTACGTGGTCATTTACGATCAAATCTACATAACGACGGCGGTATCTCTGTTCAGGATCCGAGAATGCATCGTGAATTTTTCCGTCAGCATCCGTTTTTACAATCGGAAGCGGCTTTAATGCTTTTGCAAGGACAGTCAATTCATAAGCGTGAATAGAAATTTCTCCAACTTGAGTTTTGAAAACTGTTCCGCGAATTCCGATAAAATCTCCAATGTCCAGAAGTTTTCTGAAAACGGTATTATACATCGTACTACCTTCGTCATTGCTTACGTCATCACGTGCAATGTAAATTTGGATTCTTCCTTCAGAATCTTTTAATTCTGCAAACGAAGCTTTACCCATAATTCTGCGCGACATCATTCTGCCCGCAAGAATTACCTCTTTTCCTTCAAATTTTTCAAAGTTTTCAAGAATTTCGGTGCTATAATTGGTGGTATTGAATTCTGCTGCGGGATAAGGTTCGATACCTAAGTCGCGCATTTGCTGCAAAGCTTCCCTACGTAATATTTCTTGTTCTGATAATGCCATGGTCGTGTTTTAAGGCTGCAAAGATAGTATAATTAAAAATTTTTAAAGAATGTGTTTTTGCATATAGTGTATTTATCATTACTTGAACTTTTATATTTATTTTTTTTGCTCGAAATGTTCGCTTCTTTATTTCTCGTCTGGGCGTCGAGATTCAAATTCTGTTGTTTATCAGATAAGCTCTTTTATAAATATCTTTAACAATCACCTTTTTGGCTTTATTGATATCTGTACCTTTGCGGTGCAAATAAAAAAGAAATGAACAAAATAGTATTGCTTGAAAATTTAGGTCTTGCAGATTATAAAGAAGTTTGGGATATACAGGAAGATCGCTTTAAAGATATTGTCGCAGTAAAAACTCGAAATAAAAAAGAAGAAACTTCAGAAGAAACTCCCAATTATTTTTTGTTTGTTGAGCATCCGCACGTTTATACTTTAGGAAAAAGTGGAGATATTTCGCATCTACTTCTAAGTGAAGAAAAGCTAAAAGAGAAAGCTGCAACATTTTATAAAATTAATAGGGGAGGAGATATTACCTACCACGGACCCGGACAGATTGTTGGGTACCCTATTTTAGATCTTGATAATTTCTTTACTGATATTCATAAGTATTTACGCTTTCTTGAAGAGGTCATAATTCTAACGCTTGCCGATTATGGGGTAGCTTCAGAAAGAAGTCCGGGTGAAACCGGAGTTTGGCTAGATGTCGGCACACCATTTGCTCGAAAAATTTGCGCGATGGGAGTTCGTGCTTCACGATGGGTAACCATGCACGGTTTTGCATTAAACGTAAATGCTGATCTTGGCTATTTTGATAATATCGTTCCATGTGGCATTCGCGGCAAAGCGGTTACTTCACTAAATGTTGAACTGGGCGTTGATTTTGTCGACATGAATAAAACACGTGAACGGATTATTTTTCATTTTCAAAATGTTTTTGAAGCAGAGGTGAAGAATCAATTTTAAAGTTACAATTCTAATAACTGCTCAACTTCATCTGGCAATAATCTGAAACTTTGACGGTGAAAAGGCGTCGATCCATATTTTTTTATCGCATCACGATGCTTTAATGTAGGATAACCTTTGTTATTGTGCCAGTCATACAGTGGATTTTCCAAATGAAGTTTTTGCATAAATTCATCTCGATGAGTTTTGGCGAGAACCGAGGCAGCAGCTATACTCAAAAACTTGCTGTCACCTTTTACAATGCAGGTATGAGGAATATTTTTTATAGCTTTAAATCTGTTGCCATCAACAATTAAGAACTCTGGAAGGGGCGTCAATTTTAAAACTGCTTCCTGCATCGCCTTTACCGACGCATTTAATATGTTGATTTTATCAATCTCGTGATGACTTATATGCACTACCGAAAAAGAAACGGCCTCAGCTTCTATTAGTATTCTCAGTTCATCGCGCCTCTTTTTCGTAAGCTGTTTTGAGTCTGTTAATAACTCATTGCAAAATCCTTGTGGTAAGATTACTGCTGCTGCGGTAACGGGGCCTGCTAAACATCCTCTTCCTGCTTCATCTGTACCTGCTTCTAGTATTATTTGAGAAAAACTTGAGAGTAACATTGCATTGATTTTTGCAAAAGTAGAGTAATTCCTTTAACATTTCCAATTTATAGGTCTAAAATCGTAGGCTTTAACGACTTGAAACACTAGTAGTGGCTATGGTTCACAACAATAATAAGATTTTATTAACGCTTAAATTTTTTTATTTAATATATTTTTAGGAAGTTTGCGGAATAACTAACTCAAAAAATGTAATAATGAGATCAAAGTTCAAATGGATTTATACGCTACTAATAGCGTTGACTATGCAGCTTTCTTTTGCACAAGAGAAGACTGTATCAGGTATTGTTACTGATGCCACGGGACCAGTTCCTTTCGTAAACGTTGTAATTAAAGGAACGAGCAATGGTGTGCAAACAGATTTAGATGGAAAATACTCTATCACGGCTAAACCTGGTGATGTATTAGTATTTTCGTTTGTTGGGATGACTGATTTTACAGCAGTTGTAGGGAATTCTTCTACAGTTAATGCAAAATTAGCAGATGGAGTTTTACTTGATGACGTAATCATTACTGCGGATTTAGGTTATTTCAAAAAATCAATTAACACTATAACTTCAGGAATTTCTGTAGTAAGTGGAGAAGAGCTAACTAGACAAGCGCCAAACGTATCTGTAGACAACGCGCTACAAGGAAAAGCAGCGGGTGTACAGGTTACTGCACTTAACGGAAAGCCAGGGCAGAGAGCTTATGTTAGTATACGTGGTGCTGTAAGTGCTACATCAGGAAACGCAAATGCTGTTTATGTTGTAGATGGTGCCTTTGTGAGCGCTGGAGAATTTTCTGCAATTTCAGCGAATGATGTAGAAAGCGTTACCGTTCTTAAAGATGGTGCTGCGGCTTCTATCTATGGTGTTAGAGGTGGTAATGGTGTAATCGTTGTTACAACTAAAAGAGGTTCTGCATCAGGAAAAACTAAATTCCAAGTTTCTAACTCTTTCGGCTTTACTTCTAGAATTGAAGAGCCTTATAGAATGATGAATGCTGCAGAAAAAATTCAATACGAAACTCAATTAGGAGCAGGTCCATCAACATTGGTAGATGATGATGAAAGAGCAAAAATGTTAAGCTATGATCACGACTGGCAGAAAGATCTTTTAAGAGATGGATATCTCCAAAACTTTGATTTTTCTGTTTCGGGAGGTAATGAGAAAATTCAAAATTATCTTTCTGTTGGGTACAACAAAAACACTGGTATCATTGATGGGATGAAAGGGTACGACAGGATCACAGGTCGATATTCTTCTGACTTTCAAGCGAATGACTGGCTTAAAACTGGGATTTCTGTAGGTGCAGCTTACGAGACGAACACAAATCCAAGAGATAGAAATAACGTACAAAATCCTTTTAGAGCAATGTATGATTATAACCCTTACGATCCTTTGTATGAAAGAGATCCAGAAACTGGAGCTGTTGTATATGATGTGGATGGAAATCCTATTTACAATCCTACACTACAGGATATTAATATCGCAGAAGCTATAAGAAGGAATACTAGCGTAAGTAGAACTTTAAGATCATATGTTAGACCTTATGTTAATTTAACTCTTTACAAAAACTTAGTATTCTCTACTAAATTTAATATCAATTACGAAAGAAGACAAAGCGAGTCTTTTACTGAGCCTGGGTCTACACTAGATCTTTTACTTAATGGAGGTAAACCGACAGGACAGAAATCTGATTCGGGATGGGATAACTTTGAGTATCAGTGGACAAACTCTTTAGCATATAAATTCAACTTCAATGAAATTCACAATTTTGATGTAATATTACTACAAGAATACAATCATGTAAACTATAGAAGTTACGGAGCAACAAGAACAGGATTTGCAAGTTCTGATATACCTTATGGTGGCGGTACAAAGCCGCTTACTGCTACTTCCAACCGTACACAGTCTGGAACTATTTCCTACTTTGGTAATGTGAATTATGATTTTAAAGAAAGATACTTGGTATCTCTTTATGGTAGACGCGACGGATCTTCAAGACTTGGAGAAAACGATAGATGGGAATTTGCAAAGGGTGCTTCTTTGGGATGGAATATTACTAAGGAAGATTTCTTTGCCGTGAAAGGTATTGATTTATTGAAACTGAGAGCTTCATATGGTGAATTAAATTCAACTGCTGGTGCTGGAAATTATACATCACAAATTACTTATGGATATTCTACATATGGGCAACCTGGTACTATTATTAGTGGTGGAAGTATTGGTAATCCAGATTTAAGATTTGAGCAAGCTCAAAAACTGGATTTAGGGATTGATGCACAATTTTTCAAAAATAGATTGGCTCTATCTGGTTCTTATTTTGAAGATAAAAGAAAGGACTTTATCTACCTCGCGAGTTCGCTTAACGGAACAGGATGGACTGCGATTGAAAATGCCGGTGATATGATGATTAAAGGGTATGAGATGGAAGTTAAAGGTTTTATCTTGAGAGGTAAAGATTATGGTCTTTCACTTTATGCCAACGCTGCTAAATTTGACAGAAAAATCAATAAATTGAATAATCCTGATAATCCAGAAGATGAATTAGCTAGAGGTTATACAATTAATAAACCTGGTTATGCACCTGATACATTTAACATAAAGCGATACGCCGGTGTTAATCCTGCAAATGGTGACGCACTTTACTATGCGCCAGACGGTAGTGTTACAAATGATTATGCAGTTGCAGAAGAAGAAATACTAAAAGGTAAAACTCCTTACGCTAAATATGAAGGTGGTTTTGGGTTGGAGGCTAACTATAAAGGTTTTGATATTTCTGCTGACTTTACTTTCAAAGAAGGTAATTATATTATGAACTTGAAAAGATACGACCAGTTTGCAGATGGAGATAAAGACGTAAAAGCTAACCAAGCTGTTGGTGCGTTTGATTATTGGACTGAAACAAATACGGGTGCTTCTCTTCCTAGACCATTTCAAATTCCTAATGCAGACGGTAAAAAAGTAGATGCTCATAAAATCAGTGATAGATGGTTAGAAGATGGTAGCTATATTAGATTTAGAAACTTAAACTTTGGTTACACATTTGGTGGTGATATGTTCAAACAATTGCCACTTGATAAAGTAAGAATCTATTGTTCTATTCAAAATTTGCATACTTGGACTAAGTTTCAAGGAGATCCAGAAATTGGTATCGGTAATGATGAAAACGAAGATGCTTCAAGTTCTACAGAATCATCAGTTCCTGGACAGTACGCTGGTTATTCATATCCACAAGTTAAGACTGTCTTATTTGGTTTAACAGTTAATTTTTAAGAAAGATGAAAAAAAGAATAATTTTATTAATGGCGATATCTCTATCTGTCTTGTCTTGTCAAGAAGAGGATATCACGTTTCGTCCACTGAATGCGGTAAATGAGGCAACAGTACTTAAAAGTATTGGTGACTTCCAAAACGCAATTCGAGGTGCATATGTTTATATGAGAACCGATGCTGGATATGCTGGTGAATTTCTAGTTGACACAGAGGTTATGACCGACAACCTTATTTATAATCCAGGTGGTAGAGGTACCAACCTTGATGGTTTTAGATGGTTGTCTACACCAACTAGAAATCATTATGACTATTTCGAAGAAGCTTACAGACCTTCTGAGATGGCGAGTAAAATAATCAATAATATTGAAAATCTCCCGGCAGGTGCTGAAAGAGATAATGTCGAAGGTGAAGCAAGATTTATTCGCGCTTTAACTCATTTTGATCTTGTTCGTGCCTATTCAAAAATTCCTACACAGTCATCTGACGCAATGGGATCTTTAGGTATGTACTACCTAAAAACTTTTGAGCCATTCGCAAGACCAAGCAGGCCTACAGTTCAAGAGACTTATGATAATATTTTGGCAGATTTGTTATTAGCTAAAGATCTAATTGCCAATAATAATGGCGTAGCTGCGGGTCGTGCTTCAAAATCTGCTGTTGATGCTTTATTGTCAAGAGTATACCTATATATGGGTGACTATGCTAAAGTTGTTGAATATGGTCAGTTAGCATTAGACAATGCTGCAGGTACGATGGGAACAATAGCTAGTGGACAAGAGTTCGTTCAACTTTGGGATGACGCAAACGCTAAAGGTGTGCTTTTAAAGTTGATAATTACCGATGTCGATAAAATTGTACCAGGCAATTCATATTTTCAAGGATCTCCAAATGCTAGAAAATCAGAGTATGTAGCTTCAAAAGAGCTTATGGATTTGTACAAAACTACTGACATTAGAAAAAATGCTTACACTGCTAATTCTAAATATGCTGGTAAATTCTTAAATCATGTTATTAAATATGACGGAAGACCAGGTGGTATTGCAAATGTTGTAGATATCAAAGTTTTAAGAATGGAAGAAGTTTTGCTTAATATGGCAGAAGCACAATACCGTCTTAACGGTGGTGGTTTAGCTACTCTAGATATGTTAAGATCTAAAAGATACTCTGACTACGTTGCTGGAACGGAAACTGGACAAGCTCTTCTTGACGCAATTTTGTTAGAAAGAAGACTTGAATTAGCTTTCGAAATGGACAGATTCTTTACTTTGAAGCGTTTAGGAATGGACATGACAAGAAGCGAAACTGATGGTCAGTACGCTGACGGAGCAGGAACTCCTGCTACACCTATCTTTATTGCTGCAGGTGACTACAGATGGCAAATGCCAATTCCGAAATATTATAGAGATACAAACCCTAACTACCAGCAAAACCCTGGTTACTAGTATTACAATCACATAATTATAAAAGCTGTCAGAAATGACAGCTTTTTTTTGTTTCCTACATTTTTTCGGTGATTACGATGATAAAGTTCTATTTGACATAGTGTTAGTTAACTATTCTTGATTATATTTGCTTTTTTATTAATTTATTACAAATCTATACATGAAGTATTTAATTACCCTACTTCTCGCTTCTTCACTTGCCGTCGCGCAAACTACAAAAGAGCGAGCAAAAATTACTGCTACTTACGATTCAAAAGCTATAGCCGAACTAAATTTAAAAATTGAATTAGAATCTAAATTATATGAAGCAAAACTTTCTGAATATATCAGAAGTTATAAGTTCAGTGACGTTAACAAGAAAGTTCCAAATCGTTTTAGTGGAGATATTCCCATTTATTTCACAAACAACAATGCTGGCTCAGCACTGACAATGGGTGCAAATGCACTCTATCCCGGTGGTGAGTTAGGCCTAGATGTAATTGGTACGGGCATGATTGCGGGAGTTTGGGACGGATCGGGAGTTCGCGACCAGCATAATGAATTAATTGGGAAGGTTACACTTAGTGACAATGCTCAGGGTTATAGCTCACATGCTACACACGTAGTGGGTACCATTATTGCAAAAGGAGCATCTTCTGGACGTAAAGGTATCGCTCACGGCGGTATGGCAAAAACCTATGAGTGGACTGGTGACATTGGTGAGATGAATACTTTTGGTCAAGGTGGATATTTGGTTTCCAATCATTCTTATGGATATAATACAGCAAGCCTTCCAATGTGGATTTTTGGATCTTATGATGGTGGCGCAGCCTCTATTGATAATATTGCCAATGCTTACCCATTTTACCAGATTGTTGTCGCTGCTGGAAATGACCGTAATAATCCTGGACTAGATCAAATTGATTACAAAGAAGGATATGATATGCTAACTGGTTATGGAGTTTCAAAAAATGCTTTAACTGTCGCGGCCGTTTACCAAGTTTTAAACTACACTGGGCCTGAAAGTGTGGAGATGAGTTCATTCAGTAATTATGGTCCGACCGATGATGGAAGGATTAAGCCAGATATTTCAGCAAAAGGAGTAAATGTAAGTTCTTGCGGTAATACGGGAAATGCACAATATCAATCTCTTAGTGGTACATCAATGGCGGCTCCGGGGGTAACTGGCGCTGTTCTACTGATACAAAATCATTATAATAATTTGAATAACGTTTTTATGCGTGCATCAACTGTACGTGGGTTAATCTGTCATTCAGCTAAAGAAGCTGGATCAAATGTTGGTCCTGACTATGAATTTGGATGGGGACTAATTGATGTGGCAAAAGCTGCAACTATTATCTCTGGAAAAAATAGTACATCAGTTATCGAAGAGAATACATTGACAAGTAATCAAACTTTTACGAAGTCGTTCGCTATTTCAACCCCGCAAGATGTTATGGCTACAATTTGCTGGACTGATCCAACTGGATCCACAAATGGTAACAATCAAGAAGATATTAGAACTGCAAGACTGAAAAATAATCTTGACATCAAAATTCTTAAAGACGGAGTTACTTATTTCCCATGGAAATTAGATGTAGAAAATCCTACTGCTGCTGCTACTAGAGATAGTGACAATAATGTAGATAATATTGAAAAAATTCAGATTGACAATGCACAGCCAGGAGTTTATACAATCCAAGTAACTCATAAAGGTTCTCTAACAGGAGGGTCTCAAGTGTTTTCTTTAATTGCTAGTGGTACTTCTGGAATTACCTTGGGTGTTGCAAGTTCTGATTTTTCAAACAATATTGTTTTGTACCCAAATCCTACGAGAAGTGCTTTAAATTTTTCTACTCCAAATGATGAAGCTATTCAAAATGTTTCTTTTGTGGATATGCTAGGAAAAGAAATTCAATTGAATTCTTCGGTAATAAATAATGTGGTTTCAGTTGAAGCACTTTCTAAAGGTGTTTACTTCGTGAAATTCCAATTTCAAGGACAAGTTGTTGTGAAGAAATTCATCAAAGAATAATACCAAATAAATTTATTTAAACAAGAGTTGTCGAAAGGCAACTCTTTTTTGTTTTTAATAGAACCCATTTTTAAGTTTAGATAAAAATAGATAATGTTTTATGTATTTTTGCTGACGATATAAAGATTATGAGATTAGTGAAAATATTTATTGTGCTTCTGCTATGCAGTACGCAGCTTTCATTTGCACAAGACGAAAAGCTTGATGACAGTGATACTTTTATAAAAAAAGCAGATGTTCCAAAAGCAAGCATCGATCAGTATAAAATTTATACGATAGAAAGAGACACTGTGCATGTAGATACTTCTCTAACGATACAGTCAGAATATAAATACAACTACTTGAGAAAAGATTTGTTTGGGTTGATGCCATTTGCCAACGAAGGTCAGTCTTATACTATTTTTAAATATTCTTTACAAAAATATAATACGTTGCCGTCTGCAGGGCACGATGCAAAGCGGTTCAACTATATGACTGCTGATGACATTTATTACTACTCGGTAGCGACGCCATTTACAGAATTGTATTTCAAAACCGTGATGGAACAAGGACAAAATCTAGATGCTTTTATCACGATGAATACGTCTCCACAATTTAATTTTTCGCTTGCTTATAAAGGACTTCGATCGTTAGGAAAATATATTAATCAACTTTCTAGTACAGGTAATTTTAGATTTACTTCTAGTTATGCCGCTCTTGATAGACGCTATGTCGCCAATGGACACTTTGTGGCGCAAGATATTCTTAATGGTGAAAATGGCGGTCTGACATCTGATTTAGATTTTGAAAGTGAAGATCCTTCCTTTAATTCTAGACCTAGACTTGAAGTGTATTTTAAGGATGCCGAATCATTGCTTAAGGGGAAACGACTTTTTTTAGATCACACATTTCGTATTAATAAAGAATTATCAAGCTCAAATTGGAATATTAATCATCAGATAAATTACGAATACGAGACGTTCGATTTTTCACAGAAAACTCTTATCTCAAATATTTTAGGAAGCGATGGTAGTACAACGCAGTTGCAACGTTTTGGCGAAGCTAGTGAGACGGGCAGCATTATTAACAAAAGCCGCTATAATAAGTTATATAATAGAATAGGTGCAGAGTATGAAAACCAGTTCTTGGGAAAATTTGAATTTTTTGTAGAAGATTTTAGAGATAATAATTATTATAACAAAATTATTATCAGTGATAATCAAATTATTAATTCTAGTATAAATACTGAAATTAATAGAGCAGGAGGGAAGTACTCTTACGCAAATGATAAATTAGAAATTAATGGTCTCGTTAGCAATAGCTTTACTGGATCAGCTTCCTCTGAAATAATAGGAAATCTTCTTTATAAAATCACTGACAAATTAATGGTTGATTTTGAATATAAAAATCTCTCAAAAATTCCAGATCATATTTACAATCTGCATCAAAGTACATATTTGGCTTACAACTGGTCAAATGATTTCAAAAATGAAAAAATTAATAGCTTTAGCGGAAGCTTAAAAAGCCAATGGCTAGATTTGTCGGCGAATTATCAAATTTTGAAAGATTACTTGTATTTCACAGATGATATTCAAGATCAGTTTCAGTTAGTAACGCCAAAACAATATGGTGAATCAATCAATTATTTAAGCGTTGAAGCGGCAAAAGAAATCAGGTACGGAAAGTTTGCGCTGGATAATACTATACTGTTTCAGCAAGTACAGCAGTCCGATAATATTTTGAATGTTCCTGAATTTGTGACTCGAAATACTTTGTACTATTCAGATCATATATTTAAAAAAGCTCTTTACCTTCAGACAGGATTTACTTTAAACTACTTTACAAATTTTTATGCAGATGAATATAATCCATTATTAGGAGAATCATCTGTACAGAATCAGAAAGAAATTGGAAATTTTCCTATGTTGGATTTTTTCATAAATTTTAGAATTCAACAAACTAGAATTTTCGTAAAAGCAGAGCATTTCAATTCATCTTTTACTGGTAATACATTCTATTCAGCGCCGCACTATCCTTATCGCGACTTTATGCTACGGTTTGGACTGGTATGGAATTTCTTCCAGTAATGATAGATAGTTAAGAGAACATACAACGGTTGTTGTGCTTTTAAACAATTTTCTATCTTTGCACAATTAAATATTAAAACATTAAAAATAGTATGAACTATTCAGAAAATATACTTGGAACTATTGGTAACACACCTTTAGTTCGTTTAAATAAAATTACACAAGAAGTTGATGCATTAGTTTTGGCTAAAATTGAGACATTTAATCCAGGGAATTCTGTAAAGGATAGAATGGCAGTCAAAATGATTCAAGACGCAGAGGCAAGCGGTGTATTGAAGCCAGGTGGGACAATTATCGAAGGTACTTCGGGAAATACAGGAATGGGTCTTGCTTTAGTGGCGATTGTCAAAGGATATAAATTAATATGCGTGATTTCTGATAAGCAATCAAAAGAGAAAATGGATATCTTGAGAGCTGTTGGTGCCAAAGTTATTGTTTGCCCAACCGATGTTGAGCCTACAGATCCACGTTCGTACTATTCGGTTTCACGAAGACTATCTGAAGAAACTCCAAATTCTTGGTATGTGAATCAATACGATAATCCGTCAAATGCGATTGCACATTACGAACAAACTGGGCCAGAAATCTGGGAACAGACTGACGGTAAAATCACTCACTTTGTTGTAGGAGTTGGAACTGGTGGAACAATCTCTGGTGTTGCCAAATATTTAAAAGAAAAGAATCCAAATATTAAAATCTGGGGAATCGATACCTATGGATCGGTTTTCAAAAAATACCACGAAACTGGAATTTTTGATGAAAACGAAATCTATTCGTACGTAACTGAAGGAATAGGTGAAGATATTCTACCAAAGAATGTTGATTTTTCACTTATTGATGGTTTTACAAAAGTAACCGACAAAGACGCTGCCGTTTACACTAGAAAAATCGCTCTTGAGGAGGGAATTTTTGTTGGAAACTCTGCAGGTTCTGCCATTAAAGGATTACTTCAATTAAAAGATCATTTCTCAGCCGATGACGTAGTGGTGGTGCTTTTTCATGATTCAGGAAGTAGATATGTGGGAAAAATGTTTAATGACGAGTGGATGAGAGAGATGGGATATCTCGATGTAGATTTCCAAGTTGTGGAAGACACTATCAAATCTCATATTGACAAACCTCTTATTACCGCAAAAACAGAAGAATTGGTTTCGCACGCTATAATGAGAATGCGCAAATTCAAAATTTCGCAAATTCCGGTAACTGATACAACAGGTTTTGTTGGATCAATTGATGAGTCAGATTTAATCCAAGCTTACGCCGCAGATAAAGATGTTCTTGATAAACCATTACACACTGTAATGGGACAGCCTTACCCAATCGTGAAAGCAGGATCTTCAATCAAAGCAATGATGCCATTATTTACAAAAGACAATCAAGCAGTACTTATTGATCTGGGCCGTGATAAATTTCATATCGTAACCAAGCACGATCTTATTGCTATCATTTAATTTGATAGGTTAAATATAATTTGTAAAAGCCATCGCTTAACGTCGATGGCTTTTTTGTTTTGCAGTAATCACGATTTGATGTTTGAGGCCAATTTTTTATTATGAATTACTATACAAATTCGAAATTTTTTTCTCAACGAGATTTTTTTTCTTAGCGAGACATGGTGGTTACCCGAGATTTTGCGAGAAGGATGGAAGAGAAAATCCTTTCTGGTAGTGTTGCAAAGCAAAAGCTACAAGAAAGATTGGGAACGGACAGCCTGACAGGAGCCAAAAGAAAATAATCTACTTACCGAAAACGCTGTGGCGAGTGACTCGCCCAAATAAAAAAACTCTTTCGGAATGCAATTTGTCTTGATAAGTAATTTAAATTAACTCTTAAGTGTTGTCTATCAATTTTTTAACTACTTTTAGATAGCCTAAAAAGATTACGATGAGGGAAGAGTTTCTGCACCATCTTTGGTTATATAAGAAGTTTCAGATTTCGAATCTGCAATGTACTTCTGGTAAATCTGTGCAAATTCTGAACGTTGGACAATACACACAGCTGGCGGGGCCTGATTTTTTCAATGCACAAATTATCATTGACAATCAAAAATGGGCGGGAAATGTGGAGATTCATCTTAAATCTTCGGATTGGTATGTGCATCATCACGAAGAAGATTCGGCTTACGATAATGTGATTCTGCACGTGGTTTGGGAGCATGATGTGGAAATCTTTCGGGAAGATAATAATGTAATTCCAACTTTGGAACTCAAAAAATACGTTGCTGCTGCAACTTTGGATAGTTACGAAAGATTGATGGTGCCGAAGCGCTGGATTTTCTGTGAAAATGACATTTCTACGGTCGATTCTTTTCTTCTTAAGAATTGGCAGGAAAGATTATTCTTTGAACGATTAGAACGGAAGCTGCTGCAAGTCGATATTTTGCTAAAATCAATGAATAACGATTGGGAAGCAACCTTGTTTGTAATGCTGGCAAAATCTTTTGGACTCAATACAAATGGAAATGCATTTATGCAAATGGCTCAATCTATTCCGTTTTCTGTGATTCTGAAAGAACGTCACGATGTCGATAATTTAATTGCACTTTTCTTCGGTCGACTTGGATTTCTGGATCAGCCGAGAGAGGAGGTCTATTATCAAACACTTAAAAAGCAATACGATTACAGTTTGCATAAATATCAATTGAAGGAATGTATAATTGCTGAGCCGAGTTTCTTTAAACATCGACCTGATAATTTTCCGACAATCAGATTGGTGCAATTAGGACAACTGTATCATCTGCAACAAAATTTATTCTCAAGTATTGTAGCGAGTGACACTATAAAAGCTATAGAAAAGGTACTCACTTTAAATATTCCTGAATATTGGGAAATTCATTATCAGTTTGATAAAGTAAGTCCGAAGAAACGAAAACCGCTGAGCAAATCATTTATTCAGCTTCAAATAATTAATACGATTGTTCCTTTGAAATTTGCTTACGCTAAAAGTCAGGGCAAGGAAATATCAGATGAAATCATCGGAATTATGGGGGAACTCCCCGCCGAAAATAATAGTACGATTTTGAAATTTTCTGAATATGGAATAAAAGCTGAAAACGCATTTGATTCGCAATCGCTTTTACAGCTAAAAAACGAATATTGTGACAAGAAGCGTTGCCTTGAATGTGCAGTTGGAATTGCATTATTGAAAAGAGATGAAAGTGCTTATAAAGTTTGTAACTTTGAAGCAGACCCAAATACCTAAAAAATGTCTTTGATACTTAAGCTGAAATATTTTTCTGAGAAGCACGGCTTTGACGCAGCTTCACGACTTGCTGACAAGTTGGGAATGCGCACGAGCTCGGTTCGTCTGTTCTTCATCTATATTTCGTTTGTTACGGCAGGACTTTGGTTTGGAGTGTACCTAACACTTGCTTTCTGGCTAAAATTAAAAGATCTTATCAGAGCTAAACGGACGTCTGTTTTTGACTTATGAATATAAAATAATACTTTATGAAATTTCGAGAACTACGGACGCTTCTCTACTTTAGTAAAAGCCATCGCCGTGGACTCGTAGTTTTGTTTACCATTATTTTTGCACTTCAGTGTATTTATATTTTTGCAGATTTTACTCCCAAAGACGATCCTTTACTAGATGATCATCAGTGGACTAAAATGCAAGTGCTGGTTGACTCACTCAAAATTGAGAAGAAAAACTTTAAAAGGAACATTTACCCCTTCAATCCAAATTTCATTACAGATTACAAAGGCTATCAGCTTGGAATGTCAGTGTCTGAAATTGATAGGCTATTTGATTTTCGAAAAACCAACCAATATGTGAATTCTGCACGAGAATTTCAGCAAGTGACAAAAGTCTCTGATTCACTTCTTGCGACAATTTCTCCGTACTTCAAATTTCCTGATTGGGTTACAGACAAAAAAGCGAACACTTTCAAGAAGTACGACAACTTCAAAACAACCGAGAATCTTATCCTAAAAGATATAAATTTGGCAACAGCCGAAGATCTAATGAAAGTGTACGGGATTGGACCTGCATTATCAGATCGGATTCTTGCCGAAAAGAAGAAGTTTGGCGCATTTCAATCAATGAATCAAATCGATCATATCTGGGGACTTTCGCCAGAAGTTATTGAAAACACGAAAAAGCATTTCGGAATATTGAATTCTCCTCAAATTACAAAAATAGATATCAACAATGCGTCGATAAAAGAGCTGCAGCAGTTCCCATATTTCAATTATAATATTGCAAAAAAAATTGTTGTGTATAGAAGTATGAACGGCACAATACAATCAGCTAGTGATTTAACTAAAATAAAGGACTTCCCTATTGAAAAAATTGAGATAATTGCATTATATTTGGCATTCTAAAAATTGAAATTAGACATTTTATGAGATCAACATATTTTTCAGAAGAGCATGATTCGTTTAGACAGAGTTTAAAAGACTTTTTACAGAAGGAGGTTGTGCCTCATATCGAAAAATGGGAGGAGACTGGAACGATTGATCGTTTTATTTGGAAAAAATTTGGCGACATGGGGTTTTTCGGTATTAATTATCCAGAAGCCTACGGTGGAATGAATTTAGATTTATTTTACACAGTTATATTTTTAGAAGAACTTCAAAAGATAAAATCGTCAGGTTTTGCCGCTGCGATGTGGGCACACGCGTATTTGGCGATGACACACTTAAATGCAGAAGGCGATGAGCGCATTAAGCAAGATTATTTAGCGCCAAGTATTGCTGGTGATAAAATTGGTGCACTTTGTGTTTCAGAGCCTGCGGGCGGGAGCGATGTTGCAGGAATGAAAACTACTGCAGTAAGGAGCGGAGATAAATATGTAATTAATGGCTCAAAAACTTTTATAACTAACGGAATTTACGCTGATTATTATATTGTTGCAGCTAAAACAAGTCCAGAACTTGGAAACAAGGGAATCAGTATTTTTTTAATGGATACAAACTTGAAAGGCGTAACAGCTACAAAACTTAACAAGTTAGGTTGGAGAGCTTCTGACACGGCTGAAATTGCTTTCGATAACGTAGAAGTTAGCTCAGATAATTTAATGGGTGAGGAAGGAAAAGGGTTTCCTTACATAATGCAGCATTTTGCGTTTGAGCGTTTAATTATGGCCGTAAATGCACATGCAAGAGCGGAATATGCTTTAGATTACACGATAGACTATATGAGCAGTCGTGAAGCCTTTGGTACTAAGATTAGTAAGTTTCAAGCTTTGCGACATACTATTGTGGAGCATGCTACTGAAGTCGCGCACTGTAAGTTATTTAATTATGACGCCGTTGCGCGATTAAATCATGGAGAATATGTCGTGAAAGAAGCTAGTATGGCGAAATTAAAATCGACTAAAGTTGCTGACGATACAATTTACAGTTGCTTACAAATGCTTGGTGGATATGGTTATATGGAAGAATATCCGTTAGCGCGTTTGATGAGGGATAGTCGTTTAGGACCGATTGGCGGAGGAACTTCTGAAATAATGAAGGAAATTTTGTCGAAAATGATTATTGATAAACAAAATTATCAACCAGCAGTTAAATAAATTTTTGCTAATATTTTAGTTTCAGTAGGAAGTTTATTTATCAGTTGTATAGATATAGTTAAAAGCCGCGCGAGCGGCTTTTTTCGTTTCTTAGTGTTTGCATTTTAGAATTCCGCGTTTCTACTTTAGGATGTCAAATAAATTCGAAAATTTAAAATAACTTCAAATTAAGATCGTTTTACGTGAAGGCTGCTCATCCTTTTTGCAGGTACAACAGAAAGAATGTAACGAACAGTCTTGATGGTGATGAATAGTTGTTTCGAAGTTCTAAAATGAACGCCGGTACGGCAAGTGTTTAACTTTATCATTTTGGCGTTGTACTTGCGAAATTCGACTTTCGGTAAAAAAAGAATTGTTTATCGAAATACCTTTCGTACTTTTGCACCCTTAACGAGAGGAGGTGTCTACATTATGTTAATTATACCAATTAAAGACGGAGAAAATATCGATAGAGCATTAAAGCGCTACAAAAGAAAGTTCGACAAAACGGGAACTGTTCGTCAGTTACGTGCGCGTACGGCTTTCATGAAACCATCAGTTTCAAATAGAATGAAAATGCAAAAAGCATCTTACATTCAGAACATGAAGGACAATTTAGAGAACTAGTATTTCTATTTTATAAGTTTTAAATCCACTATTTCTTAGGCATCTGTCTTTGAAATAGTGGATTTTTGTATTTATCTGGGCGAGCCCGACGCCAAAATTTTATCGTAAAAGTTGAAAATTCCATATGGCGCCGGTCAGGCTGTTCACTCCCAATCTTTGTTGTGGCTTTTGCTCCGCAAAGCCACAACAAAGGATTTGCGCTACCATCCTTCTCGCAAAATCCCCATTAAATTCAACTAATACCTTTCAACAGAAAAATTGTTATCATTCGATTTTTTTCTAACTTTACTTTCACTTATAAAATAGATGAACACAAATCAACAAGCATTTTTGGATTATTTACAGAAAGAGAAAAATTATTCTCCTCTGACCTTGTTGGCGTATCAGACAGATCTTAATGAATTTTCGGAATTTCATATAAAGTTATTTCCAGAAAGTAATTTACAAGATGTGCAATACGCCGATATTCGATCTTGGATTATCGAACTTGTGAATTCTGGAATCAGCAATAGAACAATCAATAGAAAAATATCTTCGCTCAAAGCTTTTTATAAATTTCTGCAGATCATCGAAGTAAATTTGTCAACGCCACTGCAGAAACATCGTGCTCTAAAAACTGAAACAAAATTGCAGCTTCCATTCTCAGAAAAAGAGTTGAACGCAGTTTTAAATGATATGGAATTTACGAATGATTTTTCTGGAGTTCGAGATAAGTTGATAATTGATCTCTTTTACGTCACAGGCATTAGACGTGCAGAATTAATTGGTTTAACATTAGAAAATGTACAATCAGATGTGATAAAGGTTTTAGGGAAGCGCAATAAAGAGCGATTGATTCCTATTTTGCCAATTATAAGAGAAAAAATAGCGGGGTATAAGAAGCTTAGAAAAACAGTTGAAAATGCATCTGAAACTGAGTATTTCTTTGTTACAGATAAAGGTCAGAAGTTAAATAATTCGTTTGTCTATAGATTAATAAATTCGTACTTTGGTCTTGTGTCCGAAAAAGCAAAACGAAGTCCGCACATATTGCGACATACCTTTGCAACACATATGCTCAACAACGGTGCCGACTTAAATTCAATAAAAGAATTGTTAGGTCATTCAAGTTTAGCATCAACACAAGTATACACTCATAATAGTTTGGCAGAGCTTAAGAAAGCGTATTCCGGTGCGCATCCAAGAGAGCAAAAATGATGTTTAGTTAGTAACCATTAAATAGGATAGAGTATGAAAGTAAATGTTCACGCGGTCAATTTTAGTGTTGATCAAAAATTGGTTGATTTCATTCAAGAGCGAATGGACAAATTGGAGAAGTATTATGACAAGGTGGTTTTTGCTGATGTGTATTTGAAAACAGAAAAATCGAGCGATAAAGAAAACAAATGTGTCGATATAAAAATGAATGTTCCAGGCGACGAATTTGTAGTTCAAAAGCAGTGTAAAACTTTTGAAGAGGCGGTAGTTTCTGCTGCAGAAGCATTAGAAAGATCTCTTATAAAACGAAAAGAAAAATTAAGAACACATATTTAGAAAAATAAATCGATAAATGTTTTGAATAAAAAACAAAATCATATACATTTGCAGTCCGTTAGAAATAGCGGACTTTTTTTTATTGAATAATGCCAGCGTAGCTCAGTTGGCTAGAGCAGCTGATTTGTAATCAGCAGGTCGTGGGTTCGAGTCCCTCCGCCGGCTCTAAAAGGCATTA
>JBBSQV010000033.1:0-22537 GCA_038243675.1 Flavobacteriales bacterium
CAGACTTCATTACTCGTATTGCAATTTCGCCTCGATTGGCTACTAATATTTTTTTCATTGTCTATTCGAATTCAATTAATAACTGCCCTTTGTCCACCGCATCTCCTTTGACAACGGCAATAGATTTGATAATTCCATCTCGTGGAGATAGGAAACTATTTTCCATCTTCATTGCTTCAAGAATTAATAAGTGGTCATTTTGCTTCACTTCCTGACCTTCTGTAACAGAAATTTCAAGAATTAGTCCTGGCATTGGCGCCATAATCATGTTGATCTCTTTGGCTGCGCCAATTTCAAAGCCCATATCTTTGATAAGAATGTCTAGTTCGTTACTTATCTCAACTTCGTAATTGTTGCCTTGGACAGAAACAGTATACTTTTTGTGATTGAAATCTGCTGCTATAATTTCAGCTTCGTAAGGAGCATTTTCGGATAATACGTGCAATGAATCACGACCGGTATCGATTGCATCAAGCTGATCCAAATCGGCTTTTGTCAACTCAAAGTCGAACGTATCATTAACTTTTATTTGATATTTTTCACTCATTTAATAGTATTTTTAAAATGTAAAAGTATTGAAAAGATATTGTTTTTTTTCTTATTTGGTTTAAAAGCAAGCTTGCTACAATATAAGGAGTCCGTTTTCTCTTATTTTCTGAATCGTTCTGCTCTGCCAAAATAGTTCGAAATTCTCCAATCCTGCTTCTTCATAATTGTCTTTTAAATCCTGAAAAGTCAATAATTTCGGATTCTTAACCGAAAGTTGAGGCAAAATATCTGTTAACCATTTTCCTTCGTCTTGCGCAGTCTGAATAGAATAACTTTCTTTTTTTGCGTGGAAAGTTAGTGAACTCATCTCCCACGATTTTCCTTTTTTCGTTTTAGTAAAATCGCTGATCGAAGGCTTCCCTCCTATATATACAAGTTTGGCACTTCCTTTTACGTCTCGAGAATTTCCTTTCTCAATTGCATCCGCGATAAAGTCTGGATGTATTGTCGTTTTAGGAATTTTGAATTCAAACCAATCTTGCAACGGATAATCAAAACAGATTCCGTGCATAAAGTTAAAGAGTGATTTGCGAAGACCAAAACTAAATTGCTCGTGATCGATTCCAGACTTATCGGTAAACTGAACATCATTATTGGCAAAAGTGATTTGGTTATTGTCGGCGATGACATTGTATTCATCTGGAAACATTCCCACAGGACTGTGTGCTGTCATTGCAAATTGATGCCAGAATCCTGATTGGATTACGCCAATTTCGAATAACTGACGCACCATTTCCAAACTGTCGACAGTTTCTTGAATAGTTTGAGTTGGAAATCCGTACATCAAATAAGCGTGGACCATAATTCCCGCGTCGGTAAAATTCGCGGTTACTTGCGCCACTTGCGAAACCGTAACTCCTTTTTTAATTAATTCCAGAAGTCTATCTGATGCAACTTCAAGTCCTCCTGAAACTGCAATGCAGCCCGAAGCTTTCAATAATTTGCAAAGATCGGCAGTAAAGCTTTTCTCAAAACGGATATTTGCCCACCATGTAACGCTGATTCCGCGCTTTAATATTTCGATTGCCATCGCTCGCATCAATGCTGGCGGCGCAGCTTCGTCTACAAAGTGAAAACCATTTTGGCCCGTTTTTTCAATCAATTCCTCTATCCTATCGCAGATTATTGCGGCAGTTAGCGGTTCATATATTTTTATATAATCAAGTGAAATATCACAGAAGGTACATTTTCCCCAGTAGCAACCGTGCGCCATTGTCAACTTATTCCATCGGCCATCGCTCCACATTCTATGCATTGGATTGACAATTTCGATAACCGAAATATATTTGTCCAAAGCCAAATCATCATAATCTGGAGTTCCTAAAAGGCTTTGTTTGTAATCTGCTTTCGCGGAATTATTTTTATAGACGACCTCATTATTTTCTAAAAGGAAAGTTCTTTTAAAAATATCTCGACCTTCAAAATCTATATTTTCTAATAGCTCTTCAATCGGAACTTCGCCATCGTCAAGCGTTATGAAATCAAGAAATTCAAAAACTCTTGCGTCCCTTAAAGAACGTAATTCGGTGTTTGGAAATCCTCCACCCATTGAAACTTTGATAGCAGAATGGTTTCGCTTAACCCATTGAGCACATCTAAAAGCCGAATATAAATTTCCTGGAAATGGAACAGAAATCAAAAATAATTCAGGTTTTACTTCTTCAATATGCTCTTTAAGAACTTTGATCGTAATCTGATCAACGTAGGTCAACGGCTTTTGAAGTTCATCGTATAATTCGTCAAAACTGTTTGCACTTTGTCCTAATCGCTCGGCGTATCGGCTAAAACCAAAATTAGAATCTACACATTCAACAATCAAATCTGAAATATCTTCAAGGTATAATGTTGCTAAATGTTTTGCACGATCTTGAGTTCCCATTTCCCCAAAAGCCCATTCTAAATCTGATAATTGCTGAAATCTCTTCGCTTCTGGCAGATAATTATCTTGACAAATTTGCAAAGCCAAAGTTGGATTCTTTCCTTGCAAAAAAGCAATTACCGAATCGATGCTTGTCATATAGTCGTCTTGTAAAGCTATAATTCTGGCAGCATTATCAGACAATTCTAAATCTTTTCCATCGACATAACTGAATAAATCCTGCAAACCTTTTTTTGAAAACAATGCAATTATTACTTCAATTCCTAAATCAGCTTGTTTAGAACTGATATTTTTCGTGTTCAAAAAACCCTTGATATAAGCCGTAGCTGGATAAGGAGTGTTTAACTGCGTGAATGGAGGAGTAATTAAAAAGACTTTTTTATGCAAAACAGAATGAATTAACTGCAAAAATACGACATTCGAAGCAACTAGCATATTTTGAATATTTTGTTTCAAAAGTATTTCCACTATTTTTTATTGTAACTTTACATTTCGATTTTTTTTACTTTTCTTGAAACTTTCAAATATGCCAAACGACTGTATAAGCTATCAGAATTCAGGTTATTTTACACCGATAATGATAGATTACCTGAACCAAAATCCTGAACTTAAATCATTATACAATAGATTTCCAACACTAGAAAACTTCTCAGATCAAATTGCAGAAAAACAGCAGAATTACAATAGCGAAATCCGATCAACTCTTTTCGAAGTTATAACTGAGCAATATCAAAATCTTGGTAAGACAGAATTGCTTTCGCAAAATATAGAATTGCTAAAAAGTGAAGCAACTTTTACAGTTACTACGGGACATCAGCTAAATTTATTCACAGGACCATTATACTTTTTGTATAAAATAGTTTCGACGATCAATCTTGCTAAAACTTTAAAAACAAGATATTCCGAATTCGATTTTGTGCCTTTTTATTGGATGGCTACCGAAGATCACGATTTTGAAGAAATAAATTACTTCAATTTCGGAACTTCCAAAGTTGCTTGGAATAGAGAGAGTGCCGGCGCGGTTGGACATTTGTCTACAGAAGGATTAGATAAAGTTTTTGAAGAATTTGCCGAGAAACTTGGGCCACAAGACAATTCCGAAAAACTAAAAGAACTTTTCAAAAAGTCATATTTAGAACACGATAATCTTGCTGACGCCACTCGTTATCTTACCAACGAACTTTTTAAAGATTACGGACTTGTAATTCTCGATTCAGATGATCGCCGACTGAAGAAATACTTTGCTCCATTTGCATTATTAGATCTTCTAAATAACACCAGTTATAAAGAAGTTTCGGCAACCGCGGAACATTTTAAAGATTACAACCTTCAAGTAAATCCAAGGGAGATAAATCTCTTTTACCTTCACGATAATCTCCGTGAAAGAATTATAAAAGAAGAAGATAAATTTATCATTAACAATACCGAAATCTCTTTTACCGAAGCGGAAATCTTAAAAGAGCTTGAGCAATATCCAGAACGTTTTTCGCCAAATGTTGTAATGCGACCCTTGTATCAAGAAATAATTCTTCCGAATCTTACCTACATCGGCGGTGGTGGAGAATTGGCATATTGGCTTGAGCTGAAATCTTATTTTGAAGCGGTAAATATTACTTTCCCGATGCTACTACTCCGTAACTCCGTACTTCTGGCTACTCAAAAACAAGCAGACAAAGCCGACAAACTAGATTTGAGTTGGAAGCAGCTATTTATGAAGCAGGAAGATTTAAAAAAGGATTTGGCAAAGAAACTTTCAGAGTTTCCAATCGATTTCACATCTCAAAAAGAAAGTTTACAAACTCAATTTGAAGATTTGCACAAACTTGCAAATCAAACCGATCCTTCATTCCTAGGCGCGGTTGCTGCACAAGAAAAGAAGCAAATCAAAGGTTTAGAGAATTTAGAAAAAAGATTGTTGCAAGCACAGAAACGAAAATTTGCAGATGAACTTGATCGTGCGTCGACTTTACAAAATCAATTATTTCCAAATCAAAGTTTACAGGAGCGCAAAGGAAACTTTTCCGAATATTATATGGATTACGGCGATGAGCTGATTGTCAAACTTCTTGAAACGCTGAAGCCTTTGGAACAAGAATTTAGCGTCATCGTGCTTTAAATTTTCGAAGTACCTATAAATAATCAAAATTAACCAAGCATATTTAGTTTAAAATCCTATTTTTGCAAAAAAATTATACAAAATGACAACTAACAGAACTTTTACAATGATCAAACCAGATGCTGTTCAAAACGGACACATCGGAGGAATTATAAATATGATTACAGAAGCTGGTTTCAAAATCATTTCTATGAAATTGACTCAGCTTACTATAACTGACGCTAAGAAATTTTACGAAGTACACGCAGAAAGACCTTTCTACGGCGAACTAGTTGAATTTATGTCTAGAGGTCCAATCGTTGCTGCTATTCTTGAAAAAAACAATGCAGTAGAAGACTTTAGAGATCTTATTGGAGCAACAAATCCATCGGATGCAGCAGAAGGAACAATTCGTAAAAAATACGCTACTTCAATCGGAGAAAATGCAGTACACGGATCTGATAGCAACGAAAACGCAGAACTTGAAGGTTCATTCCACTTTGCTGGAAGAGAGCAATTCTAAGAAAATACAATTCATAAAAAAGCCCGTTTTCTGTTTGAAAAACGGGCTTTATTTATTTTAGTAAATTCGTAACTTATCTGAAAACTACTTCCTGCACAACATCACGACGAAGTTCTTCGTTGATCATTTTTACAATTTTATCTTTTCCATAACTCAGCTCAGCTCTTAATACTGCTGAAGTTAATTCTACATACAAAATTCCGTTTTTCAGCACCACATTTCGAGTGTAGGTATTCACACCATTGCCCATCAAACTGCGCCAAGCATCCCGCACCACCACTTCATCAATTCCAGTTTGCAATCTATTATCTTGAAGAATTCCTTTTAAAATCTCACCAACCGTATTCTCATTATTCTCTCTCTTTGCCATACTACTTAACGCTAAACGGAACGTGTCTCTTATATTTATATTGAATTTTTTTCTCGTTTTCTACAATGAAATCTTTATCATTCAGTTCGATTATATGTTCTTTCCACTCAGAAAATTCCGTTTTGTAATGAATAAAAACTTGTTCATTTAGATGCTCAATTTTTATTTTCTCTATCGGACCTTTCACAAAACTTCCATCAAATTGAGGCTTTACTTTCTGCCGACTTCCCGTATCATTCTTAATTTCGTATAGGTCGATTATCTCATTCACCTTATAATCCTTGTGATTTCCATCTGCAAATACGACCTGCTCAATTTCCCAATAGCCATTTAGATGCTCCATATCTTCGGGAGTAATTTCCTGGGAACAGCTGGTAGTTATTAAGACGACCGAAAGTAGAAGAAATAATTTTTTCATAAGGAGAGATTGAAAAATTTAAAGATTAAAAGATTGAAAGATTCGAGGAATCTGAAAAAATGTATTTTGTATAATGTATGAATGTATATTTTTGAAATGTATAATGCAAATTGAAAAAAAGGCGAAAATCAGGAATAAAATACAACTCGAAATTTAAAGTTTGGCTTCTTGAATTCGCGAAAAATTTTTAAATCTTTAAATTACCTCAGTTCAAAAAAGCAATAGTCATCTAAAGTGAAATCATCATAACTTAAATAAATCCACAATCCTTAATAACCTCAGTTCAAAAAAATCAAAAGTCATCTAAATTAAAAACTTCACTACTTAATTCAAACCTAATTTTTCAATTTTTCAATCTTTAAATCTTTAAATTACCTCATCCGGTAAAACCAAACCTCTCCTAACCTAACACCCTTCTTCCTTAGAATCACTTAAAAAACGAATCCACGAACTCCACTTTATTAAACACTTGAAGATCATCAATTCCTTCTCCAACTCCAATATACCTCACAGGAATTTGAAATTGATCTGAAATTCCGATCACAACTCCGCCTTTTGCAGTACCGTCAAGTTTGGTAACTGCTAGAGCAGTTACTTCAGTAGCCACGGTAAAGTGTTTGGCTTGCTCAAAGGCATTCTGACCAGTTGATCCGTCCAAAACCAGTAAAACTTCGTGAGGCGCATCAACGATTACTTTCTGCATCACACGCTTCACTTTGGTCAGCTCATTCATCAGGTTTACCTTATTATGCAGTCTTCCCGCGGTATCGATAATCACGATATCAGCGTTTTGAGTCACCGCAGATTGCAGCGTATCAAAAGCTACAGATGCAGGATCAGATCCCATACTCTGCTTTACAATTGGCACATCGCAACGATCTGCCCATATTTGAAGTTGATCAATTGCAGCAGCGCGAAAAGTATCGGCAGCACCAAGTACCACTTTGTATCCAGCTTTCTTGAACTGCATTGCAAGCTTTCCAATAGTGGTTGTCTTACCAACACCATTTACACCAACAACCATAATTACATAGGGTTTTGGACCTTTAGGAATTACAAATTCGGTTTGATCTTCTGTGTTATTTTCAGACAATAATCCTGCAATTTCTTCACGCAAAATCTTGTTTAACTCCTCCGTTCCTACATATTTATCCTCGGCAACGCGCTCCTCAATACGCTTAATAATCTTCAAAGTCGTATTCACACCCACATCTGATGACACCAAAACTTCCTCAAGATTATCGAGTACTTCGTCATCTACTTTGGATTTACCGGCTACCGCTTTGGTCAGTTTTGAGAAGAAAGAAGTTTTAGATTTCTCTAATCCCTTGTCTAAAGTTTCTTTCTTTTCGGAAGAAAATATTTTTTTGAAAAAATTCATTGCTACACGGCTGAATTAATAATTATGATCATTTAAAAACAAAGTCAAATCTAATCATTTTTGAAGACTTTTTTACTGACAAATGTCAGCGTATTGCAATTTAGTATATGATTGGCATTTTCGTCTTCGAATTTTTTTTGGGCGAGCCCTTTCTCCAGAACGACTTTTGCAAAGTAGCCTATTTATTTTGGCTCAGGTCAGGGTGTCTGCTGTATCTTTTCTGTCATTTCATGCCAGAAAAGGATGTGCTTCGCCAGTTCGCTTCGCTCGGGTCGCGACCATCCTTCTCGCAAAAACGTCTTCGGAAGAAAATTGTCCTTTTTAAGTGGACGTGAAGATCTATTGGTAAACAATTTTGAGAACTTAACTCTTAAGTAATCCGCCGTACTCAAACTATGACAACAAAAAAGCAGCTGCAACAAAATGTCACAACTGCTAATAAATAAAATGTCCAACTTACGACTCACGTCTAGACTGTCATCTGTAAACTATATGCTCATTCTAAATTCCTCAACAATAGGATCTGCTTTTCCAAAGTCAACTTCTTCGATAAAAAGTTCGACTGCCATTCCAGATGTTCCAAAACCAGCAAGTCTGCCTGATTGAATGTTGTTTTTTAATAATGTGTCGATGCCAGCCTCTTCGATTTTTACTTGAAGTGCTGTTGCTAAAATTTCGCTTCCCGAAAATATTTTCATTAATGCCATAGTATATTATTTTTATGTGATTGATAGAAATCTAGTTGTTATTTTTAAAGGTACAAAAATTTAATCCTCAGTGTAATCAAAAATCTCTGGCTCTAGCAGCATTTTATCAGCAAAAACTTCCACGCGTTCCGTGTATTTATCTGTAAAAATAATACGTTGTGTTTTAATAATACTATTTGAAATTCGCATCATCTTTGTTTCGTGACGTTGTTTAAGCAATGTATCGGCATCGTCAACGATAAACATTTTTAATCGATTGACGTTAAAACCAGCAGTACTAAACATAAGTGCTAATTTTTCAGGCGTTCCTACAAGCACATCAATTCCAGTTGATATATAATTTTTATCATATTCCATATCACCTTTTTCGTGCACCCCATACACCTGAAGTTTATTGTACTGACCCAGTTTGTCAAACATTTCCTCTACCTCAAGAACTTTCGCTTTGTCTTCAACTATAATCAATGCGCGAGGAGATTCTTCCCCTTCGGCAACTAATTGCTGCAACACATTAATAACAATTGTAGATGTTTTTCCTGTACCTTCCGGCGAAATAATCATACAATCTGCACCACTTTTAATAATGGAAAAAGTGTCCTCTTGAATTTCATTGGCTTCTGTCATGCCCCATTCAGTTAAACCTTTTTGGAGATTCGGATTTATTTTCTTTAATTTCATTTTCGTATTTTTCTTTACTTGCTCGCAAATAGTTTGACGTCATTTTCTGTAACCTGCGGCTCACCCAAAATTATCAGCCTTTCCACTACGTTGCGCAATTCTCTAATATTTCCTGTCCAATCGTATTGTTTCAATAATTCGATCGCTTCATCAGAAAACTTCTTGCAACTCGATCCGTGCTCGCCAGCAATTTTTTCTGCAAAATGGCAAATCAACAACGGAATATCTTCACGACGATCATTTAAAGCTGGAACTTTTATCAAGATTACTGCCAATCGGTGGTATAAATCTTCGCGAAAGCGCCCTTCTGCAATTTCCAATTTCAAATCTTTATTGGTAGCCGCAACTACTCTCACGTCTACTTTAATTTCCTTTTCAGCTCCTACTCTGCTAATTACAGATTCCTGCAATACTCGTAAAACTTTGGCTTGCGCCGAAAGACTCATATCACCTATCTCATCTAAGAAAATTGTCCCTTTATGAGCTGCCTCAAATTTACCAGCTCTATCTTTCACCGCTGATGTGAACGCGCCTTTTACGTGCCCAAAAAGTTCGCTTTCGATCAATTCCGAAGGTATAGCGGCACAATTAACTTCTATCATTGCAGCACCCGCTCTATCACTTTTCTCATGAAGTTGGTGGGCTACAAGTTCTTTTCCTGTTCCGTTTGGTCCAGTAATTAGCACTCTAGCTTCGGTCATTGCAACCTTATCAATCATTTCTTTTATATGATTGACGGCATCACTTTTACCAATCATTTCATAGTTCTTACTAACTTTTTTCTTCAGAATTCTATTCTCGGTAGCAAGTTGCTTTCTATCTAAGGCGTGTCTAATAGTATTTAACAAGCGATTAAGATCTGGCGGTTTTGAAATATAATCAAACGCACCCATTCTCATTGTCTGAATTGCTGTCTCCATATCGCCGTGACCAGAAATCATAACAATTGGAATTTCAGGTTTCAATGCTCTTGCAGCTTCCAAAACCTCAACGCCATCCATTTTTGGCATTTTTATATCGCATAAAACAAGGTCGTAATCATTGTTTTTTATTTTCTCTAATCCAGCTGCACCATCTTCGGCATCTTCAACAATATACTGATCGTTTTCTTCTGAAATAATCTTGGACAAGACTCTGCGAATTGACGCTTCGTCCTCTATAATAAGTATTCTGCTCATAATAAATTTTTAAAAATAAGACTAGATGTAAATTAATACTTCAGCCATTTATACATCTCTTTCCAAGATGGTTTTTTCCCGTGCATCAAAATTCCGACTCTATAGATTTTGGCTGCAAACCAAACAGTAAAGAAGAACATAGCAAATAGCAATGCTACCGAAATTCCAATTTGCCAAAGTGGAACTCCAAACGGAATTCGCATCATCATTACGATTGGAGATGTAAGTGGAACCATCGAGAAGGCGGTTGCTACCGTTCCATGCGGATCATTTAACACTGCAAAGAATCCCACATATATCGCCAACATCAATGGCATAATTATCGGAATTAAAAATTGCTGTGAATCGGTTTCGCTATCTACTGCTGCACCAATTGCTGCATAAAAAGAACTGTATAAAAAATATCCTCCTATGAAATAAACAAGAAAACCTATCAGAATTGTCGCTATTGGCAAATTCCAAAGCTCTTTAATGTACAATTGTAATTTTCCAGCTTCTGCTTGTGCAGCTGCCATCATTTCTGGAGATGCACTTGCACTCTTGCTCATATCAACATCAAATAACATAGACACTCCAAATAATAGAATAACGCCTATTACTGCCCAGATTATAAATTGAAGAACTCCCGCCATAGAAGTTCCAATGATTTTTCCCATCATCAATTGAAAAGGTTTTACAGAAGAAATAATAATTTCCACAATTCTATTAGTCTTTTCTTCAATGACGCTGCGCATTACCATATTTCCGTAGATTATAATAAACATCATAATAAGATACCCGAAAGCTCCACCAATTGCAACCTTAATTTCGTTAAGACCTTTGACACTTTCGCCACCAGTAGCTTTTACCAAATTTAAATTGACCTTTGCCTGAGCTTTGTTTATTATTTCGGTATCAAGACCATCAGCAGTTAAATTTTCGTTTGTAAGTTTTTGCTCAATTTTATCTTCTATAAAATTCACATAGCTAGTAGGTGGACTATCATTGGAAATATACTCAATAGTAGATTCAAGATTTCGAAGATTTGTGTCTTTAGGAATAAAAATTATTCCTTCATAGCTTTTTGCTGTGACACTGTCTCGTAGTACTTGCATATCTACAGTTGAAAGATTTAAATATTTATAGTCTGAATCACTTTTGAATTCATTGACAAATAATCCCGACTGATCGTGAATTGCAACTGTCTTTGTATCAGATTTCATTCCGCTCAAGTAAGCGATAACAACTCCAATCGCCACCAATAGTAGGGGACTTAAAAATGTCATTACAATAAAAGACTTATTGCGAACTTTGGAAATAAATTCTCTTTTTATTATTAAGGTCAAAATACTCATATATCGAAAAGCGATTTAAATTTTATTAATTATCTATTATTTTTCGCGAACGCTTTCAATGAAGATATCGTTAACAGTTGGAATCTTTTCCACAAAATGCGTTACTTGTCCAGATTGTGTAAGCAGATGCAATAACTCGTTTGGTGCTGAATTCCCTAACTGAATATCAAACTTCAATTCATCGTTAAGCGATTTGAAATTTGTTTGAGTCAAACTAAATTTTTGCGTCACGTCATACACCAGCTTTTCTACATTGTCCGACAGTATCCCCACCTCGTAAGTATTTGTACGATATTGTCTCTTAACCTCGTTTAAATGCCCCTCAATGAGTTTATTAGATTTGTGGATCAAGGCAATATGATCGCAAAGCTCTTCAACACTTTCCATACGATGTGTCGAAAATATAATGGTGGCTCCACCTTCTTTTAAAGCTAAAATTTCATCTTTTATAATGTTTGCATTTACAGGATCAAATCCTGAAAACGGTTCATCAAAAATTAAAAGTTTCGGTTTGTGTAAAACGGTAACAACAAATTGAATCTTTTGAGCCATCCCTTTGGAAAGTTCTTCGATTTTTTTGTTCCACCAACCTGTGATGTCTAATCTTTCAAACCAATAATCAAGTTGTTTTTTTGCTTCAGCTTTACTAAGACCTTTCATTTGCGCAAGGTAAAGGCACTGCTCTCCTACTTTCATAGATTTATAAAGTCCACGTTCTTCAGGAAGATAGCCGATATATTGAACGTGCTTAGGTTGCAATTTTTCACCATCAAGCAAAATTGTTCCACTATCGGGTAATGTAATTTGATTTATAATTCGTATTAAAGAGGTTTTACCCGCTCCGTTAGGACCCAGAAGTCCATATATACTGCCTTTAGGTACAGATAGTGATACTTCGTTAAGCGCCGTGTAATTACCATATTGCTTTACTACTCTATCAACTTCAAGAATATTTGCCATCTACTATTTTAATTTAGGTAAAAGTATATAATTCATTGCACAAAGGCTTTCTTTTATACAAAAAACCCATCCAAAATTCTTGCGAAAATAAGGATGGGAAAAATTGCTATGAAAAAGATTTTTACCAGTTACCAACTAGTAATCCTCAAATATAAAAATATTTTTTAGTTTATGAAAACATATCTTTTACTTTCTCAAAAAAAGATTTATCTGACTTCTCTGGATGTGGCATAAAATTCTCATCATCTATTGCGTTTTCAAAGAAATCTTTTTGCTCTCTACTCAGAGTTTTTGGAGTCCAAACATTAACGTGCACAAGTAAATCTCCTGTACCATATCCATTAATGTTAGTTATTCCTTTTCCTTTAAGCCTTAAAATTTTACCGGACTGAATACCTTCTTCAAGTTTAATTCTAACTTTACCGTTTACCGCATCAATATCTTTTGATGCTCCAAGTACAGCTTCGCTAAAAGAAATATATAAATCCATATGAAGGTTTTCCCCTTCACGTTTCAGAGAATCATGTTCGATTTCTTCAATTGCAACAATAAGATCGCCAGGAATTCCATTTCCAGGAGCATCATTTCCTTTATTAGAAACTTTAAGCTGCATCCCGTCAACTACTCCCGCAGGAATTTTTACCGAAACTGTCTCATCTTGCAAAATCATTCCTTGAGCATCTGCCATTGTTGGCTTGCTCTCAATTGTCTGACCTGATCCACCGCAATTAGGACAAGTGCTTGCAGATTGCATACGACCCAAAATAGTGTTGGTTACACGCATTACCTGACCTTGACCGTTACATGTAGTACAAGTTTTATATTTAACTCCTTCGGCCTGAACCTTGCGTTTTACTTTTATTTTTTTCTCAACACCATTAGCAATCTCTTCTAATGTCAACTTAACTTTAATGCGCAAATTCGTTCCTTTAACACGACGTTGACCTCCGCCGCCCCCGCCAAATCCGCCGAAACCACTAAAGCCACCGCCGCCACCTCCGAAGATGTCACCAAATTGACTAAAGATATCGTCCATATTCATATGTCCGCCACCATAGCCGCCTTGCCCTCCATCAAAAGCTTGATGCCCATATTGGTCATATTTCGCCTTTTTTTGTGGATCGCTTAAAACTTCGTAAGCTTCTGCAGCAAGTTTGAATTTTTCCTCCGCTTCCTTATCACCAGGATTTTTGTCAGGGTGATGCGCAATTGCTTTTTTACGATATGCTTTTTTTATTTCCTCAGGAGTAGAACTTTTGGTAATACCTAAGATTTCATAAAAGTCTTTCTTCATTATCTATTTGTGAATTTTTAGCCTACTGACCAGTGACTACTTGAGGAAAACGAATGATTTTGTCTCCCAATTTATACCCTTTTTGAATTACGTCTACAATCTTCCCTTTTAACTTAGGTGTAGGTGCAGGAATTTGAGTGATAGCTTCTGCGAAATCTGCATTAAATGCATCTCCAGCTTTTACTTCAACTTGTTCCAGTCCTTTTGACGCAAGGGTGTTAATTAATTTTGTTTGAATTAGCTCAACGCCTGTGATAAGTGGATTGTCATCCGATTTTTTAATTTCAATCAAGGCTCTGTCAAAATCGTCTAAGACTGGCAGTAATGCATTTAAAACATCCTCATTTGCAGTTTTAAATAACTCTATACGCTCTTTTGCGTTGCGCCTTTTAAAATTTTCGAATTCTGCAAAAAGTCTTAGAAATTTATCTTTCTCTTTGGCCAAATCTTGTGTCAATTGCTCCTCAATAGAAAGCTCTTCAACCTCTTCCTTAAGAATTTGGTCGACATTTGCATTTTGCTCCAATGTAGAATCGTCAAACTCTTGCTCTTTTTCAGTGTTTTCAGTTGTCATACCAACAATATTTTTAAATATATTTTTAAAATCCATTTGATTACCGCAATGCAATAGTTTTGCCACTTTAAAATGGGTGCCAAATTGTCATTTATATTTATTGAGACATACTTACAGTGAAATCTTTTGCTAAAATGACAGAAGATTTTAAATGATTTTGAAAACAGTATTTTGGAAGTTGCGCAGAAATTATTTTGAAAGAAGATCTTTTAAGGCTTCTTCAATTGCATTGTATTTAAATTTATACCCTTCTGAAATTATTTTTGAAGCATCAACTTTCTGACTGTCATAAAGTAAAGTAGCCATTTCTCCAACAAAAGGTTTTACCATAAACTGAGGAATATTCGGTAGAATAATTCGCTTGCCCAATTGTGAAGCAATCGAGTGAACGAGAATTTTATTTGTCACAGGTTGCGGTGCCACAACGTTGTAAATACCACTAAGTTTATTAGCAAGAGCAAAATAATAAATCTGTACAGCATCATCAATATGTATCCAAGATTGCCATTGATTACCAGTTCCAAAAGCCGCTCCAGCACCCATCGAAATTGGCTTGACAAGCTTCTGTAAAGGAATACTTTCTTTTGCGAGCACTAGGCCAGTTCTTAGATAGCAGGTTTCAATTCCGATTTGATTAAAAAGTCTAACACTGTTTTCCCATTTCTCAACAACATTTCCTAAAAAATCGTCTGCATAATCGGTAAAAGTTTCATCGTAATATTCATTAATACTTGATGGATAAACAGAAATACCTGATGCTGCGATTATCTGTTTCACTTGATGAGGATTTTCTTTAAGGGTTTTGTAAAGTAGATTTCCAGATAATACTCTACTTTGTATTATTTCCTGTTTATAAGATGCTGACCAACTTTTTGCTACTGTAGCTCCTGCTAAATGTATAATAGCATCAACACCAATAAAAGCACTTTTATCAATAACGCACTGATCAGGATTCCAGTAATATCCTTCAAAGCTCGGCATACTTTTGATTTTGTCTTTATCTGTAGTAAAATAATTTATATGTATTCCGTGCGATAATAGAAGATTCGATAGATGAGTTCCAATTAGGCCCGTCGCTCCAGTAATTAATACTTTCATATAGATGTGATTTCCTAATTTATAAATTGTGGCAACTGCTAATCTACAACCACTTCACATTAATAAAAGTAATTTTACAGCATGTTTAACTTTAGAATAATTATGACTATTTATTTTTTAATTTCAAACTCCACTCAAATACCATCTCTGAGACAACATCTCCTTGTTTATTAGTTCCTTGCGAATGTAACTCAAGGGTTTGCCCCTCCTTGGTTTCAATAGCGGCCTTTACTGCAGCAGCAATTTCTTGACCTTGTTGACAACTAAATCTGATTTCGCCTTTGGCTTTTTTCTGAAAATCCATCCTACAATTAATCACTAACATTGAAATAGTCTCTCCGCTTTCTTGCACTTCTTTCATAATAAGTGCTCCAGTACTTAATTCGGCTGCCATAGATTGAGCGGCGAAGTAAATAGAATTGAAGGGGTTTTTATTTATCCAACTCTCTCTTATTCTAACGGTGCAACTTTTATTAGTTAATCCCTTAACCCTCACTCCGCATAGGTAAGCCGAAGGAAGTTTAGCAATCAGATACCAATTAATGCTGGAGACAGACATTTTCATACACGATATTTTTATACAATATAATTAAAAAAGCGTAAAGTATATTTGTTAATTTAAAGTTAATATCTAGTACTTTGCAAAACACAGTACTGTCCTTTAGCCATATATTTGCATAGGACAATATCAAACTATACCCATTATGGAAAATAACAAACAAAATATCGTCGCATTTTTCACGCATCTAAGTGCACTCGTGCAATATACATTTCCGTTTTTTAGCATTATAATACCACTGATTATCTGGAGTACTGCCGAGAATAAAATAGTTGTAAAAAGACATGCAGCCGAAGTATTTAATTTTCAGCTGAGTGTTTTAATCTACTCCTTAATTTTAGGAGCTTTGGCTATTCCTTTTTTGATTTATGGTTTTGGCAGTTTCTTTACTTGGGATGAATTTGTTGCTGGAGCAGATGTAGACTTCACAAACTATTCTCAAGCTATTGCACCGCTTACCTTTGGTTTTATCTTGATTGCCCTACTGTCTTTGGCGAAAGCCGCAGAATTCTTTATAATAATTTATGGTGCTGTCACTGCATCAAGAGGAGGATTCTTTAATTATTCTTTATGTATAAAATTTATAAAATCACCTGAAACTCAAGTTTTAGATGTTGAACAGCTTTCCACTCACTAAAAAAATATATTAATATGATAATGCTTCACAAATGAATATAGAAAACACAAAAGCGCAGATGCGTAAGGGAGTATTAGAGTTTTGCATTTTATCGGTTCTCAAAAAAAACGATGCCTACACCTCTGAAATACTTGAAACCTTAAAGAACGCAAAACTACTAGTTGTCGAGGGTACAATCTATCCTCTACTTACAAGATTGAAAAATGATGGCCTACTCAACTACCGCTGGGAAGAATCATCATCAGGACCTCCTCGAAAGTATTACGGATTAACCGAAACCGGAGAAATCTTCCTAAAAGAATTAGGAACTACTTGGACAGAATTATCAGACGCAGTAAATATCATAACCACTCAAAATAACAGTCATGAATAAAACAATAAACATCAACCTGGGCGGACTCTCTTTTCACATTGATGAAGATGCTTATCAGAAATTGTCTCGTTATTTTGAGGCTATAAAATCATCTCTTTCTAAATCTGGTAGCCAAGATGAAATCATTAGAGATATTGAACTCCGAATTGCCGAACTTTTTATCGAATGGCAAACGGTACAAAACCAAGTGATCACACTTTTGCAAGTAGATCAGATGATTGGAATCATGGGACAGCCGGAAGATTACAGAATCGACGATGAGCCAGAAGAAACATATTCTACTTTTCAATCTGCCAAATCATACAGAAAATTGTATAGAGATACAGAAAAAGGAATGATTGGTGGAGTTTCTTCAGGACTTTCACACTATTTCGGAATCGATACAGTTTGGATTAGAATCCTATTTGCTGTAGTGGTTTTTGCAGGGTTTGGAACTGGAATAATTATTTATTTAATATTATGGATTGTAACTCCGGCAGCTGTTACAACTGCAGAGAAACTAGAAATGACAGGTCAAGCGGTAAACATTTCCAATATAGAGCGCAAAGTTCGCGAGGAATTTGAAAATGTATCAAACAGGCTGAAAAACATCGATTACAACGAGATGGGAAAGCAGTTCAAAACTGGTGGTACACGCGTAGCTGATAACTTTGGCGGGGCTATGCTTTCTATCATCAACGTTCTTGCAAAAGTTTTAGGAGCATTTATCCTTTTTATTGCGGCGTCAACATTAATAGGTCTATTAATCGGATTGATTACAATGGGCAGTAGCAGTTTTGTAAACTTCCCTTGGTATGATTATGCAGAATTTGCAAATTATACAGGTTTCCCACTTTGGGCAATTAGCATACTTACATTTCTCGCCATAGGAATTCCATTTATATTCTTATTTATATTAGGAATTAAGTTGGTTGCACCAGCAGTAAAGGCAATGAACTCTGCTTTGAAATATGTTCTTTTAACAGTCTGGTTATTTGCAGTTGCCGCTCTAATTTTTATGGGAGTTCAACAAAGTTCGGCTGTTGCTTACGATGCAAAAACTTCAACTAAAGAAACTTTGAACATCGCAGTCAATGATACTTTGAAAGTCAAGTTTAGATATAATGATTTATACACAAGCAATCTAGACAACAATTCTGATTTTAAAATAGCTAGAAACGAGCAAAACCAGAAAGTAATTTATTCCAATAGTGTCAAAATAATTATTGCCATTACTGATCAGCCTCAAGCTTACCTACAGATTGAGAAAAATGCTGATGGCGCATCTTATCAAGAAGCCAGAAATGCTTCCGAAAAAATCGCGTACAAGTATGAGGTGCAGAATAATACTTTGATACTTGATAACTATTTCATCTACAACGTCGCAAATAAATTCAGAAATGAAAAAGTGAAATTATATCTTTACTTACCTGAAAATCAAATCATAAAGCCGGAAAGTTCATTAAAATATTATGATATTTCTGATAGTGATGTTTTTGACGCAGATTATTCACAAACCTCTTTTTATAAGGTAAAAAATAATAGTTTACAATGCATTAACTGTGACGATTATCAAATCCTTGAAAATAAAGCAAACGAATTTGACACATTATCCAAAAAAAATATAGATTCGCTTGACACAAGTAACACTGTAAAAAAACGTACTCGAAAATATTCTTATAGATATAATTCCAACTAAAAATCATTACTTATGCAACGAATTCTATTTCACCTATCCACAGTAATTTTGTTAACAGCAACATTATTTATGCTCTCCTGCGGTAATACGCAAATTGTAGAAAACATTATCCCTTCTAAAAAAACCACTGAAGTTGTTGACGTTACCGCCGATTTTGATAAAATCAGAGTGAGCGAAAGTATTGAGGTCGAACTTACTCAAGGAATAAACAAATCTTTTCAAATTATCGCTAGCGACGAAGCTCGTCAAGATTTGGAAATCGAAGTTGAGAACGGAGAATTGACAATAGGGTTCAAAAAGAAATCTATGTTTCGCAATAATTCGAAAGTGAAAATTTTAATTACTACTCCGATAATTTCAAACCTCACCACTTCAAGCAGGGGCAAAATTATGGGGATGAATACTATCAAAAGTAAAAGTCTGACCTTAAAAAGTAGTAGTGGATCTGAACTGGAACTTATAGTCGATGCTGATCAATTATTTATTACCGCAAGTAGCGGAAGTAGTATTGAAGTTAAAGGCGCATCAAATATGGTAAATGCAACAAGCTCTAGCGGAAGTAGTATTGAAGCAAATGCTTTATCAAGTGATGCAGTAATTGCAAATTCAAGCAGTGGAAGTTCTATAGAATTTGGAATTATCAAAAGCCTTGACGCTACCTCATCAAGTGGAAGTTCAATAGAATATAAAGGTTCTCCCCAAATCATTCAACAAAAAGCCACATCAGGCAGTTCGATTAGCGGTAGATAAATTTTTTTGAATAAAGAATTTAAACACTTCTAAAACAAATCTTCATATGTTTTTGAATAGCTCGAAAAATTAAACTACTTTCATTTGCTACTAGAAATTAGAAGTACTGAACTAAAAAAACATAAATAAAATTGATTCTGGGACAGGTGACAAATAAAATAAAGTGGGCAGTTCGACGGCATCCAGTGCTATATTATATGCGGTTTGCATTAATCTGTGAAAACATTTCCGCCGAAATAGATGACAGCAATTGCTTTAATTCACTAAATATCAGGGAAGATATTGCACCCATCTTTGAAAGTGTTTTTAATGAAATAAATCTGGATGCGAAATCTGACTTTGAAAAATCTATAACAATTGCAAAATTTCTTACTCAAAAGATCATCGGGGGACCAGGCTTAGGCCTTTCTTCCGATGCTGCTTTATATAAGATGCTTAATGAAAGAGCAGGCGTCTGCAGCGATTTTTCTCAAATCTACAATGTGTTTTGCTTAATTGCTGACGTAAAAGTTAGAGAATATGGTGTCGTTGAAAAGTTTTACAACCCCCAATTTGGTCATACTTTCAACGAAATTTATAGCACCGAACTGCAGAAGTGGATTATGATAGATGTGGGAAAGGGAGCTTATTATATAGATCAATCCACGCAACAGCCCTTGTCAGCGATGGAGACTTTTTTACAACTGCGAAATAACAAAAAACCGGAACCCGTTTCTTTTACCCCAAAAAAAGAGGGTGGCAATAGTTTAGATCAAATCTATAGTTCGCAAAGTATTCCATTCCTTATTAGCAATTACAGCAATAAAACCTACGACCATTACTTTAATAAATATCAGGAAAAAGTTCCCGGATTTCTAATCAGCTTCTGGCTAATAGTACTTAGAAAGAATTTTAAGTTTTCTTTTATGCTTGACGATTACAGGAAATTTTTCTAATGTATTTGTCCACAAATAAATGATATATTTGTAGTAAACCACTTTGACTTATGACTAAAATTTGCTCAACCTTTATATTTCTACTCTTTATAACTAATGTTTTTGCGCAGAAAATAAAGGGATCTCGAGCTGTAACAATTTCTTCAAGAGAAACTGCCGCTTTTGAAACAATTGAAGTTGACAATAGTTTTGACGTTTTTCTTACATTCGGCGATCAGTGTGCAATAGAAATTGAAGCTGACGACAATTTGCACGAATTTATCAAAACTGACCTTGCTGGCGGAAACTTACGAATCTCTAGTTCGCAAGAATTTAGCAGTTATAAGAAACTTAGTTTGAAAATTACCTACACCAGCGATCTCAAAATAATAACTTCTGGTGATGATAGTACAATAACAGGATTGCAAGATTTTGTCTTAGCAGATTTTACTTTTAAAAATTCTGGATCATCTAAGATATTTGCGGTAGTAAGAGCGCCGGTTTTTAATATGATAAGTAGCGGAAAAGCCAAAGCAGAGCTAAATCTGACTTCGGAAAAATCTAATATCCAATTATCAAAAAATGCTACACTCAAGGCACTCATCTCTTCAAAGGAACTGACGTTTGATATGTACGATAAATCGACAGCAGAAATCGAAGGTGACATCAATAATTTAACTCTTCGACTTGATCATAATTCAAAATTTACCGGTAAGAATTTATCTGCTGTCAATGCCACTATCGTTGCTGAAGGATATTCTTCGTCAAGCATTCGCATCACGACTAAAGCCAGAATAGAAGCATCTTCAAAATCTGAAATTGAATTTTATGGAGAACCAAAATTTGAAATTGTCAAGTTTACAGATTCAGCAAAACTCAGCCGAAAGCCTCTATAATATTTACTTAAACTAAAAAAGCCATTTACAATTTCTCGTAAATGGCTTTTATGTTTTATATACTATTCTATTAAGACTCTAACATTGTCAGATAGCGTTCTGCATCAAGAGCAGCCATACAGCCACTTCCCGCCGCAGTAATCGCTTGACGGTAATCCTTATCTTGAACATCTCCAGCAGCAAATATTCCCGGAAGATTTGTTTTGGCAGTTTTTGGATCAGTAATCAAATAGCCAGTTTCATCCATAGTTAACTGCTCAGTAAAGATGTCGGTATTTGGTTTGTGACCAATCGCAATAAATAAACCTGTAATTTCTATTTCAGAAGTTTCATTGGTAAAGTTATTGATCATTCTCAATCCTTCTACAACTTGGTCTCCCAAAACTTCTTCAACTTCGGTATTGTATAAAACTCTAAGATTTGGAGTATTTAAAACTCGATGTTGCATCGCCTTTGAAGCTCTCATTTTATCCTTACGCACAAGCATAGTGACACTTTTACAAATATTAGAAAGATAAGTCGCTTCTTCTGCAGCCGTATCTCCTGCTCCAACAATTGCCACATCTTGGTTTTTGTAGAAAAATCCGTCGCAAACCGCACACGCGCTCACCCCGCCGCCCCTAAGTCTTTGCTCACTTGGCAAACCTAGATATTTGGCAGTTGCTCCTGTCGAAATGATGACTGTTCTCGCATAGATTTCTTTACTTCCATCGATAGTGATTTTATGAATTCCACCTTCTTCTTCAGAGAATTCAGCTTTTGTAGCCATTCCGATATGAACTTTAGTTCCAAATCGCTCTGCTTGTTGTTGCAACTGAACCATCATTGTTGGACCATCAATTCCATCAGGGTATCCTGGAAAGTTATCAACTTCTGTCGTAGTTGTCAACTGTCCACCAGGTTCCATACCAGTGTACAAAACTGGATGCATATCTGCTCTCGCTGCGTAAATTGCTGCAGTATATCCTGCAGGTCCTGAACCTATGATTAGGCATTTTATAACTTCTGATATTTCTGACATAAGTTTTTGGCTTTAATGTCTGCAAAGGTAGCTTATATATGAAACAATGAAAAGCTAAATTTCTCTCTTTTATGCTGACTATAACATTTTTTATCATTTCGTAAATTTTGAGTTGTGCAACCCAATTTTAATTATATCTTTGCACCAGAATTTTACGGGGTGTAGCGTAGCCCGGTTATCGCGCCTGCTTTGGGAGCAGGAGGTCGCAGGTTCGAATCCTGCCACCCCGACTACAAAATCCTTTCTGTATTGCAGAAGGGATTTTTTGTTTTATACAAAACCGAGCTTGCTCGAAGTTTTTGTCTAACACAAAAAAGACCTAGCAGTTTGAAAAACTGAGAAAGGATTTAGTTGTCTCCATTTACCCAATATCAGGATCATTCTTTAATAATCCTGCCACCCCGTACAAAAAATTCGAATATTTATTGTGCTCATCTATTTTAGGGATATAAGCATAGACAGTTAATGCGTCCCGATGGAAAATCGGGAAGGTCGCAGGTTGTAATCCTGCCACCCCGACGAACAAATCCTTTCTGTATTGCAGAAGGGATTTTTTGTTTTATACAAAACCGAGTTTGCTCGTAGGTTTAACAAAGACAAAAAAGACCTAGCAGTTTGAAAAACTGCCAAAAGATTTGGTTATCTCTAATTACCCCATATCAGGATCATTC
>JBBSQV010000034.1:0-22469 GCA_038243675.1 Flavobacteriales bacterium
TGCTTCCTAATTGTTGACGAAGCGCACGCTGTTGGTGTGATGGGCGAAAAAGGTCAAGGACTTTTACAATCTCTAAATCTTCACAACCGCGTTTTTGCCAGAATTATAACTTTTGGGAAAGCCATGGGTTGCCACGGTGCAGCGGTTTTAGGAAGTAATCAACTCGCTCAATATCTTGTGAATTTTGCAAGGAGTTTTATTTATACCACCGGACTTTCTCCACATTCAGTCGCGACAATAATGGTTGCATACTCACATTTAGAAAATGACTCTAAATCATTGGAAAATCTGCGGTCGAATATTATTTACTTTAATCAACAGAAAAAACTTCTTGGGTTGACGCCTTTATTTGTTCGATCTTATTCTTCTATTCAATGTGCGATTGTACAAGGAAACGAGAATGTGAAGAATTTTGCTGCTTTTTTTCAAGAAAATGGTTTTAATGTCAAAGCTATTTTATCGCCAACCGTGCCTGCAGGTCAGGAAAGATTGAGATTCTGTATTCATAGCTTTAATTCAACTGAGCAAATTGACAGAATTTTAAATCTGCTTGCTACTTCAATCTTTAAATAGCCTTAAATTTTCTCTGCAATCTCTTTCTCTTTATGGCTTCGGCTGTAATTGAGTCATTGATTAATGGATAATGTTACTATTACTTTTCACGAGATCTTTATGGTTGGTAAAAGGTCTAATCGTCTTTCAAACTGATGACTTATGAATCGAAGGCGAGTGCTTTTAGCGAAAGCGAAATAATTATTATTCAAAAAAAGTACGACATAGTGTAACAATTTAGTAAATTCTATACTAATTAATTGTAATTCATAAAGCTATTAGCATTAAACAACCATTTTATCTATAATCATTATGAAAAAATTTTATCTAATTGCCATCTTCGCTACTGCTGCCGGATTGGGTTATTCTTTATCAAAATATTTTTTTGCGAAAGAGTCAAATTTAACTTTAGTAATAACCATGGCCTGCTTCTTTGTGGCATCTGTGGCTGGGTGGCAACGAATGAAATTAACTAATAATCAAAAATCATAAACACAAACCAAAATTTTAAAATCTAGAAAAAATGAAAAAACTACAGAAATTTATAACGGCGGCAATTGTAATATTGTTTGTCTCTACAACATTCGCACAGTCAAAATCAGAAAAAGTAGATAACTCTTTATTGTGGGAAATCTCTGGGAATGGACTTACAAAGCCATCTTACTTGTTCGGTACTATTCACATGATTTGTGCGGCGGACTTTAATATGTCAGAGCAGGCGAAAAAAGCTTTTGCCAAGACTGATAAATTGACCTTGGAGATTGATATGTCTGACCCTGCTCAAATGACCGCAATGCAAAAAATGGCAATGGGCGATAAACCGTTGAGTGAAACTCTGACAACGGAAGAATACGCACGTCTTGATGCAATTGTGCAAAAACACGCAGGAATCTCTGTGAAACAACTAGATTCTTTTACATTACTGACCGTTATGAGTGTGCTTTCTAGTAAAAGTTTTGGATGTATGGACTTGAAATTCTATGAAATGGAATTCATCGAAATGGCAAAAAAAGCTAATAAACCTGTTGCTGGACTTGAAACAGTAGAATTTCAGATGGATATGTTTACAAAAGCAATTTCGGTAAAAGATATTTTGGAAATGATGGAAGCATCGGACGATCAAACCACTGCAAAGATGGTTGCCAATTATAAAAAACAAGACCTTCAAGGTCTGTACGATATGAGTACGGACGAAAAAATGATGAGTCAAGAGATGAAAAAAATGATGCTTGATAGCAGAAATACCAATTGGGCTCAGATGATGCCAAGACTGATGAAAAAAGAATCTACATTTTTCGCTGTAGGTGCAGCCCATCTTCCTGGTGAAATGGGCGTAATTGAGAAGCTTAGAAAAGCGGGATACACTGTGAAAGCACTGAAAAGCTAATACACTGTTTAATAAATTTGTAGCGTAGAGCTTGCAAAAGAACTTAAATAAAAACCCATCCTTGCGATGGGTTTTGTATTTTTGTGAGATAACGATGTATTATGAAAATTTTTATCACAGGAATATCTACAGATGTTGGAAAAACAATATCTTCTGCAATTGTGGTCGAAGCACTACAAGCAGATTATTGGAAACCTATACAAGCAGGAGATCTTGAAAACTCCGATTCGAGTAAGGTAAAAAGATTGATTTCTAATTCAGCTTCCCATTTATTTTCTAACTCATATCGACTTAATACACCTGCCAGTCCGCACTATGCTGCGAAAATTGATGGAGTAGAAATTAAAATAGAGTCAGTAAAAACTCCTCAAACTAAGAACAATCTTGTAATCGAAGGTGCAGGAGGACTATTTGTCCCTCTGAATGATAATGATTGTATGATCGATATAATTAAGCCCGAGTATAAAATTATACTTGTTTCTAGACATTATCTTGGAAGTATCAATCACACTATTTTAAGTATTGATGCTTTAAAATTTAAAGGTCTAGAAGTCGCTGGAATTATCTATAATGGTGACGAAAATGAAGCTACAGAATCTATAATAAATTCAAAATACAATATTCCAGTCATCGGTCGCATCAACGAAGAACCTTACTTTGACAGAGATGTAATTCTTGACTACGCAGAACAATTCAGAGAAAATCTAGAAGCACTAATCGCTTAGATTATTTTAAAACACACCACAAAATACTGGACAATGACTCTTCTTGAAAAAGATCAAAAATACATTTGGCATCCTTATACTCAGCATAAAACCGCCGCTCTGCCGGTAGTTATAAAAAGTGGAAACGGCGCTTTGCTCTACGATATTGATGGCAAAGAATACATTGATGCCATCGCTTCTTGGTGGGTAAATCCGTTTGGGCATAGCAATAAATTTATTGCAGATGCTATTTATAAACAACTTACAACTCTAGAGCACGTGCTTTTTGGAGGTTTCACACACGAACCTGCCATTCAAGTTTCTGAGCAATTATTGGCACTGATGCCGAATAATCAGCAAAAAGTTTTCTTTTCGGATAACGGATCTACAGCGGTGGAAGTGGCGATAAAAGTTGCTTTTCAGTATTTCTTTAATCAGAATTCAAAGAAAACGACATTAATTGCTTTTGAAGATGCTTTTCACGGAGATACATTTGCGGCAATGGCGGCTAGCGGAATTTCGTTTTACACTCAGGCTTTCGCCGAAATGTTTCTGAATGTCATTAGAATTCCAGTTCCTACCAAAGGCAAAGAACAGGAAAGTTATGACTCGCTGAGAAGTGTAATTGACACCTACGAAGTTTCAGCGTTTATCTTTGAACCTTTGGTTCTTGGAGCCGCGGGGATGGTAATGTACGAACCTGAAACGTTGGATAAACTTATTGAAATCTGTAAAAAGAACAATGTTCTAACAATTGCCGATGAGGTGATGACCGGTTTTGGAAAAACTGGAAAAATATTTGCCTGCGATTATTTGCAAAACCAGCCCGATATGATGTGTGTGTCCAAAGCGCTAACTGGCGGAACAATTCCGATGGCGATCACCACTTTTACTCAAGAAGTATTTGACGCTTTTTACAGCGATGATATCAATAAAGCATTATTCCACGGACATACATTTACAGCAAATCCTACTGGTTGTGCTGCTGCTCTAGCAAGTTTTGAGTTACTTCAAACAGAAGAAATTCAGAATAATATTCAGTATATCAATCAACGTCATCTTGAATTTGAAGCAAGGATAAAAGGACATTCAAAAGTGCTTACCACCCGAGTTTTGGGAGTTATCTTCGCACTCGAAATTCACAGTCCCCAAGATGAGCAGTATTACGGAAGTATGCGCAACAAACTTTACAATTTCTTTATTGACAACGGTGTCGTTTTGCGTCCTGTTGGAAATATTGTGTATATTTTACCTCCTTATATTATCACCGACAATCAGCTTGATAAAATTTATAAAACTATAGAAGATGCTATTGAACACGTAAGTTCATAATCGAAATTTACATAAATAGAATTTCTAAAACATTTCCAGATTTGCACATTCCTATTGCTATTACTGCTATTGCTTCGATTTCTCCATTAGGACATTCGTCAGAAAATCTATGGAAAAAATACAGCGATGATTCTCATTGTTTTGATCTTTATGATTTTGGACCGAACCAAGCTTTTGCTGCGTTTCTGCCGGAAAGCAGTAAGTTGGAGATCCAAAATCTGCGCGATTCAGATCATAAATATAAGTTTTTAGACAAGTCAGTTTTGTACGGAATCTATGCTTCAAGATTGGCGGTGAAAAGCGCAGGTTGGAAGAGCGGCGATAATTTCGGAATCAATATTGGCTCTTCGCGAGGAGCTACAGATTTATTCGAAAAACATTATATCGAATTCCTCAAAACTGGAAAAGTCAATACACTTGCCTCGCCGGTTACGACTCTGGGAAATATCTCCTCATGGGTTTCGCACGATCTGCAGTCAGATGGGCCCGAAATTTCTCACTCCATCACTTGCTCAACAGCTTTGCACGCAATGCTCAATGGTGTTGCCTGGTTAAGAGCTGGAATGGCGGAGAAATTTCTGGTCGGTGGAAGTGAAGCACCTTTGACAGATTTTACGATTGCTCAAATGAAAGCACTAAAGATTTACGCTTTTCAAGAGCAGGAATATCCTTGTCAAGCTTTAAATATGGATAAGGAAAAAAATACGATGATTTTGGGCGAAGGCGCTTCTGTCTGCTGTCTGGAAATCGGCGAAAAAGAAAATGCCTTCGGTTACATTCAAGGAATCGGTTATGCTACCGAAATTTTAGAGCACAATATTTCCATTTCTGCGGAAGCAATTTGCTTTCAGAAATCAATGGCAATGGCATTAAAAAATACCAATATTTCAGAAGTTGATGCCATTGTAATGCACGCTCCGGGTACTAGAGTAGGAGATTTGTCAGAAATGAAAGCTATTGAGAATGTTTTTGGAGAAAAGTTGCCGTTGCTAACATCTAATAAGTGGAAAATCGGTCACACTTTTGGAGCTTCGGGAATGTTGAGCGTTGAGTTGGCGCTGCTTATGATGCGCGAACAGAGTTTTGTCGGAATTCCGTTTTTAGATATTAATTCTAAGAAAGCAACTATTCGCAAAGTTTTAGTAAATGCGGTTGGCTTTGGAGGAAATGCCGTGAGTATTCTACTTAGTAATTCGGTGAAAACCTAATCCTTTTCAGGGTTTTCAAGCTCTTTGACTTTTGCATAAATCATCGGCTGCTCCCAACCTTTTCGAATCATAAAATCGCAAAATTTCTTGCGCTTTTTCATAAAATTTGTCTCCCGAATTGTGTCCCAGTGATGCTCGGACAGTTTTTCAAAAGTCTCCCAATAATCTTCGTCCTTAATTTCTTTTAGGGCAGTTTTGATGATATAAGCCGAAGCATGCCGAAGTTTTAATTCGCCAGTAATTCTGATTTTCCCCCATTGTTTTATACGGAATTTTCCCCTTGCAAACGCGCAAGCAAACCGCTCCTCATTGAGATAATCGTTCTCCAAAAGATGAAAAATCACCTCATCACTATCCGCGCGATTCATCCCAAGTTGATACAATTTTGTCTGCACCTCATCGTGGCATCGCTCCTGATAACTGCAATAATATTCCAGCTTCTGCTTGGCTTCGGGTATCAAAATTATTTTATTCATAGTTATGAGTCGTTCTGTCAAAGCTACTAAATTGCGTTTGAAGTATATAACTAATAATATTGAATCTGCAGTTTTTTATTTGGAGCTATTTCCCGTTTTTACTACAAGTCCTCACAAAAAAAGCAGTAGATGCTAGCTACAAATAGAGCTTCCGTTGGTCGCTTATTTCTAGCAGCATCTACAAAACTGCTTTTTCTGCTCCGGGCTTTTAGCTACAATCGGGGCTAAAAAAACAATCAATTTCAAATTAACAATACATAAGTTAAATAGCTAATCAATTGTTAATAAAATAGTTGTGTTTCAATATTGTTTAAGTATTAATAATCAATAGCTTTACGGACTGCTTAATATTTAAATTATTAACATAATAAATTGGAGATATGAACGTATTAAGGATGTTAATGATAATGGTTGCGTTTTTAGGGACGGGGGTTTGCGATGGGGAAGGAGTGGAAACTGTAAAATCTACTTCAGCAAGCATCTCGTCAACTTATAAGGTTCTTGCAATGGCTCCGCAGACTGCCATTTACACAGTTGATAGTACAAGTGCTGTGACTACTACTGGCGTTGCTCCGTCAGGATCTTCAGCAGTTTATTCTCAATCTTTCGTTACTTCTGGACAAATAACTAAGGATAATTTTGCTTCTTTATCGCTAAGTGGCTATGCAGGTTTTAGAGTAACTAGTATTGTTTTGTCAATGAAGTCCAACAATTCTAGTGGAGCAGGTACTTTAAGCATAGTAACAGGAAGTACGACAATTGCATCAGTGTCTCCCTCTGCGAACTTTAATTCCGCATCGTGGTTTAGAGCGTGGAGTACATCTTACGTGGACATATCTAAAACTCCTACTTCTTACGATGTTGGTGTTGGTGAAAATGTTGTAATTACAATCGGTGCAACGGTAAATAGTTTATATATTGAAAGCTATAGTATCACTTACGAGCCTTCAATAGCTTCCTCAGAAATAAATGTTCTAGGAAACTCGACCAATATCATTTCAGGAGCAACTACAACCTCCATCTCAAATCATACAAATTTTAGTACAGCAGAAGTTAGTGTTGGGTCGCAACTGCGAACTTTTACTATTGAAAATACTGGAACTCTAGATTTAAATCTTACTGCTGCAACACCTATCACAATTAGTGGCGCGAATGCATCTGATTTTTCTCTTACTGTACCTCCCACAACTCCAATTGCTGCTGGCTCAAATTCTCCTTTTCAAATTACGTTTAGTCCGACGGCACTCGGAATTCGGAATGCAGTTATAACAATTGCAAATGATGACTCAGATGAAAATCCTTATACATTTGCAATTAGTGGAACAAGTACATATAGCAATAAATCCCAAATTTTGGATGTAACTAATTATGCGTCTAACTCGCCGGAATTCAATATTAATCCAGAATATATCAATTATATCGATCCATCTTCCACAATCACAGGGAAGTTCATCCCAATGAAATTGCGAATAATAGATGGCCCAGACTCGGATGTCTTGCCAACAATCTTGACGGATCTTCGAATCTTAGTAACAGATTTGACAGCAGCCAATCAGTTATCTATGATAAAAACGGCCATTCTTACAACCACTGGCGGAACCCTGATAAGCACCGCGACAAAGGTTGGAAACGAATTAGTTTTCTCTGGAATGAGTGGAGCAAATGTGGCAGCTGATGATGATGGACAGCAAAATATTCATCTTCGAATCTCCATTGATGAAAATCAAGTTGTAGATCAGACAAAGCTTGTTTTTCTAGTAACATCTGCTTTCTCTTCTTCTGCCGGATCTGCATTTGCTTTGCCCAATGCTGGAGGAGCGCAAACCGATGCAAGTAATTCCAATAATCGGAATCGTTTAAATGTAACCGCTTCCAAATTACTTTTTGACCAACAACCTCAAACGACCGCAATCAATTCAACTATGTCTGTAGTTGTGGTGGAAGCTGTTGATAGCAATAATAAGAGAGATATAAATTATGCAACGGCGGCATCTTTAACTTCAAGCGGAACAATGAGCGGAACGCCATTGACAGCAAATTTCACTTCTGGACTGGCGACTTTTTCTTCAATTGTGCATACAGTAGCAGGAAATGGATTGACCTTAACTGCAAATTCCTCCTCTTTTTCAGCAGCAATAAGTAGTGCTTTTAATATTACAGAAATCATATACCTATCGGGTGATTACAGAACAACTGCAAGTGGAAAGTGGATTTCAAATAGGCCAACTCCAGCCATTTGGGAGAGATATAATGGTACTGTTTGGTTAACAAGTAATTCGCCTTTACTAAATACAACTGATAACGTTTATATACGAAACAATCACACTATTACGACAGAAACTGCATTTAATGGTGTAAACTTAAAAATTATGGACGGAGGCTTTTTTTGGATTAAAAGTATAAGTTCGATTACAAGCAGTATATACATTTATGAAGGAGGGAAGCTGAGGACAGAACTGGCGTTCCAGAACAATGGCTTATTTGAAGTAGAAAATAATGCAATAGTTGAGCTTTATTACAAAGTTAGCTACAGCTCCACGATTTGGAATGGAACCGAGAGGTTTCATCCAAAATCAAATTTGGTGCTGATCGAAATGAATGCGGACACACCATTTTTTAATGGAATTAAAGTTACTCAGAATATGTTTAACGGCTACACTGCAGCTTTTGGAAATATTATTATTGATGTGGTAGCGACAGCAGATGCTACTTTGTTGAATCCTGGTCTTAATGCGAATTTAGCCCATGGTGATTTAATATTCAGAAAATTTCCTTTTACAAAATTTCTTAGATTATCTAATGGAGGAAATATTACTACAGAGATTGGTGGAAATTTTATTGTAGAATCGGGCTTCATCGATAACATTAATAGTTGTACCAACGGAACTCTCAAATTTGGTATTAAAGGCAATATGATTTTAAAAGATGGAGAAACGAGGATTTCGACATTATCAACATCTAATACTTCGACTTTTACGGTAGACGGTGACATAGATATGACAGGTCCGGCAATTTTAAATTTGAATGCAACCTCAGCTGGGCTAGCTTTTTCAACCCTTAACTTAAAAGGAAATCTTAATTGCACCTCAACTGCTACTATAAAAAGCGCAAATACCTCTCCAAATGATAATATTAATTTTATTGGATCCTCATTACAAACTATAAATGTAGCAACAAACCTTGCAACTTGCAATTCGAATATAATTTATAATGTGGATTTTGGCAGTAATGTTAAGATAATACATCAAGATCTGAGACTGGGCACAAATGGAGTATTCAATGTTTTGAATGGTGGTACTCTCGATTTTGGATTTAATGGCACAAATGCTCTCAATATTTCTCGTGCGGGCGCTGCAACTGGAACTAAGTTTTCTAGCGATCAAGGATCAACATTAAAAATAACTTCGCCTGACGGAATCAGTACCACAGCGGGAACGAGCGGCAATGTACAAACTACTATTGCCCCTAATTATAATAGTCTTGCTGCATTTTGGTATCAGGGAAAGGCAAATCAAGCTACCGGTACGGGTTTACCAATTGCAACGAGTGGCAAAATTGTTTATGTCGATTTGTTTAGTAATACTTATACATTAACTCCTACTGCTTCTGTTGGCATTTCCAATGCAACAACACTTGATCCTTTAGGCGGTAAACTTGAAATTCTGAAAGGAGTAGTTATAGGTTCAAATACTGCCGACTTCTTTGGCGGTGGTCGCTTAAAAATGAGTGATGGCGAATATAAAATTTCAAGTTACTATAGTTCAAATCCCGAAACTACATACCTACCAAGACTTTCAAATTATGGAAATTACGATCTGAGTGGCGGTGTAATTCACTTATTAGCAAATAATCAAACACAAATTCTTTCGGGCACACCAAATTACTTTAGCCTTAAATTTAGCGGAAGCAATACTCTAGGCAGTAATTATAAAGGAATAAGTACCGCTACGGCAGTAGTAAATAGTATTCTACTTTCTGAAAGTGCAATCGTCGATGTCAAATCGAGTTCTTTTGGTATGTTACCTCAAGCGCCCACATTTACTATGACTGATAATTCCCGCTTTATTACGGCAGGCACGGGAGTAAAACCCGATGCGACAGGGACATATAGCTTAGATCAAAATACCACCATTGAGTTCAGCAGTAATGCTATGGGAACTATACAGCGTCCGAGGCTCACAAACCCAATTCCTTCTTACGCCAATATCGTGGTGTCTGGTTCAAATGTCGGAAATATATCGGCAGGTGGAGGATCAAATTCTAATATCAAATTTCAACCCTTTGGAAGTTTTCGGGTAACTAAATCAGGAACTTTTAAACTTTTCAATAATTTTGGCTTTAATGGTAACGCAAATACGGCTATTTCAAGTATCAACAACCCAGCAATTATTCTTGACTCATTAAGTACAATCGAATATTCGGGAACAGATCAAATTATATCGTCATTATCGCCTTCGTTCTATGCAAATCTCACCATCAGCGGAAGCGGACAAAAAATTCTTGGAAATCCTTCAAATATTTTTGTCAACGAGAACCTTCAACTTAATTCTGCCAATCTTCTTGTCAATACCAATGAAGTCATAACAGTTCGTGATGCCGTAATTTCTACTTCGGGCACAATGCAAATTGAAAATAACGGACAGTTAATTCAGATTAATAATCTAGCGACAAATATTGGAACGGGGCTGACCTACAAACGAACCTCTCAAGCGAAAAATCTAGATTATATTTATTGGAGCAGTCCAGTAGATAATTTCGAAACCTTAAGCTTGCCTGGAAATAATCATCATCAATGGAATACATTGTTTGACAATTCTAATGGGACTCAAGGAAATTGGGAAGTTCCAACAGGAACTCCATCAATAATGACAGTAGGTCGTGGATATATCGCGAGAGCTTCAAATGGTGCAGTCACACCTCAAGCTTTAATTAGTGAGTTCGTCGGTAAACCCAATAATGGGTCGATACTCATTCCCGTCTTTCGCGGAGATTATATGGACGATCCTTATGATGCAGAGCCAACAAACCCTAATAATCTAGACACAACAAAAGACGACGACAACTGGAACTTAATCGGAAATCCATATCCTTCAGCGATCGACGCTATAAAGTTTCTAACACAAAACCAATTTGTAATTGACGGTGCGGTACACATTTGGCGACACGAAAGCTTGCCAACTTCAACGCAAGATCCATACTATGCCGACTTCGCTTATAATTACCATGCTTCCGATTATACTATTTACAATAAGTTAGGTACTTCAATTCCAAATACCTTTAACGGTAAAATTGCAGCAGGACAAGGTTTTATGGTGACTATGAGTGACGCCGTAGCTTCGGGAACTCCTGCCGTTTTCAATAATGCAATGCGTTACAATGGCGCGTTCATTCCTTATAATAATTCAAATTTTTATCGGTCGCAAAGCCCAATCGAGTCTGAGGATAAAAGTCGAATCTGGTTGGACTTAGTAAATACTACAACTGAGGAAGTAGGAACAATCTTGGTAGGATATGCTGAGGATGCGACAATTGATAAAGATCATTTCTACGATTGTGGATTTGAGAGTAGAGGCGATCATAGTTTTTATTCTATAATCGATTCAGAATCATTTGTTATTCAAGGTCGTCCTTTGCCTTTTAATATGGACGACATTGTTCCGCTTGGTCTTACTTTAAATCACTTTGGGAATTTAGCCATAAGTATCAGAGAGGTTGATGGACTTTTCGCGTCCGACACTCCAATTTTTATTGAAGACAGACAACTAAATGTATTTCACGATTTAAAATTAGCTCCATACTTCTTCACTTCAGAAATTGGAAGGTTTGATGATCGCTTCCAACTGCGATACGGCACTGCATTATCAATTCAAGATTCAGAATTTTCTACAAACGATATTCAAATAATAAAAAGAGAGGGAATTATTTATTTAAAGTCAAAAAACTTGTCAATTGATGAGGTTGCAATTTTTGATATGCTCGGAAGATTGCTATTAAAATCGGAAGCGCAAAATCAGATTTACCTTGAAATCCCATTAAATATACTTGCGAATCAAGTGATCATTGTCAAAGCCAAACTTGAAAATGGACAAACCGTATCTCAGAAAATTATCTTCTAGGAAATTTCAATTATGTTTCCGCCCAAAGTTTTAATGGAATAAAAAGCATAAAAAAAGTCCCAAAGAATTTTCCTTGGGACTTTTCAATTTAGCACCAAATGCTAAATACTATCTTTTACCTGAATGCTCAAGATTTCTCTCGATAGCATGTCCAGGACGTGTCCATTTTGGTTTTTCGCCAAGAGATTCAAATTGTGAATCTGCAGCTTCAACAGTTTTTGGTTGAGAGACTTTCGTAAAAGCTTTTTGAGTAATCATTCCCAAAGTTTCAAACATTTTCATATCCTCATTCACATCTGGATTTGGAGTGGTCAAAAGCTTATCACCTGCAAAAATCGAATTCGCTCCTGCAAAAAAGCACATTGCTTGACCTTCACGACTCATATTTGTTCTTCCAGCAGATAATCGCACTTGAGTTTCCGGCATCACAATTCTTGCCGTAGCCACCATTCTGATCATTTCCCAAATCTCAACTGGCTTTTCTTCTTCCATAGGAGTTCCTTCTACAGGAACAAGTGCATTTATTGGCACAGATTCTGGTTGAGGATCCAAAGTAGCCAAAGCTACGAGCATTCCTGCTCTGTCTTCAACGCTTTCGCCCATCCCAATAATTCCGCCACTACAAACAGTAACATTCGTCTTACGCACGTTTTCGATCGTTTGTAGGCGATCGTTAAATCCTCTAGTCGAAATTACTTCTTTATAATATTCTTCTGATGTATCAAGATTATGGTTATACGCGTACAAGCCAGCTTCTGCAAGCCTTTGCGCCTGATTTTCTGTAAGCATTCCTAGCGTACAGCAAACTTCCATATCAAGTTTATTAATCGTACGCACCATTTCTAGCACGTCATCAAATTCAGAACCATCTTTTACATTTCTCCAAGCAGCACCCATGCAAACACGCGAAGATCCGCCCGCTTTTGCCCGCAAAGCCTGAGCTTTTACTTGCGAAACTGACATCAAATCATTTCCTTTTACATCCGTGTGATATCTAGCAGCCTGAGGACAATATCCGCAGTCTTCTGGACAACCACCAGTTTTTATAGAAAGTAGGGTAGAAACTTGTACAACATTTGGATCATGGTGCAATCTGTGCGTTGTGGCAGCTTCGTAAAGAAGATCCATCAAAGGTTTATTGTATATCTCAATAATTTCGTCCTTAGTCCAGTTATGCTTGATAATACTCATCGATATATATATTTATTTTGCTCAAAAGTATGCATTTAGACTTTAAGGAAAAATAAATAGGCGTAAATATTAGAGGTTTTGCAGGAGATCAATCTGCGCAACTATGTATGTACATGTGTCCGAAGTGATAATGCAGAATTAATAGAACTTTTTTTTCGATTAGGGCGAGCCCTTCGCCAGAATGACCCTGTAAAATAGAAGCAGTAATGTGGCTTAGGTCGAACTGTGCCTTCCCAATCTTTCTTCTAGTTTTTGCTCGGCAAAGTCACAAGAAAGGATTTGCTTCGCCAGTTCGCAAAAGCTCGAGTCCAGTTCCATCCCTCTCGCAGAATACACGACATTTTAGACCTTTATGTTATATTATTGAACAACTTTCCGCAGGAACACAATTTGAAAATTAGCGAAGATTGTTTTAACAGTAAACAGCCGCTATTACGCCTCGGTCAAAAAAAATCCTGTATGAAAAATTTATCATACAGGATTCTATATTAATGTCAGTTGTAGAATACACTATCTACGATCAATAGTATTAATAGTCTCAACTTTACCTTTCCAATACTGCATAAGTACAAATACTACAGCAAGTGAAGCAGCAGTCGATTCAAATAACAAACCTATACTATAATGTTGAATAGTTAAATCGCCTCCTCCAAAAATGAAATTCTCTGACAAAGATTTCAAGTATTCTTCTCCACCTTTCACTTGAATATAAATTAAAAGAGCAGCAATTGAAAGAATTGCTCCAATCATGGAGGTAATAATTGCAGATATAAAATTTGTAAAATAGCCGTGAACTCCAGTTTCGTAGTTGGTTTTTATTGTACGGTTTACTCCATAAACTACAAATACAATATTCAGCATTCGAAGGTAAGTTTGATCAGAAAGACCGAGTAATTCTAGAACAATAAAGTAAATACCTATTCCTAGAAATATAATAATACCGTTTATGAGTTCGCGTTTAAATTTCATAATGATTTTTAGATTAGTTAGTAGTTAGTTTTTTTTTGTAGTTATGTTCTAAACTTACTAAAAGTAAGTAAAATCATGGTCATTATTAATAAATATTTAATAAATTTTTGTAGGAGTCTTTAATATTTAGCGCATATTTGTCTTGCAGTTTCTTCGTCTTGAGATAGCTGATTTTTAAGGTCTGACAAACCGTCAAACTTATGCTCATCCCGAATTCTTTGTAAAATCGCTATTTGTAAAAACTCCCCGTAAATATCGAAGTCAAAATCGAAGAAATTTATTTCTACTGTTAATTGTTTTCCTTCTACCGTTGGGTTAAAACCAATATTCATCATTCCACAACATTGTTTACCGTCAATTGTACAATTAACTGCGTAGGCGCCAATTTTTGGAATTAGTTTGTAAGATTCTGCAATCTCAATATTGGCGGTAGGATACCCAATTGTTCTACCCAATTGTTTTCCTAAAACTACTTTTCCTGCCAAAGAGTAATTATATCCAAGATAGTCATTGGCAAGTTTGATTTTTCCTTTTCCTAAAGCATTTCTTATTTTTGTGGAGCTTATAGAAACATCATCAAGTTCTTTCACTTGAATCTGCTCAACTTCAAAATTGTACTTATTTCCATACTGAATTAAATCATCGATATTGGCACTTCTATTTTTACCAAAACGATGATCATAACCTATGATTATCTTTTGAATATTAAAGCGATCTACTAAAACTGATTTTACAAATTCCTCTGCTTCAAGATTTGAGAATTCCAAATCAAATGGATGGATAATCAAATTGTCTAATCCTATTTCTTTTAGTAGTTCTTTTTTTTCGTCGATCGTATTTAAAAGCTTTATATCTGCTTCTGGTTGCACAATCATTCTTGGATGTGGAAAAAAAGTAAGTAGTAAACTTTCGAAATTTGAATCGTCGGCCGCAGTAGTAAGTTTGTCCAAAATTTTGCGATGACCAATATGCACGCCATCAAACGTGCCAATTGTGGCAATCGTTTTTCGGTCGCATTTAAAGGATTGTATAGAATTAAAGACTTTCAAACTGTGTTTTTTAAGAGTGCAAATTTAGCTGATTATTAGTCATAAAAAAAAGGATTAGAGTCAAAACCCTAATCCTTTTCGGTATTCTATTTCAGAAAGTTACTCTTTAATAAAACGCAATGTTTTAGTAGAAGTACCTTTTGATAATTTAATAAAGTATACTCCCGTAGAAAGTGCGCTTGTATTAACTCTAAGATCTGAGTCTGAAGTAATTTTCTGTGAAGCTATTTGCTGTCCGATTGTATTATAGATGCTATAAGAATTAGGTGCTTCGGCAGCTTTTGAGACAGAAATTGTCATACTATTTGTTGTTGGATTTGGATACAATTTAATTGTATTAGCAGTATCAAAACCATTTGTTCCCAATAACTCATCAGTTGCAAAAACTTTAGTATCCTTGCCTCCAAATTGTCCACCAGATGCAATTGTTACTCCCGCAAGAGTTTTGATACTGTAATATCCTGGAGCTGCTAAACCATCTCCATAAGAATCGTTAATTGTAAATGTGTAACATCCGTCAGCTGGTAAAGACCAAGTTTGTGTAAGAACAGGGGAATTTCCATTATTATATGGTCCACCACTGTACAAAATATCACCAGCAGCATTTTTCAAATTCCACGTTGTTTCTGTACCGAAGTTATCACGTTTCAATTTAAATTCAACTTCATTTTCTGCATAAACAGTAGGGTCAGTTGGAAGTATATAAATTCCTTGTGAAGAGTTATTTGTTGCTCTTTGATCTGGTGCACCGTTTACTGTAGTAATTATTGCGTTTACTATTCCCGAGTCATCTGTAGTTAAAGGTAACAGAATAGTAATTGATTGCTCTGTTGCAAGATTTCCTGTCCAGTTGTAAACTTGAGGGGTTCCATTGTCAAATGTATATGAAATAACGGCAGACGTAATGGCAGATGTACCAGCATTAGTTAATATCGCCTTTGCAGCTACTGGAGCAGTTTCACAACTAGGAAGGGGTGTACAAGACTCTTCTAATTTTATTTTAGCATCATTAGCAAATAAAGCTATTGGCTCATTTTTATTAGAAGTTTTAAGTGTTTGTCTTCTTACAGCATTGTTCATAACAGCAACCATTCTTGCTTTTTGATCTTGTGTAAAGATATTCATACAAGCATCATTTGTATAATCCATATAGTTACGTACCATTTCAAATTCCGTTGCTGAAGGACATTCTAGTTTAGATGTGTTGCAAGTATAATTAGCTGTTTTGGCAATCGGAGTATCGTCGCAGTAGTCAGTACCACAGTTAGAATCACCCCAAATATGGCGTAGTCCAAGCCAGTGTCCAACTTCGTGCGTCATTGTTCTTCCTTTATCATAAGGAGCATTCAGTAAAAATGTGCCATCATTAAAATCGCTGCTTCCAAAAGTTGCATAGTTACTTACAACACCGTCTGTTTGTGCTGTTCCTCCAGGGGGGATTCCAGGCAAACCTGATCCTGCAGGGAATTGTGCGTACCCTAAAAGTGTACTGTCGCTAAAAGGTACTGACCACATATTTAAATACTGCATCGGATCCCAAATTGTAGATGGTTTCACAATTGTATTAATTTCGGTAGTACTCCAAGATTCCTGACAAAGGTTAACGTGATTTACACCATTTGTAGGATTGCCAGCAGGATCTACTTTAGCAAGAGCAAACTGGATCATAGTATCTGCCCCAACTGGATTTGAATTATCTCCACGAGTTCCTGCCGCTTTTCGGTAGTCATTGTTCATTGCAGTAATTTGCGACAATACTTGTGAGTCTGTAATATTAGGTGCAGTTCCTACCTCTTGTCCACTGTGAATTACGTGAACGACAACGGGGATTGTAATAATTCCTGCATTTTCAGATCTGTATACAGGATCTGTTTTGTATTTTTCTACATAGGGAGCAATCCATGCTTCAAATTGAGCATCTGTCATACGTGACGGGTCAGAAGCTTGTAAATGTTTTTCGTATTCATTTGTGATACATCTAACAAATCCATTTTCAGGATTGATACTTTCTGCCGCCATTGATTTTCCAAAAACTGTTGGTGCTTTTTGGGCTTGTCCATTGGCAAAAGTAAACATAGCAGCTACTAGAAGAATGTGAAATAGGGTATTAGTTCGTTTCATTTTAAAAAATTTTGGCATAAAAATAAGTCTTTTTTGCCGTTTAACTAAATTTTAATAACAATTAACATTCGCAAAATGGTTAAACTTTGCCAATCTTATCTTTCTTATTCTACTACAGTCGTAATTATTTAGTAAATTTCAAGTCTATAAATTTTATGGTATTAACAACTAATTTTAAATTATGAAAAACAAATTACTATTAAGTCTATTAACCTTATTGAGCTTTTATTGCGGATTTGCGCAGCAGTTGTGGCGTCCAACAACATCTCAAAGGGTTCAAGCAATTGAAAAAGTAGAAAGAGCTTCGATGGTTTATTCCTCCACATTATTTAATTTGAATTTAGAGCAGATGAAGCAAAAACTTCAGCTTGCTCCCTCCAGGAATTCAGGAAAGTCATCAAATGTTATAATTGAAATTCCAGATGCTAGCGGGAAGCTAAAGCAATTTAAAATCTATGAAGCTTCTGTAATGCATCCGATCCTTGCAGCAAAATATAATCAACTCCAAACTTACGTAGGACAAGGTGTTACAAATCCAAATGAAGTTATTAGGATTTCGACTACTGTTTTTGGATTCCACGCCATGACATTTACAGATCAAGGCATTCAATATATAGATCCATACACTAAGGATTTGCAAAATTATATTGTGTACAAAAAGCAAGATGTTACATCTAATCTACAAAGAGAATGTCTTGTAGAGAACACCTTGACTGAAATTGATATGCAAAACTTTGCAGAAAATTCAAAAATAAGCGACAGTAAATTTAGAACGTACCGTTTGGCGATGGCAAGTACGATAGAATATTCTGCTTATCACATCAATGCCGCCGGAGTTAATACAGGTACAATTGATCAGAAAAAAGCAGCAGTATTATCAGCAATGGTAGTTTCAATGGAACGTATTAATGGTATTTATGAGCGTGAATTATCTCTGGAAATGCAACTGATTCCAAATAATGATTTATTGATATTTGTTACTTCTGACAACTTCAATAATAATAATGCAAGTGTTTTGATTAATCAGAGTCAGTCTGTAATTGATGCAGCCATTGGATTTGATAATTACGACATAGGACATACCGTGAGTACAGGAGGCGGAGGTCTTGCTCAAAAGCCTAGCGTTTGTACAACGGGTAAAGCCAGAGGAATTACGGGATCTTCAGCGCCAGTAGGTGATCCCTTTGATATTGATTATGTAGCTCACGAGATGGGTCATCAATTTGGCGCAGACCATACATTTAATGGGGTAGGTGGTTCTTGTTCTACAGGTACTAGATCCAACAGTTACGCAGTGGAGCCGGGAAGTGGAAGCACAATAATGGCCTACGCAGGGATTTGTGCTCCTGTAAATGTGCAAAACCACAGTGATGCCTATTTTCATGCAGTAAGTTTAACACAAATGGCAAACCACATTAATGGTGCTGGAAGCTGTGCAGTCTCGATTGATAATGGAAATATTCCTCCAGTGGTAAATGCTGGAACTAATTACACAATTCCTAATGGAACTCCGTTCGTACTTAAAGGAACAGCGTCAGATACAAACGAAGCTACTCTAGCTTATGCGTGGGAGCAAACAAATAACAATATTTCTCCACAACCTCCAGTATCAACTTCAACAGGAGGACCGAACTTTAGATCAATTGCTCCGTCACTATCCGGCGACAGGTATATGCCACGTAAGCAAGATGTCTTAAACAATAATCTTTCTCCAGTATGGGAAGTAGTTCCTACTGTTGCAAGAACGATGAACTTTGCTTTAACTGTGCGAGACAACGAAGCTCAAAACGGAGGACAGACTGCTCGTGATAATATGAGTGTTACTTTTTCGTCTTTTGGTCCATTTAAGGTAACTTCTCAGAATGAAGCGCAACTTGTATTGCCTCCGGGTTCTACACAAACAATTACGTGGGATGTTGCAGGAACAACTGGCAACAATATTAATACCAGTATGGTAAATATTTTACTTTCGACAGATAACGGCGAATCTTTTGCTACTGTTCTAGCGCAAAATACTCCAAATGATGGTTCAGAAACTATTACTATTCCTACTGTCACTGCACCGAATTGTCGCATTATGATTCAAGCAGTAGGAAATATTTACTATGCATTGAATGAAAGTAATATTGCAATAGGATCTTACGCTTATGAACAAGTTGATGTTTGTACAGACTATGTTTTGGAAGGACCAATTTTAATTGAAGAAAATGATACTTCTTATACTGGATATGCTATTGATGTGCCTGACAGCTTTATTATATCTGACGTAAATATCAATCCTGTATTTACACATCCAAATGTTGGAGAATTATATTTTGGAGTTAGACCACCAGCTCAGAATAGCGGACTGATTAGAATGTCGTCTGGTTCGTGTGCAGGAAATGCTAATCTTGATTTGGTTTATGATAGTCAAGGGCAAAACATCGATTGTTCAAATACTACTAGTGGTGCGCCAACAAAGCCTCAAGATACTTTTAATGTAATGAATGGTCAAGAAGCTAATGGCGAATGGGTTTTCTTTATGACAGATATTAATGTCGATGGAGATGCTGGAACTTTGGATGAGTTGACTCTTACATTATGTTCTACTACTTTGTCTCCGGTATTGAAAACTGAAAAGTTTGGACTTAATGCTTTTGCAATATATCCAAATCCTACTTCTGGTACTTTTACGGTATCATTAAATTCTGATAGCGGAGAAGCGATTTCAGTAAACGTACACGATATTCAAGGTAGACAGATTTTAAGTAAGCAAATTGCTAATACGGGAACTGTAACCGAAGTTATTACATTGCCAAATGTACAAGCAGGAATTTATCTTGTAAGTGTACAAGATGGAAATAAGAAAGAAGTGAAGAGAGTGATTGTTCAATAATTCTTACACTCTTATAAATGAGAAAAGCGGTATCAAATTTTGATACCGCTTTTTTTATGTCTTAAATTTGAAATCTATTCTATCGTTGCATTAAAACCTGTAATAATTTGAGGTACATTTTTTAACTTAAACTGTAAGTCTAGTATCGCTTTTTTTCCTTTTTTAGAAATGGACAAGTTTTTATCTTCTACTACAAAATATCCTGTGTTTTCTCTGCTAAATAAGAATCGTCCGAAAAGTATATTCATTTGGTTAGGATCTTTTTCTGAAATAGCTTGGAATTTTGAATCTGTTTCAAAAACTATTTCTTCTCTGTAGCCAGCGTCTTGAAGCATTGTGTCTTTTACGATTCGGTTGTATTCATATTTGATAACATTCCTATTTGGATTGTCGACCACTTTATAAAAAAGATTGCCATATTGATCTTTTTCAATCAACATCGATTTGTTTTTAAAAACTTCTACTGTGCATTCGCCGTCTTTAGGACACGAACTAGTTACGGTAACTGAATTTTTCTCCATTCCTTGTTGACTTTGACAAGCTGTTAGTAAACTCGCAGCAATCAATATAAATATACTTTTTTTCATTTTTTCTAATTTTGAAGTGTGAATAAAGAATTCTACTTCTATTTCCCGTTGAAAGAAGTCATTGCAATTTCGATGCCGCCCAAGGCGAAAGTTTTCACTATTTCGGCACTAAGTTCGTAGCGCTCTTTAAGGGCAGTTTTTTCTTCTTCTGACCATTCTCCTAAAACATAATCTATTTGCTGTCCTTTTTTGAAGGCATCACTTATTCCGAATCTGAATCTTGGATAAACAGAGCCGCCAAGTGTTTGCTGAATACTTTTAAGTCCGTTGTGCCCGCCATCACTTCCTTTTGGTTTGATGCGGATTGTTCCGAAAGATAAGTTCAGGTCGTCGGTAATTATTAGTAAATTTTCCAACGGAATATTTTCTTTCTCCATCCAATAAGCTACTGCTTTTCCGCTTAGATTCATAAAAGTGTTGGGTTTCAGCAATAAAATCTGTCTGCCTTTGATGCTAAACTTTGCGAGTGCGCCAAGTTTTACGGTTTCGAAAGAAGTATTTTCTTGCGATGCGATATAGTCTACAATTTTGAATCCCACATTATGACGTGTATTTACGTAATCGGCGCCGATGTTTCCGAGACCGACGATTAAAAATTTCTTCATTGGTATTTCTGTCGTTTCCGATTTAGGTTTTGTCCAAATTTTTGAAAGCCATTGTATCATACCTGCAAAAATAAGCTAATCTTGATAACTGTAGTTTATATTTTCGAAATGGATTTGAAATCTACTTCGAAATATGAATGGAAGCGGAGTGTTGCAGCTTTTTATGGCTGATAGAAAGATACAAGTTGTTGTTTAGCCCCGATAGGAGTGGCATCCTCCGGTGAAGCCGGAGATATAACGGATAGCGGGAGATATGTTGAATTGTGCAAAAATGCTCTGCTCCTAAATAAAAAAAGCACCAGTAAAATACTGATGCTTTGATTTATGGATGTGAAAAAAATTATTTTTTCTTTCCTTTTGCTACTGGTGCTTTTGCCAATTTTGCTGCTTCTTGAGCTGCTTTCATAGCTGCACGAGAAATTCTTACTTGAGCAACAACAGTGTTGTCTGGGTGCAAAAGTTTGTAATTGTCTGAAGCCAGTTTAGTAACATAAAGTTTGTTACCCATTTCAAGCTCAGAAATGTTTGCTTCGATAGTATCTGGAAGGTCTTTTGGAAGTGCTTTCACTTTCAATTTACGAGTATTCAATGTAAGAATACCACCACCTAATACACCTGGAGAAGTTCCTGTAATTTTTACCGGAATTTCGATAGTTACTTCTTTGTCATCAAATAACTGGAAGAAATCTATGTGTAGAATTTGATCTGTAACAGGGTGAACCTGTAAATCTTGCAATACTGCCTCATATTTGTTTCCACCTAAGTCAATTGCAACTGTGTGCGCATTTGGTGTGTAAATCAAATTTCTGAATGCCGCTACCTCTGCAGAGAAGTGCACAGTTTGATTTCCTCCGTATAATACGCAAGGAACCAATCCAGCATTACGTAAGGCTTTTGTAGCTACTTTGCCCACGCTTTCTCTTTCTGATCCTTTAATTGTAATCGCTTTCATTGTAAAAAAATATAATTATTAATAATATGTTACATTAGGAATTTACCGCTAATAGAATTGTTGTGCTGTACCATTTGCATTACTTCTGCAAATAATGGCGCACAACTTACTACGCGGATTTTAGGTGTTGATTTGCGCAATGGAATTGAATCTGTTACTATCAACTCGGTTAACTTTGAATTTTCGATTTTCTCATATGCATCGCCTGATAATAAGGCGTGCGTACAAATTGCACGAACACTTAAAGCACCTTTTTCGATCATCAAGTCGGCGGCTTTTGCAAGTGTGCCGCCTGTGTCTATCATATCGTCTACAAGAACTACGTTGCGACCTTTTACTTCTCCA
>JBBSQV010000035.1:0-21350 GCA_038243675.1 Flavobacteriales bacterium
ATTCAGAGTAATTCTAGATACAGAAGAAGATATTTTTAGAGATATCGCAATCCTTGAGGACGATACTTTAGAAGATTTTCACAATGCAATAGTCAACGCTTTCGATTTTGATGGTCTTGAAATCGCATCTTTTTACACTTGCGATAATGAGTGGAATCAAGAGGATGAAATTTCTCTTTTTGATACTGGGGATGTTTTAGGTCAACAAAAAGTGATGAGCGATTATATTCTTTCGTCATTATTAGATAAGCATCAAACTAAGATTATCTATGTCTACGACTTTCTAAATATGTGGACGTTTCTTATCGAACTTGCCGCTATCGAAGATGTTGAAACTGGCGAAAGCTACCCAAGCACCTTATTTTCACACGGAATTATGCCTCTAGGTACTGCCGAGGAGGAGTTTTCTGAAACAGAAGAAAATGCACTTGATTTTGACGAAGATGACTACGACGAAGAAGATTTTGATATGTTTGACGGAGACGACTCTTTTGAAGATCAAAGCTTTGACGAAAGCTGGAATTAATATTCCCACAACATTTACAATAATATATAAAAACCAAGAAAAGAGGCTATCAACATTGCCTGTTCTCTTGGTTTCTAATTCTTAAGACAAAACTATGATCAATTTATTCAACACCCAGATTGACACCCTTTCCATTCATCGTGTAGGAAATAAAAGTCGCAACGAGGCTCTTTTTTTATCTGAGAGTCCATTTTCCCTAAACGACGAAATAACACCACTGATGAAAGAGTTTTTCTTTAAAGCTTTCCGCGAAAAAGAAGAGAACTACTATCAATTTGCGCACGAAGTTGATCTTGATTATAATGATATGTTCAAATATGCGAATGAGATTTTTGACAATCCTAGTTCGCTACACCAGGTTTCTAAGAAAATTACCAATCATTTGTTTGAGCAGTCAAATCACCCGCACATTAAAAATGGCGAGGTTTACGTGACTTACCTAACAAATTTAAGCATAGACAATAATGTTGTTGATGCTATCGGAATTTTCAAGAGTGAGTTACAAGCAGATTTTCTCCAATTTAATGAAGAAGGATCGCAGCTCGAAATGATCTTGCAGCAAGGTGTTAGTTTAAACAAATTGGACAAAGGATGTATCATTTTTAATTATAAAAAAGAAGATGGGTACAAAGTGCTTTCTGTAGATAGCAACCGTTACGACGCTCGTTATTGGCTAGAACACTTCCTTTCTGTTGATATTTTTGAAGACGAAAACTTTATCACTAAGAAATATATTAAATTCTGTCAAAATTTCGCAAAAGACGTTGTTCTACCTGCAGAAGACAAGAAAGAAGAAGTGATGTTTATGAACCGTTCTGTGAATTATTTCGCAAAGAATGATCAGTTTGACGAGACCAATTTCTTGAACGAAGTACTTGACAATCCGGACTTGATTCCAGAATTCAAAAACTACAAAGTAGACAAAGGCGAAAAATATAGTATTGAAGATATTACAACTTTCCCAATTGCCAACGCTGCGGTTTCTGACGCTCGTAAATCTATCAAAAACGTGATTAATCTTGATACAAACATCCAAATCAAAATGGATTTTATTAATCCCGAAAGTGCAGAGAAGTATGTAGAAAAAGGTTGGGATGAAGAAAAACAAATGTATTACTACCTAGTTTATTTCAATAAAGAACAGAAAAGCTAAGTTTAGAATTAAATTTTTTAAAAAGCCTAGTTTCGATATGTTTGAAACTAGGCTTTTTTATTTGAAGCTAAGCGCGCTCTGCACTTCAATTCCTCGTTGCAATGCTTTTTTTCCAAAAGCACATAAGGAGCTTCCGTTTGTCGCTCTTCTGCGCTAGCAAAAAATAGCATTGCCGCCTGCGGGATTTACGCTGCGATCACGGCTACGGGATTTCGTCATTCATTGAAATTATTATCTGAAAGTCGTGATTTTCCTGTAAGGTTTCCAAAACCTTGTAGGTATAATTTGAATACTAGCAATCCTTCCAGACCGTTTTCAATCCGTTTTAAGCTTAAATGTAATACCTACAAGGTTCATTAAAAAACCTTGCAGGATATCGTGAAGCAGCAAACTACTCCTTTATCACACTTACGTAACCCTCCCAAAAACTTGTCATCCTAAAAAAGGAGGGATCCCGTTTGAAAAACCATTTTATTACACTTGGAAAGCACAAATTATATCATTTGTTTCGCCTGTTCGCTTTGCTCGGGTCTCCCTCTTCGAAATGACAAAACTATGAATTGATAAACTGCAACATTTCGGCGAAAGCCTGCTTCTTCATAAATAAAGCGGCAAAAAAATGAATGATTGGAAATGTAAATAGTACGACTTTCTGAATTGAAATTAATAAACTATTCCATACTTTGCAGTGCTATTTAATTTTCAACATTTAATCATATCGCAAATTGGAAACTATACTATCTGTAAGGGAACTAAGCAAGAATTTCGGACGATTGCAAGCTGTTAAATCTATAACTGTAGAAATTCAGAAAGGAAATGTTTATGGAATTCTCGGGCCTAACGGTAGTGGAAAATCGACTACTCTTGGCGTTTTGTTGAATGTAATTAATAAATCGTCGGGAAATTTTGAGTGGTTCGGCAATACGATGAGCACGACCGATGCTCTTAAAAAAATTGGCGCTATTATCGAAAGACCGAATTTCTATCCTTATATGACGGCGGCAGAAAACCTAGAATTGGTTTGCAAAATCAAGAATTGCAGTCCCGATAATATTACCAGAACTCTGACTCTTGTTGGTCTTGAAGACAGACGAAACGACAAATTTGCTCAATTTTCTTTGGGAATGAAGCAACGACTAGCAATTGCATCGGCGTTGCTCAACAATCCAGAAATTCTGATTCTTGACGAACCCACAAACGGACTTGACCCTCAGGGAATTCATCAAATACGCGATATTATAAAAAGTATTGCAGCTCAAGGAACGACAATATTGTTGGCATCGCATTTACTCGATGAAGTAGAAAAAGTATGTTCGCACGTGATGATTATGCGAAAAGGAGAAATGATTTTTTCTGGAAGTGTGAATCAGATTTCTACAAATGAAGGATTCTTTGAACTTTCTTCTGCTGATAATTTACTCTTGATGGAAGTTTTAAAAAAGCATACTGCAGTAGAAAAAGTGGAACATTCAGATAATAAAGTTTTGGTTTACCTCAATTCTCCGCTAGCGGCAGAAGATTTGAATAAATATTTGGCTTCGCAATCTATTTATCTCAATCACCTAATCTTCCGTAAAAATACTCTGGAAGAACAATTTCTAGAACTTACTCAATAATATTACAAGCCAAAATAATGAATAGACTTCTTACAATTGATTTGCATAAAATTTTCAAGAATAGAGCAAGCAAAATTGTTTTACTGACCTATTTTGTACTACTAAGTTTGATTGCACTTGCGGCAGCAATTAAAGTGAATATTGGTATTAATGAGTTTCAGCTAGCACGAGAGGGTATTTTTGAATTTCCATATATCTGGCATTTTACAACCTACAGCGCGGCGATTTTTAAATTATTTATTGCAATTGTCGTGATAACTATGATGACAAATGAATATAGTTACGGCACCTTAAAGCAAAATCTCATTGACGGGTTAAGCAAGGAGGAATTTATACTTTCTAAATTTTTCAGCCTTGTTTTGTTGGCAGCTGTTTCAACTATTTTTGTATTTATTTTTACGTTAATACTTGGGCTTATATATTCACAAGATGTTTCTGCGGCTATTATTTTTACCGATTTGCAATACCTCGTTGGCTATTTTTTCAAACTTGTCGGTTTCTTTTCTATGTGTTTATTTTTGGCAGTTTTAGTTAAGAAATCAGCATTTGCTTTGGGATTATTATTTGTTTGGAATATTGTAGAAAGTATTTTAGGCTTATTCTTGACTTTTCAGTATCGGAAAAAACAGCAGATTCTATTGTTTCATTATTCCCTTTGGAAGCTATGAGCAATTTGATAAAAGAACCTGTTTCTCGCTTAACGATAATTAAAGATGTTCAGGAATCTCTCGATCCTACGGGTAGTTTGAAAGATTATAATGTTATGTTTTCAGATATTGCAATAGTTTCTATTTGGACAATCATCTTTGTCGCTGCTTCACTATGGTTGTTGAAAAAAAGAGATTTATAAAATGGTGAAAAATAAAAGTTTTACTATCAAGAAATAATTTTTTTTGCTCATCAAGAAAGTTCACTATTTAGAAATATTGCCACGGGAACATATTTGGCTTATATGAAAGAAAACGACTGCGACTCTAGACACGGTTTCGCTTTTCTGTTTTGGATTACCCAAGATACTTTACACCAAATGGCGACTGGACGAATGATTTCTGGACAATAAAGAATTTCTCCGCAATTCCAGAAGCAAAACTCACTATATTTAATCGCTTTGGAAAAATATTTTTTATAGCCTCCAAAAAACAAGATTCTTGGGATGGATTGTATCGCGAAATGGCACTGCCATCCACTGATTACTAATTTATAATACTACTAAAAGATGGCTCGATACGCAGAGGTCATTTTGCATTAAAACGATAATTAAATTTCACAAATGAAAGTAAAATTACTTCTCCTATTATTATTAAGTACCACTTTAGGATTTGCGCAGGGCGAGGCATCAAATTGGTTTTTTGGTGGCGCTGCAGGAATCAAATTCAACAATGATGGAACCGTGACGACTCTTTCTGTCAATCCGAATCCTATTATGATTCAAACTACAGAAGGTTGCAGCGCTTATTCTGATGTAGGAGGAAACTTGATGCTCTATACTGATGGAAGAACGGTTTGGGACAGAAATCACGTAGAAATGCCGAATGGCGACTATAACAATCTCACAGGATTGTTCGGCGATCCGTCAAGTACTCAGTCTGCTATTATAGTTCCGAAGCCGGGGGATCCAAATATATATTACATTTTTACTGTAGATGAACCTCATCACGACAATTACGATACGTATCCGCTACAAAATACAGACGTTTCTTTTGAAGAAGATGACGGTTTTAATAATGGTTTTAATTATTCTATTGTTGATATGTCCATCATCGGCGAAAATGGAAGCATTGGAGACATTACGGTTCGCAATATGCATCTTGTAACTTACGACCCTGATCCCAATGGAGAGGAAATAAAATACAAATGTTCTGAAAAAATTACTGCCGTCAAAGCTGCAGACAATTCTGGATATTGGGTTATCACTCAATTTGTAGATAAATTCTATGCCTTTAAAGTAGATGCAAATGGTGTAAATGAAATTCCTGTTGTAACACAAATTGCACCCAATGTACCTTTAAGTGGTTATAGAAGAAATTCTATTGGCCAGCTAAAAGCATCTCCTGATGGGGCTAAAATTGCAATCGCGCATCAGCAGTTGGGAACTTCAAAAGGTGGCACAACAAATAATTGACAAGTTTATTTATATGATTTTAATAATCAGAATGGACAGGTAAGCAATGCCGTTCTAGTTCGCACTAATGCTTCGCCTTACGGAATTGAATTTTCGGCTTCCGCTAAAAGACTATACGTGAGCTACAACAGCTCCATTGTTCAGTACGACTTGGAAAGCAGCCCAATTTCTAGTTCGGGCGTTACTTTATCTAACGTGTCTGCTGGATCTTTGCAGTTGGGGCCTAATCAGAAGATATACTCAGCACGCTTACAAGAAAATGTTCTTGACGTAATAAATAATCCCGACGATCTGGGTACCGCCTGCAATTATGAACAAGGAGGAGTCTTTCTAGATCAAGGAGTTTGCTTTTTTGGTCTTCCACCATTTATCACATCCTTTTTCTCTAGCAGTTTATCAGCTTCAAACTTTTGCTTAGGAGATACTACGAACTTCTTTGTCAATTCGCTTCAAGAATTTGATAGTATTAGTTGGGATTTTGGCGACGGATCTGCAGTTTCTACAGTTGAGGATGCGACACACATCTATGGTGCTGCAGGACTTTATATAGCAACAGCAACAATTGTATATAATGGAGAAGTAAATGTCAATACTATTAATATTACAATTGTAGAAAATCCGATTGCGAATAATGCTGTACTGCAGAACTGTGTTTTAGGAGATGGATCTGAAGTATTGTTTGATTTGACAAATGCCAGTGATCAAATTCTAGGGGCACAAACAGGAATGATTGTGAAGTTTTACCCAACATTTGCAGACGCTGAAAATGAAACGAATGAATTACCGTCAATATTTCCGACTACGGTTGATATGACACAAGTTTTTGCTTTAGTAGAAAATTCGATAGGTTGTAGCAGCATTTGCAGCATAACTTTAGGTATCACAACATCTCAAGAATCAGAAGTCAATTTATCTGCTTGTAGCACAACTACACCAGGTTTTGCAACTTTTAATTTGTCTAGTTTAAATCTTGGGGGAGCGACGCAGAATACAATTACTTACTATGCAACTGCCGAAAATATTTATCTGGCTGAAGATCCATTGTCAGTAAATTTTACAAATACAATTGCTAATACACAACTAATTTATGCTGTGGTTAATACTTTTGGTCAAGATTGCGATGCAATTTATCCAATTAGACTAACCGTAAATAAAACACCAATAATAAAAGATCCTATAACAAAATATATCTGTACGGACAATCCATCAGCGACAGTGCCTCTTAAAGCGGAAGTTGAAAACTCGGAAGCAGGGTTGACCTATCTGTGGAGTTCGGGGCAAACGACGTCCACAATTTTAGTGAACACCGCTGGCATATATAATGTTGTCGTAACAAATGCTGACGGTTGTACTGCAACAAAGCAGTATGAAGTGAAAGCTGCTGCCAAAGCACAAATAGAAAATGTGGTTGTAAACGGTTTGGGAGGCAGTAATGCCGTGACCGTAATCGCAACTCTCGATACAAATGGAGGATACCTTTACAGCATCGGTTCGGAAAACGGGCCATTTCAAGAGTCTAATGTTTTTACAAATCTTGGCGGCGGAACTCATATCGTCTATATAAAAAGCCCGCACTCTTGTGGTACTGCTTTCAAAATTTTTACGGTAATCAAATTTCCTAAATTCTTTACTCCAAACGGGGATGGAATAAACGATACTTGGAGCGTCTTGGGAATTGATAAGAAGTACAATACTGCATCAGAAATTTATATTTATGATCGATATGGAAAATTGATTACCAAAATTGATCCTCAAACGTATGGTTGGGATGGAACCTATAATGGGAAAGTTTTGCCTGCCACAGATTATTGGTATACCACTACTTTACCTGATGGAACCGTATATAAAGGACATTTTAGTTTGCTGAGATAAGAATTTTTTGAAGCTTTCTCCCGCTTTTCTCTACAATCCTGAGCGGGCATTTGCGGCAATAGTCGGCATTCAAGTAGCTTCCGTTGGTCGCTCTTGTATGCCGCTAGTGCCAGAAAAGCCAATACCCATTCAGGGATTTTCGCTACAATCGGGCCTATGACATCTCGTTGCTTTTTGAGATAAGCACTAACTTCTTGTACTATCCTAATATAAAATAATATATTCTATCAAGATGCATCAGCGAAAAATTATCAATTTTAAATGTGAGACAGAATTATCATTTTTCTACACTTTCGTAAAAAAAAATCGTATATTATTTTTTGTTACATTACAAAGCCCAATTATAGTCATTATTCTTAAAAAGTTTATAGCTCAACAATGTGCTCCTATTTAAAAAATGCATCACCAAAAGCAGGAAATATTTTCTCATAAATTGACTGTCCCTGCCGAGAGATTAGAATAATAACAGAGTTCTTATCAAATATTTTCAATAATTAGCAATTTCACTACTGAATACGTATTTAATAAACTTCACTCCGTTGCTCGCAAAAATGCCTAGCCCCGATTGTCGCGGAAATCCTGCAATTGGGAAATGACATTGTACACTGCGGTGCAAGAGCGACCAAAGGAAGCTCCTTGCACCGAATGTGGACAAGGAATTTGCGCTTGCAGATTGTAGCAGAAAGCGGGATTAGCTCCAAAAAAAAAGCCACTCACAAGGAATGGCTTTAATTTTATAACGAAAACAGAATTAGATTTTATGTCTCTTTCTGTCAGTTTCAGTCAAATAAATTTTTCTCAGACGAATAGTTTTTGGTGTAACCTCAACATATTCATCTTTCTGAATGTACTCTAAAGCTTCTTCAAGAGAGAAAATAATTGGCGGGATAATTCTCGCTTTTTCATCATTTCCAGAAGAACGAACGTTTGATTGTTTCTTCGCTTTTGTAACGTTCACCGCCATATCATCGCTACGAGAGTTCTCTCCAATAACTTGACCTTCGTAAATTTCATCATTTGGGTGAACGAAGAATTTACCACGATCTTGAAGTTTATCAATAGAATAAGGAATCGCTTTTCCATTTTCCATAGAGATTAGCGAACCGTTGTTACGACCTGGAATTGCACCTTTATAAGGCTCATACCCGATGTAACGGTGCGACATAATCGCCTCACCTGCAGTTGCTGTAAGAAGTTGATTACGCAATCCAATAATTCCACGAGAAGGAATGTTGAATTTGATAATCATACGCTCTCCTTTACCTTCCATAGATAGCATTTCTCCTTTACGAAGTGATACAAACTCTACAGCTCTACCAGAAAGATTTTCAGGTAAATCAATAGTCAACTCCTCAATAGGCTCACATTTCTGACCGTCAATTTCTTTGATGATTACTTGTGGTTGCCCAATTTGAAGTTCGTATCCTTCTCTTCTCATCGTTTCGATAAGAACAGATAAGTGAAGTACTCCACGACCAAAAACCATAAACTTATCAGCAGAATCAGTTTCACCCAATTTCATTGCTAAGTTTTTCTCTAATTCTTTAGTCAAACGGTCTCTAATATGGCGAGATGTTACAAATTTACCCTCTTTTCCGAAGAAAGGAGAATCATTAATTGTAAACAACATACTCATTGTAGGCTCGTCAATATCAATAGTTTTTAAAGCTTCTGGATTGTCATAATCAGCGATAGTATCACCAATTTCAAATCCGTCCACTCCAATGATAGCACAGATATCACCTGCAATAACTTCTTGAACTTTTTTACGACCAAGACCTTCAAAAGTGTGAAGTTCTTTAATTCTAGATTTAATTATTGTACCATCTCTTTTTACAAGAGAGATTGGCATACCTTCTTTAAGCACACCTCTTTCTAGACGACCAATCGCGATACGACCTGTAAACGCTGAAAAATCTAGAGATGTAATTAACATTTGTGGTGTTCCTTCTGAAACTTTAGGAGCAGGTACATTTGCAAGTACCATATCCAATAAAGGCTCAAGGCTGTCAGTTTGGTTTCTCCAATCTTCTGACATCCAGTTATTTTTTGCTGAACCGTATACGGCAGGAAAATCAAGTTGTTCCTCAGTAGCACCAAGTTCAAACATAAGGTCAAAGACTTTTTCATGTACTTCGTCTGGAGTACAGTTTTCTTTATCCACTTTGTTGATAACTACGCAAGGTTTAAGACCTAAGTCTAATGCTTTTTGAAGTACAAAACGCGTTTGTGGCATCGGTCCTTCGAATGCATCTACAAGAAGACACACACCATCGGCCATATTTAATACACGTTCTACCTCACCACCAAAATCGGCGTGACCAGGAGTGTCAATGATATTAATTTTTGTTCCTTTATACATTACCGAAACGTTTTTTGAAGTAATAGTAATACCTCTTTCACGTTCTAAATCGTTGTTGTCCAGAATTAAATCTCCTGCATTCTCGCTTTCGCGGAATAGTTGACAATGGTACATAATTTTGTCTACCAAGGTAGTTTTACCGTGATCGACGTGGGCTATAATTGCAATGTTTCTAATCGATTCCATCTAATATTTTTTGTGGGTGCAAATGTAGTCATTTCTTTTTTATGTTGTAGGTATTATTAATATTGTTTTTTTGCCAAAAATGTTGAGAGTAGTGACTTAAGATTTGAAAAATGATTTTTGAGCGCTTGTAATTTTAATTTTGTTTCTAAATTTTGTTAATCCGATAGAAATAATTGAAACAATATAAACTACAAAAAACAGCACTATAATTCTATAAATGGATTTGTTCAGCAGTTCGTCGAGGATTCCGCTCTTTTTGGCAGTAAAATAAATCTTAAATCTTTAGTTTTACAGTTAAAAAAATAAAGAGGTTATATTGTTACCTTTAATGGAAGAAGTAGAAATAGTTTTTTCGTTGAAAAACTATTTATAAACGTTTAGCAGTCTTTAAATCTATAATATGTTAAACAATCCTACTGATAAAAATGACTGCACACTTATGCTACATCTGTAATCTATAAAGTTTGCAATATGTACTTAAATTTAAATTTCAAAACTAGTAATTATTAAATGACGTCATCGATCCCAAATCCATCGTTTATTATAATCAATAGTATAGAGGAGAAGAATTACGATTTATTGCAATATATAAATTATGAATTTCCTTTAGCTTCAGTATATTCTTTTGATAGTATAAGTGCTTATCATAAATCAAAAGAAATTGACGAAAATATAGAAATATGTTTTCTATTTGAAAATTGTTTAGATTATTCGAATGCAGATACTTGCGAAAACATTTTACGTATATCTTCACAATTAGAAATTGTCGCCATTATTAAGGACATTAATTATGAAAATACACAGCAACTACTTGATCTTGGAATTTGCCAGATTCTGGTCAACGATTACTTGACTTCTGCTCAAGTAAAACAGTCTACATTTCTATGTATGGCTCGCAATTCAAAACACGTCAACGAATTGTCTGCTGAACATAAAACTCAATTTTTCGACATTTTAAGTAAACATTACGGAGATCTTGTAATAACAGTTGATCGTGACCTTAGTTTTCAAAGTACAAACAAGAATATTGTTAAGAAACTTGGAGTAACTACAACAACACTTAGCAAAGAAAACTTGCGTTTATATGTTCATCCTGAAGATTTGTGGCGATTGGATACTATTGCAGAAAATTTACTAGACAAAGATTTCATTTCTATAAAACCTCTTCGGATTAAAACTGCGACGGGATTATACAAAAGCTTTGATGCTAGCTTTTTCAAAAATCCTAACAACTCTTTTGAATATGTTTTAAATCTAAAAGATTTTGTAGAACAAGAATATAAAGAAGACTTTCGACGTGAAAACAATGAACGTTTTAGTGCCATTGCAGAAGCTACGAATTCGATTATCTATGAATTCTATTATGAGTCTCATCTTTTATTCACTTCTAACGACAATGGTGATTATGGATTAATAGAAGCCGACAATCTAGCGGAGCATATTGAAAAATACATGGATCGACTTCACCCAGACGACAGAGAAAGAGTAATCAAAAATTTCTCTGGCTTTACCGATTTTCCCTCAAAAGAATCTACTACGATTAAATATAGATTGCGTAGTCCGAACGGACGTTATAAAAGCATTCTTGATCGCTACCGTATATTTTTTCAGAATGGAGTCGCATTAAAAAGAATTGGTGCGCGTATTGATATTACAGAAGTTACTGCTCAGAATGCATTGATTGCTCTTGAAAATCGGGTTTATGAAATGAATGCCGACCCAAGTTGTGATTTTTGCGATGTAATATCATTTTTTGAACGCCGCATGGAAGAATTGATACCAAATTCAAAATGTATGGTTCTTACCGAGGATGGCGATGGTAAAATAGAAAGCGTAAGTCAGAGGGATCATAATAATTATTTTGTAGCAGAAATCGCATCGCATAGTAAAGGACTGAATCCTCTACGCGACAGTAATGCACAACGTGGTAAAATTTCGGAAAATCCTATATGGGCGGATACGATCGAGGTAACTGACGCATTTGGAATTAAGTATTTTTGGACTTCACCAGCAACAAATAAAAATCAAGAAACAATAGCAAATATTTTATTGTTCTTTCCTGACAAAATAGATAGCGAAGAAATCGAAGAATCGTTGGTGCAGCGAATCACCATTCTTGTAGGAACTCTAATAGCAAAACACCAGGCTCTTACTGAGACAAAAGTTGCAAAAGAGCGATATGAACTGGTCGCTAAGGCTACAAATGACACTATCTGGGATTGGAATGTAAGTAAAGACATCTTAAGTTGGAGTAAAGGACTTTACGAGATTTTTGGATATTCACCTGAACAGGTAGCATCGTCTTCAACTTGGTGGTTCAGTCACGTTCATCCGGAGGATAGTATTCGAGTATCTATAAAGCTGTACAGGTTTTTAGAGCAGAAAGTAGATAAATGGCAGGATGAATATCGTTTTGAATGTGCGGATGGCACTTATAGACATGTACTTGATCGCGGATTCATGGAAAAAGAACCTGACGGAACAGCTATCAGAATGATTGGTGCAATGCAAGACATAACTCAATCTAAGACAGAAGAAGAACGACTTAAACTCTTGAGTGCCGCTATTACGCAGGCAAATGATGCTGTAATTATAACTGAAACACCTCGGATCAGTTATGATATACCGAAGATTGTATACGTAAATCCTGCATTTTCAAAAATGACTGGATACTTATATGAGGAAGTGGTTGGAAAATCACCGTCAATCTTTATTGGCAAGAATGCAATGGTAGAACAGCAAACAATTCTATCTAAAGCAACTGAATTCAATAAAGAATTTATCTTCGAAGCAATTAATCATCGTAAGAATGGGGACGAATATTGGGCACGATTTTCTATGATTCCAGTATCAGATAACCGTGGTGAACACTCTCATTGGATTTCCATACAATCTGATATTAGTGAGCAAAAGGAACAAGAAAAAGAAAAAGAGCACTTGATTCAAGAGTTAACACGACATAACAATGACCTAAAACAATTTTCTTATATCACATCGCACAACCTACGTGCCCCCTTGTCTAACCTAATTGGATTGCTGAATCTTGTAGAAGACATTGTAATAGAAGACGAAGATTTGAAAGAGATTATTGACGGGTTTTCTAAGTCGACTCACCTGCTAAATCAAACGGTGAACGACTTAATTAAAATTGTAATTATTAAGGACAACCTTTCTATTGAAAAGGAATTCATTAATATTCAAAATATAATCCAAAATATTTTAGATCAGCTTGCATATACCATAAGTCAATATTCTCCAATAATTACAATAAACACAGAAAATGCACCGATTTTATTGGTAAATAAACCGTATATTGAGAGTATAATTCTTAACTTACTAACAAATTCTCTAAGATATAGCAGTCCAGATCGAATTCTTAAAATAGACATTACATCTAGCATTATTGGAAAGGAAATTATTCTTATTTTTAAGGACAATGGAATTGGAATTGATTTAGTCCGAAATGCCGACAAACTATTTGGCCTATACCAACGTTTTCATGACTATCCAGATAGTAAAGGATTGGGTCTATATTTAGTAAAATCTCAAGTATTAAGTATGGGTGGTTCGATTTCTGTAGAAAGCGAACTGGGAGAAGGGAGTTCTTTTTTATTGACCTTTAAAAACTAAAAGCAAAAATCATGTTACAAAAAGTACTTTGTATAGATGATGATCCAATAAGTGTTATGCTTTGCAAGAAAGTAATTTCACGATCCGTGTTTGCCGAAAAAACAGATTCAGCAAACAATGGAGAAGATGCGTTGCGCTATTTAGAAGATTTGATAAAAACTCCAGGCTACGTCTATCCAGAGTTAATCCTTTTAGATTTAAATATGCCTATAATGAATGGATGGGAATTTTTAAAAAATTACGAGCAACGTTTTGCGTCAAGTCACAAGAATAGCAAAATTGTTGTCTTATCTTCTACAATTGATCCTGAAGATGTACGAAAAACAGAGGAATACTCTACGGTTTTGACATTTATTTCAAAACCTATTACAACAAGTTCACTGCAGGAAGTTGAAAGTTTACTAGAAAGTAAATAAAACATATAAGTCATAAAAAAACCTCAGTGAAAACTGAGGTTTTTTATATATTTAAATAAGCAGCGTATTACAATTTTGCAACGTGCTTAGTCAATTTTGATTTAAGGTTTGCAGCCTTGTTATCATGAATGATATTCTTTTTAGCCAATTTATCAATCATAGAGATTACTCCAGATAATTTTGTAGTAGCATCTTCCTTTTCAGTAGCAAGTCTTAATGCTTTAATTGCATTACGAGTTGTTTTGTGCTGGTATCTGTTTAATACTCTTTTTTTGTCGTTGCTTCTAATTCTTTTTAATGCTGACTTATGATTTGCCATTTCTTTTTAATTTTTTAGATGTAATAATAATTTTATATACTAGTTAAAAAAGAAAAACCTCCCATAATTGCAAAACAATTACTTTGGTTTTAACTAATAAAACAAAAAGCCGAGACACCAGTTTTTTATTCTATAAAACTTATTTACAACTAATGCAGTAGTCCGTAAGGGAATCGAACCCCTGTTACCAAGACGAAATCTTGGCGTCCTAACCCCTAGACGAACGGACCAGTATCCCCTAAGTTTTTTGCTATTAATCCAATGTGATTAATATTGTAGCCCGTAGCGGAATCGAACCGCTCTTACATGGATGAAAACCATGCGTCCTAACCGATAGACGAACGGGCCATTATTCCTTTGAAGTTAAGGAAAACTTGATAAGCAGGAGAAAAATAGTAGCCCGTAGCGGAATCGAACCGCTCTTACATGGATGAAAACCATGCGTCCTAACCGATAGACGAACGGGCCTTACTTCTCTAATGCGGTTGCAAAGATACACCTATTTTCGAATCGTACAATAGTACAATGAAATAAATTTAAACTTTTTAATATGCTTTAGCAAAAAGCACTCTTCCTTGAGAAGAATTCCCAGTAAACACACAGCTTCCCGCCTCTTCTGCTCGGTCTAAAGCGATGCATCTAATCGTTGCTTTTGTCAAATCTTTAATCTTTTCTTCGGTCTCTGCAGTACCATCCCAATGAGCAGAAACAAACCCACCTTTGTTGTCTAAAACATCTTTAAATTCGTCAAAACTTTCAACCTCAGTAATATGACTATTTCGATAGTTTAACGCTTTTTCAAATAAATCATTTTGAATTGTATCTAACAGTGCACTGACATGATTTACAATTTCATCTTTTAAAATGATTTCTTTACTTAAAGTATCGCGTCTCGCTACTTCAAACGTTCCATTTTGTAAATCTTTTGGTCCTATTGTAATACGAACCGGTACACCTTTCAATTCCCATTCGGCAAATTTGAATCCTGGTTTTTGAGTCGTACGATCATCAAATTTAACTGAAAGACCTAATTTCTTAAATTGAGTAACTAAAGTATGTGCTGCGGCAGAAACCGCTTCAAACTCCTCTTCAGTTTTATGTATAGGTACAATTACCACTTGAATAGGAGCTAATGTAGGAGGCAAAACTAAACCTTTATCATCTGAGTGCGTCATAACTAGTGCACCCATTAGCCTTGTAGACACTCCCCAAGATGTTCCCCACACATATTCTTGTTTCCCTTCAGCAGTTGCGAATTTAACATCAAAAGCTTTCGCAAAGTTTTGTCCCAAAAAGTGAGATGTACCCGCCTGCAAAGCTCTTCCGTCTTGCATTAGTGCTTCAATACAATATGTTTCTTCAGCCCCAGCAAAACGCTCGGACTCAGTTTTAATACCTTTGATAACTGGCATAGCCATAAAGTTTTCTGCGAAATCTGCATAAACATTCATCATTTGAATAGATTCTTCAACAGCTTCTTTTTTTGTGGCGTGAGCTGTATGCCCTTCTTGCCATAAAAATTCGGCAGTACGCAAAAATAATCTTGTTCTCATTTCCCAGCGCACAACATTTGCCCATTGATTGATAAGCAAAGGTAAATCTCTGTAAGATTGCACCCATCCTTTATATGTAGACCAAATAATTGCTTCACTCGTTGGACGAACTATTAGCTCCTCCTCTAGTTTTGCATTTGGGTCAACCATAAGTTTCCCCGGATTATCAGGATCGTTTTTTAATCTATAATGTGTTACAATTGCACATTCTTTTGCAAAACCTTCGGCATTCTTTTCCTCTGCTTCAAACATGCTTTTCGGCACAAAAAGTGGAAAGTATGCATTCTCATGACCAGTTTCCTTAAATTTTTTATCTAATTCAGCTTGCATTTTTTCCCATATAGCGTAACCGTAAGGTTTAATTACCATGCAGCCACGTACTCCTGAATTCTCTGCCAAGTCCGCTTTTACTACTAATTCATTATACCACTTGGAATAATCCTCTTCTCTCGTTGTTAAGTTCTTGCTCATAATGAATACTTTGGCACAAATATTGTTTATTTTTATTTAACTGAATAGTTCGACAAAACTAACTATTTTTGTAATGTGCAACAATAAAAAAGCTAACAGATATGAAAACTAATACCATTTCTAAAACAAAATTATCAAGATATTTACTTCTTGGAATGTTAGCCATTTCTGTCGCTTCTTGTGGAACTTACTCCAATAGTTCCTATTACGACCGTGATGGCATCTATGGAGGATCTGCAAATCGTGAAAACAGTAATTACGATAATGGACAAAATAATCAAGCTACCGAGTATAAAGAATACTTTAGCGCATTAAACGAAGAAAACAGCGAAATATTTACAGATGTAGATTCTTATAATACTGCAATAACAAATTCTGATTACGTAGAAGACCAAGGATATAACCAAGGATATCCAGCGTGGGGAAGCAATTCTGACAATATCACTGTAAATGTCTATGGCAATAATTGGAACTCTCCTAATTATTGGAGTAGCTATTGGTATGGCGGAAGCTACTATCCATGGTACGGTCCTGGTTATGGCGGATGGGGTGGCTATTACGGGCCTTCTTGGGGTATAGGATTTTATAGTCCTTTTTATAATCCTTATTATGGATACAATAACTATTATGGTGGTTATTACGGTAATTATTATGGCAACAACTATTACGGAAATAATTATTATTACGGAAATAACTATGTTCACCAAAATGGTCGAAGAGGTTCATCTTACGAAAATGGCGATCGATTTAACACCAGCCGTCGTTCTTCAATCTCACCAAATAGAAGCTCAGTAACTTCTCCAATTAGAAGTTCATCAATTTATGAAGGTCAAACTAGGAATGATGCAACTGCAAGACCAACACCTTCTGGAAGAGATAACACAGTAAGATCAAATTCTACAATTAGAGAAAATTCTACAGTTAGACCAGTTCCAACTAGAACTGATAATACTGTAAGACCTACGTCGCCTACAAGAAGTAATTCGACTGTGAGACCGGTTCCTACAAGGACAGATAATACTCAAAGACCAGTTACACCTCAAAGAAATCAAAATACAGTAAGACCGAATTATACCCCTCAACGAGCTATAACTCCTCCTACTCCTAGACAATATAATAACAATAATACAGTAAGACCATCTTATACTCCACAGAGAGCTCAACCTACGCAACAATATCAGCCAACGCCGCAACCGCAGACGGCTCCGCAAAGAAGCAATTCTAATTATAATAATAGATCCAACTCCGGCACTATGAGAAGTAATTCTAGTGGATCAATAAGAAGCAGCGGAGGTAATAGTGGATCTTCTAGAAGTAGTGGTGGTAGAAGATAATAAATAAAATATTTGCAAAATACCTGCTCGAAAATTATTTTGAGTAGGTATTTTTTTTAAAAAAAAAATACGATAAACAATGAAAAAATATACAACTTTGGCCTTGGCTGTATTTGGATTTTCAGCAATGCAAGCGCAAGATATAACCGATGCAGTTCGCTATAGTCAAGAAAATTTAAATGGAACTGCACGCTTTAGAGCAATGAGTGGTGCATTTGGTGCACTAGGGGGTGATTTCTCTGCAATTAACGTGAATCCAGCTGGATCAGCGGTATTTACTACTAGTCAAGTAGGAATGACTTTAGGAAGTTTGAATAAAAGAAACGAATCAGAATACTTTGGTACAATAACCAATTCAAAAGAGAACTCCATAGATCTTGGGCAGGGTGGTGCCGTATTTGTTTTCAAAAATGACAATCAAGATAGTAAATGGAATAAAGTAACGCTTGGTGTAAATTACGAAAACACTAACAACCTTCGAAATTCTCTATTTTCTGCGGGAACAAATCCTGATAATTCTGTTGTAGATTATTTCTTGAGTTATGCCAATCAAGGTGCAGTGCCTCTAAACACTTTGGAATCTTCTTATTATGAAAATTTAAATTATGGAGACGCTCAAGCATTTTTAGGCTATCAAGCATTTTTGATTAATCCTGTAACGAATGATCTTAGCAATTCGCAGTACACTAGTAATGTCCTTGCTGGTGGTAATTATTATCAAGAAAATGCAGTAGCAACTACAGGTTTTAATGGTAAAATAAATTTTAATATTGCTACATCTTACGATAATAAATATTTCTTTGGATTAAACTTGAATTCGCATTTCACAGACTTCAGACAATCGACATCGGTTTACGAAAGCAATACAAATGGCGGAAGTAACGGAGTGAGTAAGCTGAGATTCAACAACGAGCTTTATACCTATGGTTCAGGATTTTCACTCCAACTAGGAGGAATTGCAAAAGTTACTGAAGGTCTTCGACTAGGTTTGGCTTATGACTCTCCAACTTGGTATTCTCTTAATGACGAAATTTCGCAAACGGTTTCTAGTAGACATTTTGTAGATGAGGTTGAGACAAGTACAACAGTGAACCCACGTGTTACGGTTGCTTACGATGATTATAAACTTCAGACGCCAGGTAAATGGACGGGAAGTGCAGCCTATATTTTAGGAACTACTAGTTTGATTAGTATTGACTATTCAATTAAAGATTACAGCGCTACTACTTTCAAGCCCAAAAATGAATTTACGGGTGTAAATGATACTATGTCAGATATCCTAGACAATTCTTCAGAAATCAGAATTGGTGCTGAGCATAGAATTAAACAACTGAGTCTTCGTGCTGGTTACAGAATGGAGCAAAGCCCTTACAAGAATAAAAGTCTGATGGGAGATCTTACGGGATATTCTGCAGGTCTTGGTTATGACTTTGGAGGAACAAAAGTAGACCTTGCATATAGCTATTTTGAAAGAGATAGTCAACAAGCATTTTTAACTCAAGGTTTCACAGATGGTGCTAACATCAGTTCAGTAAACAATAATGTTTCGCTTTCGCTGATATTTGAATTGTAGAGAATCAAAAATAATATATTATAGGAGGCCGCTGAATTTTTCAGCGGCTTTTTGTATATAATTCGAATCATAAAGCGTTAGTACATCGGGCTTACTGCTAATTTTCTTTAAACAATTATAACTTATCACTTTAAAAGTTGTAATTTTGCACTCCAATTTACAATTACATGAGAACCAAGTCATTAAAAAAGAATAAAATAAATGTCATCACTTTAGGATGCTCAAAAAATGTCTACGATAGTGAGGTATTAATGGGACAACTTAAAGCTAGCGGCAAAGATGTTGAGCACGAGGCAGCTCCGGAGAATGAAGGCAATATAATTGTCATCAATACTTGCGGATTTATAGACAATGCAAAAGCAGAATCTGTAAATATGATCCTTGAATATGCCGACAAAAAATCAAAAGGACTTGTAGACAAAGTATTTGTTACTGGCTGTTTGTCTGAAAGATACCGTCCCGATCTTGAAAAAGAGATTCCAAATGTGGATCAGTATTTTGGAACTACCGAATTGCCATTACTTCTTAAAGCTCTTGGTGCAGATTACCGACACGAACTTTTGGGTGAACGCCTTACAACGACGCCTAAAAACTACGCCTATTTAAAAATTGCCGAAGGATGTGATCGTCCTTGTAGTTTCTGTGCTATTCCGATTATGCGTGGAAAACACGTTTCGCAACCGATTGAAAAATTGGTTAATGAAGCAAAAGGTCTTGCAAAAAATGGTGTGAAAGAATTAATTCTTATCGCTCAAGATCTTACTTATTACGGATTGGATATTTACAAAAAACGAAATCTTGCCGAACTTCTGGAAGCGCTTGCTACAGTAGAAGGTATTGAATGGATTCGTCTTCATTATGCTTTCCCTACAGGTTTCCCGATGGATGTTTTAGATTTAATGAAACGAGAACCGAAGATTTGTAACTATATTGATATTCCACTTCAGCACGTATCAGATTCAATTCTGAAATCTATGCGTCGTGGTACGACTCAAGCGAAAACAACTCAGCTTATTAAAGACTTTAGAGAAAGAGTTCCCGGAATTGCGATTAGAACAACTCTGATTGTAGGATACCCAGGCGAAACTCAAGAAGATTTTAATATTCTAAAAGATTGGGTTCAAGAGATGAAATTTGATAGAATGGGATGTTTTGCTTATTCTCACGAAGAAAACACTCATGCTTATTTACTCGAAGATGATGTTCCTGCTGATGTTAAACAAGCTAGAGCAAATGAAATTATGGAACTGCAATCGCAAATTTCATGGGATCTTAATCAAGAGAAAGTTGGTCAAGTATTTAAATGTATTATCGACAGAAAAGAAGGATCTCACTTTGTAGGTCGTACAGAATTTGATAGTCCTGATGTTGATAATGAAGTTCTTATTGACGCATCAAAAACATATTTGAAAACGGGAGAATTTGTAGATATTCTAATTACAGAAGCTACAGAATTTGACCTTTACGGAGAAGCAGTAGTTAAATAGTTTCTTCAAAAATAATTCAAAAAAAATCCTCTTTTTCAAGAGGATTTTTTTTTGCTATTTGTTTATTGTGTCCATCACCGTTTTCATAATATCCATACTGTGGAGTTTTGCATCCATATCGTATATTGGACTTGTTATCATTATTTCATCTGCTCCAGTATAATCTATAAACTCTTTCAGTTGCTTTGTGATGCTTGCAGCATCTCCCACAAAAGAACAAGCGGTCATTTGACCTACGTGGAAGCGTTCTTCCTCTGACATCTGATCTATAAAATTCGGAACTGGCTTCTGCAAACCTTTTCTATTGTTGGTAACTAAGTTTTTAAACATTTGCAACAAACTAGACGAAAGAAATTGAGCTTCTTCATTAGTGTCTGCGGCAACAGCATTTACGCAAGCCATTACTTTTGGTCTACTCAAATGAATGGAAGGAATGAAATTCTCTTTATAAACTTCAAACGCTTGATACATTTGTCTAGGTGCAAAGTGTCCAGCAAATGCATACGGCAATCCAGAAGCGGCGGCAAGGGCAGCACTATCTGTACTTGATCCTAGAATCCATATTGGTACGTCAACTCCTTCTCCAGGAAAAGCGCGAACTTTGGCAGTTGAATTTGATTCGGAAAAATACCTTTGAAGTTCACGCACGTTGCGTGGGAAATGTTGTGCTTGTTCAAAGAAGTCTGATCGTATTGCTTGCGCGGTCAATTGATCTGTTCCTGGAGCACGA
>JBBSQV010000036.1:0-21029 GCA_038243675.1 Flavobacteriales bacterium
AGCCACATTAAAATTTTATTATTACCAAAAATATTCTGGCAAAGGTCTCGTCTAAATAATGCTAAATAATCTAATTATCGGGATTGGCAATATTTAAACGTTGCGTCGGGTAAGCAAGTTTCATGTCGTTGTGCTCAAGCAGGTCTAAAATGCCAAAGTTGAATGCCTGTTGTACATCTAGATAAATGGTGTAATCGGCATCTGTGACGTAATATGTAAACTCATATTTGAAACTAAAATCGGCTAATTCTAGTAAATGACCTCTTACCAAATCAGCGTTTGGATGCTTTTTGATCATTTCGTTCACGGTATTGGCAAATAATTTGACTTTAGCAAGAGGAGTTTCTTTGACAATATCGACGTGAAATGTGATTCGGCGATCGCTCATTCGGGAGTAGTTGTGGATCTTCGCTTTTGCCAAAACACTATTAGGAATAGTCAGTTCGTCACCAACAAGTTCCCTTAAAACCGTGGTTTTAAGACCCATATTTTCAATCGTTCCATAAAGTCCGTCGACCTCAATGAAATCTCCGACGTCAAAAGGCTTGTCGAAAAACAATACAAAATAACTAAAGAAATCGCCCAGTACGGCCTGAGCCGCAAGTGCAATTGCAATACCTCCAATTCCTAGACCTGCAATGATTGTGGTAATGTCATAGCCCATATTTCCCATGAGAAACATAATTCCGATACCCCAGCCAATAATATTTATTACTAGAAGTAGGCCACTGAGTTGCTCAAGTTGCGCTTCTCCGTGATGTTGTCTTCTTACCACAGCAATGAAACTCTTTTGAACTACTAGAATCAATATTCTTATGATAAAAAATACTGTGACCACCATCATTAGATTATTAACAATAGTGCGGATACCATCAGTCATATTTAATATTGAAATACTAGAATATAAAAGGGTAACATATAAAAGGGGTAAAATTGTTTGGTCTGCAACTTCTAATAAAAGAACAAGATATTTATTCGCATTCTGTGACCATTTTTTTAACGCTCTAAAAATTAATTTCTTTACAAGACCTAAAATTAGAAATCCTAGAAGAATAATTCCAGCAACAACTATATATCTTAATACGGAGTTTCCGTAAAATTCTTGGTATAAAAAATCGTTCATGTTCATAGTATGTTGTTGATATTATAAATTACATTATTGTTTAAAAATAACGTTCTCTAGGTCAAAATTTTAAATATAATTTGATTTTTGAACGCATTTATCGCTAAGATATCAAAATATAGACTAAAAATAGAAAATACATAGTTTGAAAAGAGTTCTTTATATAAAGTTTTGGGGCGGCGTTAACAAAAATGAGACTAATCTCGATTATAATCTTAATTATATGTAAAAGAAATCTTTTACTATGCAGATTAATTGTAATTTCAAAAATTCCGAAGTATTTGATCATTATTCTTCATAATAGAATATTTCCTTTAGGCAATATTTCGATAAATTATATAATTTATATTCCGCACATTTATGGTTAGTAGCTACCGGCATTCTTTTTTATTTTTACTTTATCTTTCATTTAGTTTCTTACTATCAAACGCTGTCGCTGCGCAGAATTCTGCCGTGAATATTGGAGAGACAATCTCATCAAAAAAGCTAAAAGTTGGTTACGCAGGTAGTGAGCCCTTTGTGTTTCATAAAGGGCAAACTTGGAATGGAATTTCAATTGAGGTTTGGGAGAAAGCTGCAGATCCTCAAAATATAAATTACGAAATAGCTTCATATAATAGTGTGTCCGAAGCTGTTCGCGCATTATCGAGGGGTGACATTGATGTTGTAGTTGGGCCAGCAAGCATAACCGCAGCAAGAGCCGAAAAAGTTGAGTTTACACAACCTTATTACCAAGCAAGCTTGTCAATATTGTCTCGTGTCGATGATCCTAGTATTATCGATAGAATTGCGCCGTTCTTTACAATGAGCCTACTATATGCACTGCTTGTTTTTCTTTTTATCTTAGCTATTGTTGGAACGCTTCTTTGGCTAAGTGAGCGAAATGAGTCGCCAGAGCAATTTCCTCACGACGCTCCTCATGGAATTGCCAATGGCATGTGGTGCGCCATTGTTACAATGTCAACAACAGGTTATGGTGATATTGCACCGGTTACCTTGATGGGTCGAATTATTGCTGGATCTTGGATGGTTATCTCATTTATTTTTGCGACTTCTATGATTGCGGGTATTGCAAGCACATTAACTTTATCAGGTTTGGGTACAGTACAAGTTTCAAGTGCAGAGCAGTTTGCAAATAAGAAGATAGCGGTATTGAAAGACTCTCCTGCTGCTGAGTTTGTAACAGAAAACAATGGAAAGAATGTGACTGTTACCAATCTTAAAGAAGCATACGATTTGCTAAAAAATAAAGAAATAGATGCGGTCGTCTTTGACAGACCTCAATTGATGTATTACCTTGATCAAAATCCAGATAAACACATGATTATCTCGGTCGCTGAATACCTAAAGCAAGGATATGGTTTCGCGTTTCCGCTGAATTCTCAATTAGTTTTTCCGATGAATATTCAATTATTGAAATTAAAAGAAGATGGAAGTTTAAGATCGATCTCTGAGAATTATTTAGGAACTTCGAAAGAATAGTAAATGACAGAACTAAATATGAAATTGACTTAAGCCTAGTCCATTTTTAGAATAAATCTTTAAATTTCAGAGAATGAGAGGGTGTTTTTTTGGCTGATAGACCTGATTACGAGGCAATTCGTTAGGTAGGTTTAACAAAGATGGTCGAGCCAAATGATATAATGGTTTAAATTATCTGCCGCTGATGCCACTTGATAGCTAATGAGTGTCTTTTTTCATGCTTGAATGCATTAAACAAAAAGACGACCCCATTCAAAAATTGTTCTGCTACGACTTTCTAATTTAATGTAACTGTTTTTAGTTTTAAAAATTAATTATTAAAGAAGTTCTAATGTTCTTTCTAAAGCCATTCCTCTAGAACCTTTAATAAGAATGGTAGCTTCTCGGTTTTCTTGGTGGCGAAAGGCTACTGAAAAGTCGTCGAATGTTTCGTAGAATTTAAATTTTGGATTCATAATTCTTTCTTTAAAGAAATGTTTCCCCACAAAGTATACTTGAATGTTTGATGTTATTAATGATTCAACTATATTCTTGTGCTCTTTTGAACCTTCATCGCCTAGTTCAAACATATCTCCTAAAACAGCAATTTTATGATCTCCATCAAGTTGAACAAAATTTAATAATGCAGTTGCCATACTACTAGGATTGGCGTTGTAAGCGTCAAGAATGATTGAATGATCTTTCACAGCAATCATTTGCGAACGATTATTAGTTGGGACATAATGTTCTATCGCATCTCTAATATCGCGACTATTCACCTCAAAGAATGTCCCGATAGCGACTGCAGCCTTAATATTTTCGGCGTTGTACAATCCTAATAATTGAGATTGTATTACGAGTCCATTTGCAATTAGCTGGACAAAAGGTTTTGCTTGAACCTCCCCGAAATGTAGATCTGCGTCTTTATTATTTTCAGAGAATGTAAATCTTGTCAGTTGCTTGGTTTTCTCACTTTGTATTGTATCATCAAGATTTACGAAAGCCATCATACCTTGTACTGTAAGATAATCATACATTTCGCTTTTACCCTTGATCACGCCTTCGTATCCCCCAAATCCTTCGAGATGTGCACGGCCGAAATTCGTAATATATCCATAGTTTGGTGAGGCTATAGAGCATAGTAGTTCAATTTCCTTTTGATGGTTCGCGCCCATTTCAACAATGCCGAACTCGGTTTTCTCGTTAAATGAAAGCAACGTTAGGGGCACGCCAATATGATTATTAAGATTGCCTACAGTAGCTTTTGTTTTAAACTTTTTTGAAAGAACTGCTGCTACCGTTTCCTTGGTTGTAGTTTTTCCATTGCTTCCGGTAATGGCTAGAATAGGAAGCTTTAAGTAACTGCGATGGTACTTTGCTAGCTCTTGTAGTGTACTCAAAGAGTCCTCCGTTAGTATTGTCCGTTTGTCAATATAAAATTCTTGATTATCAATTAGTACAAAAGCTGCGCCTTTTTCCAAAGCTTCTTTTGCGAATGTGTTAGCATCATAGTTTTCTCCTTTGAGAGCAATGAAGAAACAGTTGCTGGATATTTTTCTGGTGTCAATGGAAACATTGTCACATGTTAAATATAATGAGTGAATTTCTTTTATAGTCATCTCGAATGGTATTAAAAGTAAAAAGCCCTACGAGAGGGCTTTTCTATTTTGATAAAGATATATAAATTAATTACGCGCTCTTTTCTTTTTGTCAGATTTTGGTCCAACTCTAGACATTGCGCATCTAAATCCGATATAGTCAGTAGCCATATCTTGTGGAAAGTATCTTCTCTGTGCAGGATCTAACCAGTATGCTCTATCACGCCAAGATCCACCTTTGTAAACACGAACGTTGTCGTTGATAAGTGTAGTTCTTTTATTTGAAGTATCATATTTTCTAACCATATTACCCAAACTATCTGTTGTGATATTATGTTTTGGAGAATCATACATTCTTTTGCCTTCCTTTTCTAAATCTGCGTCTTCTGCACCACCAAAGTCAAAATAACGAGTCGATTGTTTGTCACCATCTCTATAATCTTTGTTATTAGATTTGCTGAAGTTTTGTCTTAGGTACGTTTCGCTTTCATCAATAGGTACTTGTGCAATTTCTCCAGGATAATTTCTAGCAATAATTTTTCCATTAGCAAGAGTATCATAAACTTGAGTGTCAGCAGTTACGATTTCAACCGTACCGTCTTCACCAATTTTGTTTTTCATGTAAACGTTACCTCTATAATAATTAAAGTCATTATACTCATCATCAACTATAGGACGATAGACATCAGCTACCCATTCGGCAACGTTACCGGCCATATCGTACAATCCGAAATCATTTGGAGGGTACGACTTTGCTTTCGCTGTAATATCAGCACCATCATCAGACCATCCTGCAATTCCACCGTAATCACCTTTTCCTTGTTTAAAGTTGGCAAGTTGATCACCCATAACTTTTCTCTTACTATTACGAGTATACTTTCCAGACCAAGGATATTTCTTTTGTCCTTTGTACATATTATACTCTCTATTTCCTACATCTGCAGCAGCTGCATATTCCCACTCTGCTTCAGTTGGAAGTCTATATTCAGGATTAATAAGTCCTGAAGAACGGTTAGCGTAAACATTTGTACTATCTGCTTTACTTCCTTTTCTACCTTTTTTAAGTACTAATTCTTCGTCGCCACCAAAAGTTTTTGATGGTGCATTGATATAAGTTTCAGTGCTAAATGTGCTTTCTGCAGTAGCGCCTATTTTCGCATCTTTCTTAAGATATTTATTATCTTCAAGAATTTTCTCGTTAACACGGTCTGTTCTCCATTTACAGAATTCAACTGCTTGAATCCAGTTAACACCTACTACAGGATACTCCGCATAAGCAGGGTGTCTCAAGTAATTGTTTGTCATAGTCTCGTTATAGCCAAGTCTGTTTCTCCACACTAATGTATCAGGAGAAGCACCTTCGTATATGTTTTTGTAATTTTCTTCTGTGGGAGGAAAAACTCTTTTTAGCCAATCAAGGTACTCCATGTACATCAAATTGGTAACTTCTGTTTCGTCCAAATAGAATGATTGAACGTGCTGTTGATTTGCAGAGTTATTCCAATCATGCATAACATCATCTTGCACTTTACCCATTGTAAAGGTACCGCCTTCAACCATAACCAATCCTGGGCCAGCTTCCTGCTTCTTGAAATTAGTAGCGTATTGGAATCCTCCATTTTTATCGTTGATTTTCCAGCCCGTTGCTCTAGAAGAGTTTTTGGAGCTTGATTTTTTGCTACAGCTAGCAAAACTAAATACTAATGCTAGGGACAACATTAGCTTAATAACCATAATTTTATTTACTTTCATCATTTGTAGGTAATAAATTTCGAGCCGCAATATAACAATTTGTCAGTAAAGTGCAACCCTTTTTATATAATTATATATTAAAATTTTGTCGGGGAAAGAATCCCTAAAACAATATAACGCAAAGATGGCAAAAATATTATAAGTATTTTAGCATTTAATTGTAGACTTTTGCTGCACTATTTTCGTACTTATCACGTTCATATCCTGATGAAAAATATCTTATTCTTCTTTTTTATTCTTTTTGGAAATTATATTCACGCCCAAAACAAACAGACTGTGGAGCTGGCTTGGGCAAGTAGTAATACATATTCATTTGGAACTTATATTGTTGAGGTGCCACACTTTACGCCGAAATATTTTCAATATAATGACGTAGATAAAAGTGTTTCAGCAGTTGTTACTATATCGCAGAGTTCCATGTCTGACACAAATTCTTTAGTAGTTTCAGATGTTATTTATGAGTCCATAAATTCGATTGGAGATTTAGATCCATCAATAATTCCCTCGAAACTTATCTCAAATATTAACAGTTCACGTTCGCGTGAGTTGTATTTTACTACAATAACTGTTAGTCCTATTATAAAGGACGGAAGTATTTACAAAAGAGTGAAGTCCTTTAGTTATACTTTTAATCCAGATGCTCAGAAGACCCCCTTGTCTTATTCGGCACCTGCTATTCTTTCTAATTCTATTTTAAGCACGGGCGATTGGTACCGGTTTTACGTCGAGAAATCAGGCGTTTATAAAATATCCAAAAGTTTTCTGAAATCACTGGGAATGAATGCTGATGGCGACCCTCGTAATTTAAAAATCTATGGCAACGGAGGTCGGATGCTACCTTTGGCAAACGCAACTCCGTATCCTATGGATCTTGCCGAAAATGCAATTCAGGTAATCGGTGAGAGCGATGGTGTTTTTAACGATAGCGACTATATATTATTTTATGCTGAAGGTCTAGATAATTGGAATGTGGAAAGTCAGACGCACAATAATCTCTATGCTGATAAAGCCTATTATTATGTGACCTTTAAAGGTGGAGCTGGGAAGAGAATGAGTTTGTTAGATCCGCTTGACAATGCTGTAGTAACTAAGAATTACAATAAATATGATGGATATCAATACCACGAAAAGGATCTCATAAATGTAGTTCGATTAGGAAGGCGGTGGTTTGGAGAACAGTTTAGCATTGAAAATGTGCAGGAATTTTCTTTTGAATTTCCTCAAATAGATATAGCGTCACAAATAGGTATCAGTGTTTTTGTGGGTGCGTCGGCTTTTACAAGCACAAATTTCGCAATAGCGGCAAATGGACAGAATGTTGGAACTATTAGTATGGGTTCACTTTCAGTAGGTGGAAGTGCTGAGCTGACAACCGGAGCCTATAATTCTGACAATAGTATTTCAGCTTCTCAAAATGTCAAAGTAAAAGTCACCTACAATAATAATGGAGTTCCTGGCTCGAAAGGTTTTTTGGACTATATCATTCTCCGTGCAACAAATAATCTAATTGGTTATGGAAAACAATTTCGCTTTCAAGTTAACGAGTCTGCAACACAAACTGGAATTGGTCAATATACAATAAGCAATGCTTCTTCAATACCTGAAGTTTGGGATATTACAGATATATATAATGTCGGAAACTTATCAAATGTCGGTTCTACTGGAACTTTTTCTTTTAAAGCTGCGTTGGGAGAACTTAGGAAGTATATTGCTGTTGACCCTTCCAATTATTACACACCTTCAAAAGATTCACAATCATTTGTAGCAAATCAAGATTTGAAAGGCACTATATTAAAGACGGCTCAAGGCCAATATCTTGATTTGGACTATTTGATAATAACCCCGTCTTTTTTGTCGATGTCGGCAGAGAAGCTGGCGAATTTTCATAGACAGTATTCTAATCTAAATGTTAAGGTCGTTAAACTTGAGGAAATATATCAGGAATTTTCTTCGGGCAAACAAGATATTGCTGGAATTCGAAACTTTATAAAATACGTATACGACAATGCGAGTTTGCCTCAACGAGCTGTCAAGTATATAAATCTGTTTGGAGATGCTTCCTTTGATTATAAAAATAGAATTCCTAATAATAGTAACATCGTACCGATCTACCATGCGATGAATAGTTATTCGGCTGGAGAAAGCGGTTATGCTTCGGATGATTTTTTTGGATTGATGGATGAAAACGAAGGAAATATTGCAAGTTCTTTTGGGGGGATTGATATTGCGGTTGGTAGAATGCTTGTCTCTGATCCTCGACAAGCAGAGGAGATGGTTCAGAAAGTAATTGATTATCACGATCCAAAATCATACGGGAGTTGGAGAAATAATATTGTACTAATTTCGGATGATGCCGATACTCCCTTTGACGCCAATTTACAACAAAGGCAAAATCAGCTTTCGGATCGAATATTTCAAGAGAAGCCTTTTATCAATGTCAATAAAATTCTTTTAGATTCTTATGTTCAGGAAACATCTGCCGGAGGAAAAAGATATCCTCAGGCGCGGGTAGACCTATTTAATAATTTTGAAAAAGGTGCTCTAGTTTTTAATTATTTGGGACATGGAGGAGAGGATGGTCTTTCGGGCGAACGCATTTGGGAAAAAGCAGATGGACAAAATCTTCAAAATCAGTATAAGTATCCTCTTTTCATTACCATTACATGTGACTTTTCAAGATTTGATAATCCTTACAGACCTACTGCAGGAGAATATACTTATTGGAATCCGAAAGGAGGAGCTATTAGTATGCTTACAACTATTCGAGCAATTGGGCAGTCTACAGCCGAAAATTTTAATGACCGTCTTTCAGAATATCTCTTTGGATATGGATCCGGGCCAACCACTCAAACTACTATCGCGGAAGCATTAAGATTGGCGAAAAACAGTAATCCTAGTTCATCTAGTAATGTGGTTTTTTATATTGGTGATCCAGCTCTGATGTTGGCTTTACCACAGCCAAAAATTAAACTTACCAAGGTGAATGACGTTTCTGTTGCTGGAAATATTGAAGATCTAAAAGCATTAGCTCCTATTAAACTTGCAGGAGTTGTAACCGATCAATTTGACAATTTGATGACAACTTATAATGGAGAGCTTTCTGTAAATATATTTGATAAGATGATTGACAGACTTACATTAAATAATGATGGAAATGCACCTCCAATGCCTTTCAAAGTATTAGGTGAAACAATTTTTAGAGGAAACGCTACAATAAATAGCGGACAGTTTGAGTTTTCTTTCGTTGTGCCTCGAGATATTCGTGTTCCAGTTGGACATGGTCGAATTAGCTTTTATGGAAAAGGCGCGCAATCTGTTCAAGATAAAACGGGTTTTGATAATGTCATAAAGGTAGGAGGGATCAACGCAAATGCTGCTGTGGATGTGACTGGACCTTCAGTAAAACTATACATGAATGACCAAAATTTTATTTCTGGCGGTATTACAAATGCATCACCGATATTTTTGGCTTATCTAGAAGATGAAAACGGAATCAATACAGCGAGCGGAATAGGGCATGATTTAATTGCAATTTTAGATGGTGACGAAAGCAATCCGTACGTTCTGAATGATTATTATGAAACGGAACTTGATAATTTCCGAAAAGGCAAAATTAAATTTCCATTTAGAAATCTATCGGTTGGCTTACATACTCTAACATTTAAAGGTTGGGATGTATATAATAATCCGGTTACGGCCGAACTACAGTTTGTTGTAGTAGGAGATGAATCAATAACGCTTAGTAATGTGTTAAATTATCCAAATCCATTTGTGAATTATACGCAGTTTTGGTTCACACATAATCGTCCTTTTGAGCCACTTCAGGTGCAAGTTCAAGTGATTACAGTGACAGGAAAAGTAGTTTGGACTACTAATCAAATTGTTACAACAGAGGGATTTACGTCTCGCGATATTACCTGGGATGGTCGAGATGATTTTGGTGATAGAATCGGAAAAGGAGTCTATATCTACAAGCTTACAGTGAAGTCTTTGATCAGTAATACACAAACTGAAAAATACGAAAAACTTGTAATACTTTAATAAAATACTATATTTGTCTAATTCTTTTTTTAAAAATTTTTATGAAAAAAATCTCAATATTATTTGCCTTCTTACTGGTCTATCAATTCGGTTTTTCGCAAGACAGAGTTATTACAACAGGAGTTCCATTTCTATTAGTTGCAGCTGATGCCAGATCAGCAGGTTTAGGAGATCAAGGAGTAGCAACTTCTCCAGATGCTTATTCTCAGCAATACAATCCAGCAAAATTTGCTTTCTCTCAAGAAGCACAAGGATTTTCTCTTAGTTACACACCATATCTTACAGATCTTGTAAATGATATTTCGCTAGGACAAATTACCTATTTTAATAGATTTAATGAGCGTAGTGCTTTTGCAGTAAGCTTGCGTTATTTTGGTTTAGGTGAAATTGAACTTAGACAAAACTTTGATGATATTGCAAATGTTGTAAAACCAAGTGAGTTTGCTGTTGATGCATCCTACTCGCTTAAATTGTCAGAGGTTTTCTCTATGGCAGTTGCAGGTCGTTTTATTAACTCGAGCTTAAAAATTCCAGATGCACAAGGAGATGCTTCTGCGGCTAGTACCTTTGCAGTAGATGTTGCAGGTTTCTATCAATCGGAAGAAATTGCTTTTAATGATTTTAACGGTCGCTTTAGAGGAGGTTTTAACTTCCAAAATATGGGTCCAAAAATCAAGTACGACAAATCTGCGGGAGATAATAATGCAAATTTTATCCCAGCTAATTTGAAATTAGGTGGAGGATTCGACTTTATATTTGACGAGTACAATAAGGTTGCTCTATCAGTAGAGTTTAATAAATTACTTGTTCCAACTCCACAAAATCCAGACATTAATGGAGATGGAGATGTAACTCAAGAAGAAATAATACAAACTAACGAAGATTATAGTAATATAGGATGGGTTTCGGGAATGTTCAAATCTTTCGGAGATGCGCCAGACGGATTTAGCGAAGAGCTAAAAGAATTTACCTACGCTGCAGGAGCAGAATATTTGTACCAAGATTCTTTTGCTTTTAGATTAGGTTATTTTAATGAAAGTGTAGAAAAAGGCGCTAGAAAGTTTTTTGCTTTAGGTGCAGGTTTCAAGTACAATGTCGTTAAAGTAGATGTTTCATATCTATTCTCTGCTTCAAAAGTTAAAAATCCGTTAGAGAATACACTTCGTTTCTCATTAACGTTTAACTTAGGTGAAAACTATGATGATTATTAAACCAACACTTTATTAATTCAGATAAAATCCAAATTCCATTCGTGAAATTTGGATTTTTTTTTCTTTAAGTGTTTCATTTCAAAGTCAAAATTATGAAGAAAATTTCCATTACAAGCTCGTTTGATGTTTTCGATTCTGTTTCAGAGTTGCCAGAAGATGTCCAACGATTGATGCAACAAGCAATTGAAGTTCGTAAAGTTGCATATGCTCCTTACAGTAAATTTAGGGTGGGCGCTGCAATTTTATTAGAAAATGGTGAAGTTGTAATTGGTTCCAACCAAGAGAATGCTGCTTATCCTTCAGGACTTTGTGCAGAACGAACTGCTATTTTTTATGCTGGTGCAAAATATCCAAATGTCGCTTTTAAAATGATTGCGATTTCTGCGACTTCAGATACAAATCCAACGCTTTCTCCGATTCCGCCTTGTGGTGCTTGCAGGCAGTCAATTGCCGAATATGAGTCGAGACAATCCGATCCTATCGAAATATATTTTATGGGCGAATCAGGAATGGTTTATCGGTCAGAGTCATTAGAGAATCTGTTACCTCTATCTTTTGATAAAAACGTGTTATAAATTTTAGTTCTACAGTCGAATGTAGTAATTTTGCACTTCTCTAGCTTTCGCTAAATTAGCAAAGACAGAATTCACCTATGCATTAATTTTTTACAGTAAATATGTTATGAAAGAAATAACAAAAGAAGTTTATTTGAAGTGGTACGAAGATATGCTGCTTTGGCGAAAATTTGAAGATAAATTAGCTGCACTATATATACAACAAAAGGTTAGAGGTTTTTTACATTTATATAATGGTCAGGAAGCTGTACTAGCAGGAGCATTACACGTAATGAATCTCGACACAGACAAAATGATTACTGCATATCGCAACCATGTTCAGCCTATCGGTATGGGAGTTGATCCGCGCCGTGTAATGGCCGAATTGATGGGTAAAAAAACTGGAACTTCAAAGGGTATGGGTGGTTCTATGCACATCTTTTCGAAAGAAAAAGGATTCTACGGTGGACATGGAATTGTTGGAGCTCAAATTCCTGTTGGTGCTGGAATTGCATTTGCGGATAAATACTTTGAGCGTGACGGAGTTACCTTAACTTATTTTGGAGATGGTGCTGCACGTCAAGGATCACTTCACGAAGCATTTAATATGGCGATGTTGTGGAAACTTCCAGTAGTATTTATCGTGGAAAATAACGGTTATGCAATGGGGACTTCTGTTGAAAGAACTGCAAATCATACTGATATTTGGAAGTTGGGTCTTGGGTACGAAATGCCTTGTGGTCCAGTTGACGGAATGAATCCTGTAAAAGTTGCCGAAGCTATGGACGAAGCAATCAACAGAGCTAGACGCGGCGATGGTCCAACATTCTTGGAAATGAAAACGTACCGTTACAGAGGACATTCAATGTCTGACGCACAACTTTACCGTTCAAAAGACGAAATAGAAGAATATAAAAAGATCGATCCAATCACTCAAGTGCTGGATGTGATTAAAGAAAATAACTACGCAACAGAAGAGGAAATTGAAGCAATGGACAAGCGCGTAAAAGACTTGGTTCAAGAATGTGTGGATTTTGCTGAAGAATCAGAATTCCCAGATGTTCAACAGCTTTATGATGTTGTGTATGATCAAAAAGACTATCCATTTATTCCTCACAAACTATAATAAACTATGGCACAGAAAATAACAATGCCTCGCCTTAGCGATACTATGACTGAGGGGACGGTAGCAAAATGGTTAAAAAAAGTTGGTGACAAAATCGAAGAAGGAGATATCCTTGCCGAAATTGAAACTGATAAAGCAACAATGGAATTTGAAGCATTTGAATCTGGAACCCTGCTATTTATAGGACTTCAAGATGGTGATTCAGCTCCGGTAGATTCTCTATTAGCAATTGTTGGTGAGGACGGTGAAGATTATAAATCTTTACTTGAAGAAAACGAAGATTCAAAAAAGGAGAATTCAAATAAGGAAGATTCGAAAGATGACACTAAAGAAGAATCGAAATCTGAAGATAAAAAAGAAGATAAGTCAGAGGATAAATCTGATGATTCTACAGATGAGAAATCTAAAGAAAAGTCTTCAAAATCTAAGGAACTTCCAGAAGGAGTTATTGTTGTAAAAATGCCGCGTCTTAGTGATACTATGACTGAAGGAACTGTTGCAACTTGGCTTAAAAAAGTTGGTGATAAAATCGAAGAAGGTGATATTCTTGCTGAAATCGAAACTGACAAAGCAACAATGGAGTTCGAATCTTTTAACGAAGGAACTTTATTATATATCGGAATCAAAGAAGGTGAATCAGCTCCTATTGATAGTATTCTTGCAATACTAGGTCCAGAAGGAACTGATGTTAGCGGAATTGCAGAGAATTTTGCTTCACAAGAAGAAGGAGATGACTCTGATGATAAGAGTGAAAAGTCAGAAGATTCAAATGGTGAAAAGAAATCGGAAAAGTCAGAATCTACCGAAACTGCTTCAACCGAAGATCGATCTACTTCATCAAGTTCATCAAATGATGACCATCGTGTATTTATTTCGCCATTAGCGAGAAAAATTGCAGAAGAAAAAGGAATTAATCTAAATGATTTAAAAGGTTCTGGCGAAAATGGCCGTATCATTAAATCTGATATAGAAAATTATAAACCACAAGAAGCGAAACCTGCAACGCAGACTGCTCCGGCTGCTGCTTCAGGACAAACTTCTGCACCTGCGAAAGAATCTGCACCTGCAAGACCATTTGTTGCTGCTGGAGAGACCGATGTGGAAGAAGTGAAAAATTCGCAAATGCGCAAGACTATTGCTCGCAGACTTGCTGAATCAAAATTCACCGCGCCTCATTACTACCTTACTATAGAAGTGGTAATGGATCAAGCGATGACTTCAAGAAAAATGATCAATACATTGCCAGATACTAAGGTTTCGTTCAACGATTTAGTAATCAAAGCGTGTGCGATGGCTCTTAAAAAGCACCCTCGTGTCAATTCTAGTTGGAAAGATGACATTACAGTTATCAACCACCACGTTCATATTGGTGTGGCTGTAGCCGTAGAAGATGGACTTCTAGTTCCTGTTTTACCATTTGCAGATCAACGCACGCTTACGCAAATTGGTTCTGAAGTAAAAAATCTTGCTTCAAAAGCTAAAACTAAAAAATTACAACCATCAGAAATGGAAGGAAGTACTTTTACAGTTTCTAACTTAGGAATGTTTGGCATATCTGAATTTACTTCTATTATCAATCAGCCAAATTCTGCAATATTATCTGTAGGTGCTATCGAAGAAAAACCAATTGTAAAAGACGGACAAATTGTTGTTGGAAATACTATGAAACTGACACTTGCCTGCGACCACCGCACGGTAGATGGAGCGACAGGAGCTCAGTTTTTGCAAACGCTTCGTCAATACTTGGAAAATCCAGTTACGATGCTTGCTTAATACGAACAATATTTTTTATTTATATAGCAGCTGTACGTAATTGTACAGCTGTTTTATATAATCTGAATTTTGAAAATATCTTCTACTTTTCGTTTTTTTCTCATTGTTCTTTTATTTATTTTAAGTCAATTTTCCTTTGCGCAAGTAAGTGTCGTGAGCTGGAATATACAGCATTTGGGAAAATCCAAATCGTCCAAAGATTTAGAGCAAATTGCCGATTTTGTCAAAGAGTACGATATCGTAGCCATTCAAGAGGTCGTTGCTGGCTATGGCGGTATTCAAGCTGTTGCTGCGTTATCAGACATTTTAAATAGAAAGGGAAGCAAGTGGTCTTATGTTGTGAGTGATCCCACGGTTAGTAATGCTTACAAGACTGAACGCTATGCATATTTATGGAAACCTTCAAAAGTGCAACTGGTAAATAAGCCTTTTCTAGAAATTAATTTTGTAATCGAAATAGATCGCGAACCTTTTCTAGCTGATTTTATGTACAATGGAAAGGTCTTTACTATCGTCAATTTTCACGCGATCACAAAGAAGATGCAACCCGAAACGGAGATTAAATATTTCAAGTTTCTGCCTGATTTATATCCTAATAAAAATCTGATATTTCTAGGAGATTTCAATTGCCCTGAGACACATTCGGTTTTTAATCCTTTGAAAAAGATGGGTTATAAATCTGCGTTCCAAAATCAGGAAACAACTTTGAGACAGAAGTGCTTTAATGACGATTGTTTAGCTTCAGAATTCGATAATTTCTTTTATAAAAGTGATAAAATCAAAATGTATAAAGCCAAAGCAATTCATTTCTACAGAAAATACGAAGATGTGAAACTTGCTCGTAAACTGTCAGATCATATTCCGATCGTTTTCACTTTTGATGTTATCTAAAAAAGGGTTACACCAACTTATTTTTCGCCTCTATCCATTTAGAAAGATATTTGGAACTACCAAGTGTGTGATGCTGTAAGAGCGCGCCCAAAAAATTTTGCTTTCGATGCTCACCTAGATTAGCCTGTAAATCTAAGATCCTATTTTGCAATTCGTCCTCAAAAAGCGATTTATCAAAACGATTTTTTAAAATGTCGAAACCCTTTTGCTGAGCAGATTTCCAGTCTTTTTTGTCGATGTAAAGACCAACCGCAGCATCTGCAAACTCTTTCAAATCATCGGTTAGAAATCCATTCCAATTTGTATCTGTTGAAATTCCTTCTGCACCAATCTTTGTAGTGATCGATGGAGTGCCATTCTGCATCGCCTCCAGAAGTTTTCCCTTGAGTCCAGCACCAAAAGGCATCGGAGCCAGCAACAATCTCGCATTTCGCATTACTTCATTGGCATCTTCCGCGCGACCTTTTACTAGAAAGCCATCTTTAATATTATTTAGTTGTAAAATTTCTTGAGTAGCATAGGCACCATAAACATTGATCTTAGCTTCCGGAAGTTGTTTTTTGATCAATGGCCAAATTTCTTTTTTCAATAATAACACGGCCTGCTTATTGGGTTCGTGCAGATAATTTCCAATAAACACAAAGTCTTTTCGATGATCAAAACTTGGAATAATATTAGAGGATTTTTCAGCAAAAATTGGAATATAATGAAGTAGTTTTTTCGAAATATTAAAGACATTTTCAAGCACCTGCATTTCATATTCCGAAATGATCAACGATAGATCACATCTTAAAATACTTGCCATTTCACGTTTTGCAACTTCCTGCGACAGCAAATCGTCAAGCTGAAATTCCGTTCCTTTTTTATATGCTACTTGCCGTGCCAATCTCAAACAATGCAAATCTTCAGTATCTAAAATTCGCAATGCATCGGGACAATTTTCCGCAACTCGCCATCCATACTGTTCCTCAATCATAAAACGGTCAAAAATCACCATGTCAGGATTATATGATTTTACGAACTCATCAAAACTGGACGAATTTAGTTCAATTTGCTGAGTTGTCATATTCAATTCTTCAAAATCCAATGAATAATCACTTCGCATTGCCGCAGAACAAAAGGTAATATCGTAATTCTTATCTTTCAAAAAATGCAAAAGCTGCAACATTCTCGTGCCCGCAGCCGAAGATTTCGGTTCTGGCCAAACAATTCCGATAATTAAAACTTTCTGCCGCATATCATCAATTTTTCAAGACTGCGAAAGTACGAAATCAGCAATATCTTTCTGCCCATCAAGAACTCAAATCAACTATTACCAACTTTAGATTTTTTTTGGCTTTCGCCGAATATATAGAGGCCGCTCAAAAAACGTGGCGCTAGCACTTCATTCTTTAAATAGATTTAACAGCCTTTGTAGATTTAATTACTAATTTTAAACAACACAAAATCACATTCTATGTCGTTTTACTCCAAAATTAAAAATACAATCTCCCTCCTCAAACAAGTTGACCTTGACCAATTAGTAAGAATTAACGAGAAGATAGATTTAGCCGAAGCTATGACTGCTTTAGGATCTCTCGATGACACCCAGCTAAAAGGCTTGATGAAAATGTTGAAGACCAAAAAGAAGAAAAGCCAAAGCGAGTTACCTCCCGTTGATGGGGATTTTTATGATTTAAGTTTAAAACTAACTCCCGATGAGCGCGAGCTACAACTCAGAGTTCGAAAGTTTATGGAAGATGAAATCAAGCCAATTGCAAACTACTATTGGAATCGTGCCGAATTCCCTTTCGAAATTATTCCGAAAATGGCAGAACTCAATATTGCTGGACTTACCTATGAAGGCTATGGTTGTGGAAACAAATCTTCCTTAATGGAAGGAATAATTGCGCAGGAATTAGCTAGAGTCGATGTTTCAATTTCAACTTTCTTCGGAGTTCATAGCGGACTTGCAATGGGTTCAATCTACCTCTGCGGAAGCGAGGAGCAAAAGCAAGAATGGTTGCCTGCCATGCAGCGAATGGAGAAAATCGGAGCCTTCGGACTAACCGAGCCTGAAGTTGGATCAGGTGTAGCTGGCGGAATGGACACCACCTGCAAGTTTGATGGAGGGAACTGGATTTTGAACGGTCAGAAGAAATGGATTGGCAACGCAACTTTTGCCGATGTTATCATTATTTGGGCGAGAGATATCGATAGCAATGAAGTTAAAGGATTTTTAGTTCGAAAAGAAAATCCTGGTTTCAAAGCCGAAAAGATGGAAGACAAAATGGCGCTCCGAACCGTTCAAAATGCAATTGTCACGCTCACAAATTGCATTATTGAAGAAAAAGATAAATTACAAAACGCCAACTCATTCAGAGATACTGCAAAAGTTTTGAAGATGACCCGCGCTGGAGTGGCTTGGCAAGCGGTTGGTTGCGCCCGAGGCGCCTACGAGAGCGCACTCAAATACACTAAAGAAAGAGAACAGTTTGGCCGTCCAATCGCATCCTTTCAACTAATACAAAATCATTTGGTCGAAATGCTTTCCAACCTGACCGCAATGCAAACATTAGTCTACCGTCTTTCAGAGTTGCAAGATCAAGGGTTGCTCAAAGACGAACACGCTTCTCTCGCAAAAGTCTTTTGTAGTATGCGCACCCGTGATGTCGTGAGCAGAGCCCGTGAAGTTATGGGCGGCAATGGAATTCTACTTGAGCACGATGTTGCCAGATTTGTCGCTGATGCTGAAGCGATTTATAGCTACGAAGGGACAAAAGAAATAAATACGCTGATTGTGGGTAGGGCGATAACAGGGTTTGGAGCGTTTGTGAATTAGGGGCGGGGAGAAGAATATAAGCGTCAATATTGTCAATGCGTTTTCCATTCCCCTCCTGCGGAGGGGTGCCCGAAGGGCGGGGTGGAATCTATTAACGAATTTTGATAGTGATCAATTTGTTGATTGGGCTAAAGCCCATTCCTATTGATCCAATTGGAATTTGTTGGGCAAAATTATGATTGCTTTGAATTGAAATTTGATTTTGTTGATTGGGTTAAAACCCAATCCTATTGATCTAATCTTGGGTTTGTTGGACGAATATATATATATATGTTTAAATTTGGACAAAAATATATTTTCCGGCTAAAGCCAGAAAAAATTCGATTTGAAATGCTACAGATTATATTTCATTTTTATTTTTTGAACTTCTTCGTCAAATGTATATTTCTTGTGATGCTCCTCTTGATTTTTAATATAATTCCGCACGCGTTCCAACATTGATTCTGAAACCGAGACCGCGAAATATTCATCCTGCCATTGAAATTTTTCCGCACACAGATTATTCTCATTAATCCAATGTGATGATTCTCCTTTGATTAATTGCGCAATATTCTGGACTGTCTGATTTGATTTTAATGAAACCAAACAATGACAATGATCTGAATAACCATTTACCTGATCAATAAAAATTCCTTTTTCTCTACCATTCTCTTTGATATGCTTCCAAACATTCAGCCTCAAATCGAATGTTTCAAGATAAGGGGTCCTGTTTTTTGTACTCCAAACAAAATGTATATGGATTTTTAGAAATGACATAATCTTCTTTTTAATATTGATCTATTAAAAATATAATTTTATTATTATATGTATGGTAGAACTCTGAGATTTTAAAATCATATTTGTGAGGCGGACAATTAGCATTTTGGATCAACTGCCTCCATTTGTAAATGGATGAAATAAAGGGATGTAATTGCGGAATCTGATTTATATTTAAATTGAAAATGTTATTTCCTCACATATACAATCGGCATTCTGGATTAATAGCCTCCATTTTTAAATGGAGGAAAAAGGAGGAACGTCAATATTATCTATGCGTTTTCCATTCCCCTCCTCCGGAGGGGTGCCCGAAGGGCGGGGTGGAATCTATTAACGAATGTGACCATAAATATCAAACAATGACGAGAAATTAACTTCGGTGATCCCAATAGGTCTTAATGCTACAAGAAAAAGCCAAAACTACTCCCTTCGGTCATAGTTTACTTTTTTATTTTCCACAAGCTTACAAAAGCAAAGCTTTTGACACTTTTGGAAAATAAAAAAGCAGAAACTTTCGTTTCTGCTTTTTCTTGTGGGCGATGAGGGATTCGAACCCCCGACCCTCTGGGTGTAAACCAGATGCTCTGAACCAACTGAGCTAATCGCCCTGATTGCGAGTGCAAATATAAGCCTCTTTTTGTATTGCACAACAGTTTTTCTAGAAAAGATTTAATATTTCTGCAACCACAAATGTGCTACCGCCAACATAGATTAAATCGGTCTCCAATGCTTGTGAAGCCGCCGCTTTGTAAGCATCTGAAACTGAACTAAAACAATTTCCAACAAGCGAAAATTCAGCAGCTTTTTCGGCTAAAATCGAAACTTCAAGTCCTCGCGAAATGTTAGGCGAGCAGAAGTAATATCTAGCATTTGTAGGAAATAAGCTTAATATTTCTTCCAAATCTTTATCGTTGACAAGTCCCAAAACAATATGAAGATTGGCGTAAGTAGATTCTTTTAATTGTTGCAACACAATTGTCAGTCCGTGTTTGTTGTGTGCCGTATCGCAAATGACGGTTGGATTTTGTTGCAGCACTTGCCATCTTCCCAAGAGTCCGGTGTTTTTTACAACTGACAACATTCCACGTTTGCAGGCTTCTTCTGTAATTTTGAATTCACCTCCTTGATTGATTATATCAACTGTCTGTTTTACAGTTTTCATATTTGCTTTCTGATAAGCACCTTTTAAATCTGATTCAAGAGCATAATCCTGCAAATCGGAAGCAAAATATAAAGGAGCATTTTTCTCCTTGGCAGTTCCTTCAAAAACGGTTTTTGTTTCGGGAGTATATTCGCCAATTACCACCGGAATATTCGGCTTGATGATTCCAGCTTTCTCTCCAGCAATCTTTTCGAGGGTGTCGCCAAGAAACTGAACGTGATCCAGTCCGATATTGGTAATAACCGAAACAATTGGAGTAATGATATTTGTTGAATCTAGTCGACCGCCCATTCCTGTTTCCATTACAGCAATATCAACTTTCTCTGCTTTAAAATAGTGCAAAGCTAAGCCAGTCGTCATTTCGAAAAAACTTAGATTGTTTTGTTCGAAGAATTCCTTGTTTTCACCAATAAAATCAACAACATATTCTTCGCTGATTTCTTTACCATTGATTTTGATTCGTTCGCGGAAATCTTTGAGATGTGGGGAAGTAAAAAGTCCGACTTTATAACCCGCTTCCATTAAAATAGAAGTGAGGGTGTGAGCTGTAGATCCTTTGCCATTCGTACCGGCAATATGAATAAATTTGAGATCGTTTTCAGGATTTTCCAGATGCTTTGCCAGCAAGAGTGTGTTGGTCAAATCTTTTCTGAAAGCAGTTTTTCCCTGCTGCTGATACATAGGAAGTTTTTCAAACATCCATTCAGCTGTTTCCTTGTAGTTCATTCTCGGTATATGAAGTTTAATCTGTCAGTTTAAA
>JBBSQV010000037.1:0-20245 GCA_038243675.1 Flavobacteriales bacterium
AGAATTGTATTTGTCATTTGGAATAATAATATCCGCAAAAGCTTTTGTAGGCTCGATAAACTGCTCGTGCATTGGTTTCAAAGTGGTTTGATATCTGTTTAAAACTTCATCAAGATCACGTCCTCGCTCGGCGATATCACGTTTTAATCTTCGGATAAGTCTTTCGTCTGGATCGGCGTGAACAAATATTTTGATGTCGCACATTTCTCTTAATTCGGCATTTGCAAGAATCAGAATCCCTTCTACAATCATCACTTTTCGAGGATGCGTAATGATAGTATCGGTCGTACGGTTGTGAGTAACAAAGGAATAAATTGGCTGTTCGATATTATTTCCAGCTTTTAATTCTTTAAGATGATCGACAAGAAGTTCAAAATCGATAGCACGTGGATGGTCAAAATTTATAAGTGCACGCTCATCAAAACTAAGTGAACCCGTTTCTTTATAATAAGAATCTTGCGAAATAATTCCCACCTCTGTATGAGGTAGTTCGTTCATTATCTGATGTACTACAGTTGTTTTTCCGCTTCCTGTTCCGCCTGCGATTCCAATTATTAACATAATATGTCTACTATTTATGCGGCAAAAATAATGATTTAATTTTAGTGAATTTTCTTTTACTAGAAAATTGCGGAAGTGATGAGAATTGTTTTCTGCCTTTGCGGCAAAATTTATAAACGTTGGTGAAGGAGATGGGTTTTTTAAAGGAGGTCGACATTTACACTACGAACGTTTTGCGGGTATCAAGCGGCTTAAAGTCACTTATCATTTGGCTGGTACACGATATACAAGAGTTCGGAATCCGAATATTTTCAGCTTAACACAAACTTGATGCAAAAAAATAATTTCTTTAGGGCCTTGTGTATCTAGTATCGGTGCTGGGCAGATGGTGCTTTATTTTTCAACTTTCTCATATATAATTCCTTCACAATTATCTCCATCACCAATTGTTATAAATATTGCAATTTTATTATCTTTTACAAATAAAGGCTCTACCGTGAGTCCTTCAAGTTCCATCAAGTAATTTTTGTCTCTTTTGTTAAAATAAGTTGACCATTTTCCGATCACGTTCTTTTTAGTTTCATTTAATTCTTTATCATTTAAAAAGATTTTGTCTGCCAAACTAAGCGGATTTTCTTCGAACAGTAATTTGTATTCCATATTTTCAGTAAGTTCCATCCTTACTGGCCAAACGTTAAAACTGTCATTTAAATATGATTTAGATTTTCTGCTTAACTCATATTTTCCGTTTAAACTTTCTTTAGTTAGTTCGTATTTTAATTCAGAATATCCATTTTGCCAATTACAAAATAATGGATGACAACCTGTAAATAAAAAAGATAATATAATTACTATTCTGAACTTCATTTCTGTCTTTTTTTAGCATTTTAACCAATTTTTTTGTTGGTATAATACTTTATAAATTTCCGGAATTTGCGCTAAAGAAAGACTCGAAAATAAGACCAGAAGTAGTATTATCGTTGTCCTCAATATGTTGGTTTAATATGTGATTACCTACCTATTCCTCTGAAAAAAACTTTTCCTCTGAGGCACCGCACAATTATTTCCGTTGCACCCAAGATTCAATAATGGCAATACTGCAAGTAGAATTCCTAGCCCAAGCATTATTGGCTGATCTGTTTCATAACCCTGCTGAATCACAAATAAGCCTAAAGCAAATCGTGCAATTCTAATAAGATTCCAATTTGTAAAGAGTACTTTTTTCATTATTCGGTAATTTAAAATTTTAATAATTATTTCTTGGTCAAGTTGATAAACAACTCTGATCCTTGACGTTGAGGAATACTATTATAACAAGTCTCGAAGATTTTGAAATCGAAATAGGGCTTGAAGTATTCAACATATTCCGTTTTAGTACCGCCAAAAGGTGGGCCCGCTTTTTCGAATTCTCTGTTAAACAAAACTCCGGTCAGAATTCCGTTCTCATTTAATAATGAATGTGCTTTCCTCGCGTAGTTAGCTCTTTGACTTGGATTGATTGCACAGAAAAAGGTTTGCTCTATCAGTACATCATAAGAATCATTGTGCTCAAAATAATCCTCACAAAGAATACGAATGGATTTTTCTGCTTTAAATTTCTCCTGTAGATTTTTGACCGCAGTTTCAGCAATATCAATTAGGGTGATATTCGTAAAACCGTTTTTGATTAAAAACTCTGCTTCGTAAGCATTTCCACATCCTGCTATCAATATCGCCGCATCTTTATTAGGATACTGCTCCATAAAATTGCAAATGGCAGGATTAGCATATCCGATATCCCAACCGGTTTTTTTTTCCTGCCATCGCGATTCCCAAAATGATTTGTCCATAGTTTTTAAGAACTCAATACTTTAAGTATATTATTGATTCCGCCGCCATTTATCACATTTTCTATTCCATTGCGTTCCAAAATAGATTTTGCCTGACCGCTTCTCATACCACTTCGACAAAAAACAACTACTTGTTTCTTGCCTTTAAATTTTGCAATATTATTGTTGATCTGATCCAAAGGAATATTCACCGCACCTTTCATAGACCCATTCGAAAATTCGCCTAGACTTCGAACATCCACTACATAAGCTTTGTTTGCAATAGCATCTTTAAGTTCGGTATTATCTTTTTTTCCAAATAAAAATGAAAGTAATCCCATAATTCTAACTACTATTTTTCTGTAACAACATTATTTCCAAGCTCTTTCCATTCTTTCATTCCACCAGGGTAATTCTTGATGTTTTTAAAACCGTTTGCTTGCAAAATCGAGTAGGCGATAGATGATCTATCTCCAGCTTGACAATGAATAAATACTTCTCTATTTCTGTCGACTGTATCTAAATTTTCTGGCAATGTTCCAACAAAAGCATTTACTGCTCCTTCAATATGTCCGTCTTTAAATTCAGTACTATTTCGAACGTCTACGATCTGAATTGCATCGTTTCCAATTGCTGCTTTCAATTCTTCCGCAGGAATATTATCTACTGTTTCAAAATTACCGTCTGATTGTGAAAGATCAGTAATAAATCCGAAAATATTGTCCAGACCAATTCGCATCAGTTTACGAGTCAAATCTTCCATTTGATCTTCTTCTGCAATTAGAATAAATTGCTCTGTGTAGTTCAAAAACCATCCAGCCCAAGTAGCAAAAGAATTGTTATTCTGAATATTTATCGCTCCAGGCAAGTGTGATTTTGCAAATTCTACTTTATTACGAGTATCAATAATTGTCAGGTTTTTTCCTCTTGCGATATCAAATTCTGATGTTGTCAATTTTGGATGTTTCGGCACAGAAGTCAATAAGTGGCGATCTTCCTTATTAAGGTGTTTCATCATTGCAAAATACTTCGGTGGCTCTGGCTGTCCGTCAAGCAACGTATCTACAAATCCTTGTTTGTCATCTTCATATTGAAAAGCCCAGTTACGGATTTTCTCATATCCAACTGTCGAACTTGGAACAGCACCCAATGCTTTTCCACAAGCAGATCCAGCACCGTGAGCAGGCCAAACCTGAATATATTCTGGAAGTTTCGCAAATTTGCTAATAGAATCATACATCTGCTGAGCACCAAGAACTTTGGTATTTTTTATTCCCGCCGCCACTTCTAGCAAGTCAGGTCTTCCAACATCTCCTACGAAGACAAAATCTCCAGTAAATGCCATTACAATAGAATCTGTTGCAGGATGATCTCTCAACAAGAACGTGATACTTTCTGGAGTATGTCCAGGAGTGTGAACAACTTCCAAAGTTAAGTTTCCTAATTTGATCATCGATCCGTGTTTCAACCCAACGTGTTCAAAACTATATTGCCAATCTGGGCCACCTTCGTCAGACAGATACATTGTAGCACCAGTCAAGGCCGCAAGTTCACGTGATCCACAGAGGAAATCGGCGTGAATATGAGTTTCAGCAATTGCTGTAATTTTTAATTTATTTTCTGCTGCGATTTGCAAATAAACATCCACATCACGTTGTGGATCAATTACAAGTGCAGTACCAGCAACTTGACAACCAATTACATAACTAGCGTGAGAAAGCGTCTTATCGTAAACTTGTCTGAAAAACATATTGTATTTTTTAAGATTTATATTTTGTGGAAACCGAGGTTTGTATTTGTATTCTAAAATTATAACTGCAAATATCTGAAATTGAATTGCTTTTTTAGGCAACTTTAGTCAGAATCGCATAGATATTAGAATTTTCATTCAGTATAATTTCGCTTTGAGCGTAATTCTTTGGTAAACTATGTTTTTTTATTTTCGCTAGCAATTCTGGCGATGAGCGTAATTCGTTGGTATTATTTAAAGTTTCTATACGTTAAAATTACGATTTATATCTTAGACCAGATGTAGTGATAGCTTAGCGATATGCTAAAGTTATTTAAAATACAGACGCATTGATTTTATGTCTGCGCTATAAGGTTTAATTTCGCGGCTCCTAAGAAAAAACCTTCCACTTATGCTCACAGCGGCAGATCCAAAACGTCTCAAAATTGCAACCGTCCTCGCATTTATGCTTATCCCATTATCGGGGCTGCTTACAGATATTTACTTACCATCTTTTCCTGCAATGTCGCGAGATTTGGGAGTTGCCGAAAGTCAGATTCAACTCACACTTTCGTGTTTTTTGTTGAGTTATGGTTTGGGACAATTATTTATAGGTAGTATTCTTGATAGTCTCGGAAGGTATAAAATTGGATTATTTGCCCTCGCAATCGCCGTCGTTTCTTCATTGCTGATTGGCTTTTCCAGAGACATTTATGTTATCTGTGGCTTGCGAATTATTCAAGGATTTTCGGTTGCAACAATTGTTGTTTCAAAACGTGCGCTTTTTGTAGATATGTACAGCGGCGAAAAACTTAAAAATTATTTGAGTTATTTCACCGTGGTGTGGTCTTCTGGGCCAATTATCGCACCATTTTTAGGTGGTTTTCTTGAGAAGCATTTCGGGTGGCAGTCAAATTTCTATTTTCTTGCCGCCTACGGATTGGTAATGTTGGTGCTAGAAATAATTTACAGCGACGAAACACTTGCAAAAACGCAACCTTTCAGACTGCGTTCTGTACTAAAAGTTTATAAAATGATGTTGCTAAATGCCAATTTCATTTTAGGAATTTTCATCCTCGGTTTAGCCTATTCAGTCGTAATGGTTTTCAGTATGTCTGGGCCGTTTATCATTGAGCACACACTTCATTATTCAGCGGTAACCATTGGATATTGTGCGCTATTGCTGGGAGTTTCGTGGATGATTGGCGGATTATTAGGCAAGCAATTAATCAATTGGGAATATAAATACAAGGTTTTTGCATTTTCGGTTTTGCAATTAATCTTCATCGGAATAATGTTATTTTCAGGATTATTTCATCAAGATATCTTCACCTTAGTCGGCTTTGCATTCCTGATTCATATCTGTTCGGGCTTTATTTTTAATGTTTATTTTACCGCAGGACTGATGGCTTTCCCTAAGAATGCTGGTGCTTCTGGCGGACTTTTGGGCGGTGCAATTTATATTTTAACGTCGATTCTAAGTTTTGTAATCTCAACAAGCGGCGAAATCAACACTCAAATTGACCTTGGTTGGCGTTACCTCGCAATGTCGCTGTTGCTTTCCATCGGCGTGATCGCGTGGAATTACAATCGAAACAAGGAATTAAAAGTCTTCAATGCGAAAAACATTCAAACTTATGAAGACACAAATCCAACTTCAGATTTCGTTTAATATTTTTTTTAGGAGCTTAATCCCGCTATCCACTTCAATCCTGCTTGGGCATTTGCCGTAGCAGTCGTCGGGCAAGGAGCTTCCGCTGGTCGCTCTTTCCCGCCGTTGCTACAAAAAAGGCAAATCCCCAAGCAGGGATTTTCGCTTCTATCGGGGCTAGCTTCGCCGTCTAAAAAGAAGAATAGAGTAGGAGATATTGTTTTTTGAATCAACATTGACGAAATACACTTTGAGCATAAGTCATCAGATATTTAAATTTTTAGCAATTTCAAATCTTTTTTATCAAGAACTTCTTCAGTATTAAAATCTATTTTTATTAATCTTGTCTTCATTCATTTTTAATAAATTTATTTATGCGACTAAAAGTTTTAAAGTACGATTTTTTAAAAATATTGTTCCGATATCACAATTGCTCTGCATCCTGATTTCCTTGTCAATTTTTATGTATAGAAAGTGTTTATTAAGTAAAGGTTTCTGGTACATCGAGATCAATGAAAGTTCTCAATTCCTCGTCTGTAGGATTAAGAACTTTAGACAATCTAACGGATTGAGACTTTTGAATTTTTTCAAAGATGTTTCTTACTTTTCTTGCATTCGATTTAAAGTATCCCTTATCAAAATACTCGTCTAATTTAAATTCAAATTTACAAATTGCAGCACTGGATAATTTATGTTTCATATTAATTACCATTTGTAAAAGAATTTCTTTCAACTCTTCCTTTGTATAGTCATCAAAATGCATAATAGTTGAAAATCTATCTTTTAAGCCCGGATTACTTTCAAGAAGTTTCTCTATTTCTTCAGTATATCCGGCGAAGATAACTACGATATTTTCTCTATTATCTTCCATTAGTTTTAAAAGAGTTTCAATAACTTCTCTTCCAAAATTATTGCCGCTTTTGAGGAGTGAATATGCCTCATCTATAAATAAAACTCCATTTATTGCTTTTTCAAATATTTCCGTAGTTTTAGGCGCAGTATGTCCAACGTGTTGTGCTTCAAGTTCACCACTTGTCACTTCAATTAAGTGTCCACTTTCCAATAGGCCTAAATCTTTGTATATCTTTCCGATTAGTCTTGCAACTGTAGTTTTACCAGTGCCTGGATTACCTGTAAAAACCATATGTAAAGTATTTGATTCAACCGGTATCCCTCTGCTAATCTTTTTTGCGCTGATTAAGGCATGAGCTTTTAATACAGAGATTTCTTGTTTTACATTTTCTAATCCTACCAAATTTTTTAGATAATCTTGTTCAATGTTTTCAAAAATATCTCTTGAACCAACATCCGATGCCAATTCAGAAAGAGTTTCATTTGCTTCATTTAATTGAGAGATTATGTCTTCAAAATGTTCATCTTTCTTTGCATTTTTAACAATTTCTATTAACGACGAAATCCCTATATAAAAATCAACGTTGCTATAATACTTGTTATTTTTGAGTTGTATGTGTCTGTCGTCGATACGATAAAAGGGATCGTCTACAACTATGTTGTCCTTGGCATTAAGGAAAATTCTCCACTTATTAGGTAAAGAATTGTATTGAGAAAAAAATGTTATTGTTTTTTTTATCCTATTAATATCAATCAAATTAAAAAAAGAACTTCCATCATTTAACTCAAAGTCCACAAAATTATATGCGGATTTTATGTCATCATCACAAAAATCTACGAGAGACTTTAAATTTTCAAATTTATATATTGAATATTGTGCGCGATCATTTAAAATTATTTTTAAAAAATTAACCGATTTAAGTTGAGAAACATCTTTTAGATTTCTTTTTATATTCAATCCTTTTATTAAATAGTTTGGAACATTTGCGAAGTGAAAATCCATAATATCTGTTTTCGTTAAATTTTGATGGAAAAGTTTCGCATCATTTTATATGGGCTAAGGTAAGATTTACTAATGTAACTAAAATTTGTTTGATTTGTTAAGTTATTGATTGACATACTTAAAAATGTTTTAAATGCCGAAAATTTTAAAAGGAATTTAATGGATAAATTTTAGCCAAAAATTCTATTATATTTACCACTTGACTAATCTCTTGAATTATGCTAGAAACGCTACTTTTTATTGCAATCATTTTTCTGATCATTAATATTGTCAAAAGCAAATCACGAGATGATAAAACTCAAGAATTACTCTACGCTCTAAATTTCAAAATTAGCGAACTTCAAAAAGAATTACTTCTTCGAACAGGATTAAAAGATCCAGCAGCCGAGGAGGTTGAAAAACCTTTTGCCCAAGAAAGACCAGTTGCAACCACCGAAGCGATTCAACCTGAATTGATTGAGGAGGTTTACGAGGAACCAATTCTAGAGGAACCAATTGAGCTTATTCAAGAATTTGAGTCAGAATTAGAGCCAGAGCCAAGTCCTTATATTGCTCCACAACCAATAATTCCACAGAAATCGTGGTTTGAAACCTTTAAAGAGAACAATCCTGATTTGGAGAAATTCATTGGAGAGAACTTAATTAATAAATTAGGGATTCTAATATTAGTACTAGGAATCAGCTTCTTTGTTAAGTATGCGATTGATAAAGATTGGATCAATGAACCTGCACGAGTGGGAATTGGGGTTTTATGTGGCGCACTTGTTATGGCAGTAGCGCATAAACTAAAGAAAAATTATGCCGCTTTTAGTTCGGTTTTAGTCGCGGGAGCAATCAGTATTTTTTATTTTACCATCGCAATCGCATTTCACGAGTATCAACTGTTCAGTCAGACTGTCGCCTTTATAATAATGATTGTGATTACAATCTTTAGCGTCTTGGTTTCTGTTTCCTATAATAGGCAAGAGTTGGCCGTTTTATCACTTATCGGTGGATTTGCAGTGCCGTTTATGATAAGCACAGGCTCTGGAAATTATGTGGTGCTTTTTAGTTATATCGCAATTTTGAATATCGGTATTCTAGCAATTGCTTATTTCAAAAAATGGAAGATTGTCACTATTCTCGCTTTCGTTTTCACTTCATTGCTGTTTGCGTCTTGGTACACACGAGAACTATTTGACAATGTATTGCCGCACCGTGGAGCACTTGCATTTGCAACATTGTTCTACTTTATTTTTAGCATTACGATTGTTTTAAGCAATATCAGAAATAAAGGTGCTTTTACAGTAATAGAATATTTTATAATGGTTGCGAATACCTTTTTCTTCTTCGGAATAGGAATTGGAATTATTCACAATTGGGGCATCGATTTCAAAGGAATCTTCACCTTACTATTAGCAATTTACAACCTAATTTACGCAGGTATTTTATATAAGAAATTCGGTCTGGATAGAAATGCAATTTATTTATTAATCGGCTTAGCGCTAACATTTGTAACGCTGACAATTCCGTTGCAGTTTGATGGAAATCAAATTACCCTATTCTGGGCTGCAGAAGCTGTACTGCTAATGTGGCTGTCTCAGAAGTCTAAAATAGATCGCTTTAAGTGGGCTGCGGTCGTGGTTCAAGTGCTTACTATACTGAGTTTATTAATGGATTGGGTGAAATATAGCGATGCGGATCTTACTTTGAGAGTAGTTTTAAATCCTCTGTTTATTGCAGGTTTTTTTGTGAGTTTGTCATTCTTTCTAACATATTGGCTACTCAAAAAGGAGAACAGTGAAACAAAAATTGTAATTCTTTCTCTCCCTCTTTATAGAGCTATCATAATAGTGATAGGATTAGTTATCACATATTTTACAGGATTTTTAGAAATTAAATTCCAAGCAAGTCAGTATTTAGAAAACGCGGCATCCGCTTCATCGTTTTTGGTTACTTATCACTTTTTATTTGTAGCAATAATTTTATTCTTAGCGGTTAAGTTCAGAAATGAGATATTCACCCGAGCACTTTTAATTATTAGTACTTTATCAATCTTCTTATACATTGTTGATTTTTACAAATTGTCTAGTGATGAAATTGTTCAGAATTTCGTCTTGGGAACAAATAGTCAATACGCCTTTTATTTCCATTATATTATCTTGATATGCTTGGTTTATTTTGGATATCAATTGTTCAGGAAGGCGAATGAAATTCCTAAAATCGCGTTGCTGAACGGCAAATGGATGCCGTGGTTATTTGTTTTTGCAACGGTGTATATTTTAAGTAATGAAGTGATGGTTCATAGTTTGTATTTCTCAACAGGTTCTATAGATATGCAAAAAATTGATAGCTACGTTGCCGCAAATTCAATTGACGATTTTGATATGCAGTACGAAAAGCAGTCACTAGTCGAGGATAAAGTAGACGGTATGAAACGACAAATTATCAAAATTGGCTATCCAATTGTTTGGGGACTGTTTTCATTTGTTTTTCTGATCATCGGAATAAAAAAGCAGTGGAAAAACCTTCGAATTATTTCTTTGGCATTATTGGGAATCACAATTCTAAAATTATTTATTTATGATATCAAGAATGTTTCCGAAACTGGAAAAATAGTAGCTTTCATATTACTCGGAGTATTGATTTTAGTAATATCATTCGTTTATCAAAGAGTAAAAAAATTAGTCGTTGACGAAGCGCAGAAAACAGATGTAGATGAAGAAATTAATTAATGCTCTTTTAATATTGCTGAGTTCTTTTGGCTTTTGCCAAAACTATAAAGGCGATCTTTCGAACATAACTGAAAGTGGTTTCCACCAAATTACAATTGCGCCTATTATTAGGGCTCTAGCAAAAGATGATTTGCGTCATTTTAGAATTTTAGATAGTAAGCAAAACCAAATTCCGTACGCATTTGCAGCTGCCAAAAAACAATCTGAAAGTTACAATCAGCTAAATATAGTGTCAAAGGAAAGTATTCCAGATTCGATTACTTCGTTGATTGTGGAGAATGAAACTGCCAAAAAAATCAGTCAATTCAACTTACGAATTGAGAACACTTCTTTGGTGAAAAGTTACATCGTAAGCGGTAGTAATGATGCAGTTAAATGGTTTGGATTGGTATCCAACGAAACATTGCAAGATATGGTTGCAACAAACGGAACTTCGGAAACAAAGACCATCAACTTTCCCGCAAACACCTATACCTACTTACGCATTGTCTTGAACGATAAGAAATCTTTACCAATCAATATTCTGTCAGCTGGAACTTCTGAAACGCAATCTGTTCCTGAAAAGTTAATCGAAATTGATGAATTTAATTCAAAAATCATTGAAGACAAAGTCCGCAAAGTAACCAAAATTGTTTTCTCTGCTGCAACTGCGTATCAAGTCGATGCGATTGCATTTACAATTTCGACAGATTACTACAATCGAAGCGCAAAAGTCATAGTCCAAGGGGAGCAGAAAAGTAAAAAACGAATGTCAGTTTATGACGAAACTCTGGCTTATTTCGATCTGAATTCCAAATTCAACAATACAATTTATTTCAATTCGATTAATGAAAAGGAATTTTCCATCGAAATTGAAAACCAAGACAATCAACCACTCAATATTTCAAAAATTCAAGTATTGCAAAAGCCGCTTATTATTGTTTCAAAGCTCAATGCAAACGAGAAATATCAAATCATTATCGACACGACTTTGGCAGCGCCAACTTATGATTTAGCTGGATTTATTTCAGAATCAACTGTTATTTTGCCTTCAGCGACAATAATAAATTTCAACAAAGTAACAAATGAAGTTTCCGCTAAAGCCGAAAAATCATTTTGGCAAACTCCAGTATTTATGTGGGCTTGTATTTTGCTAGGCGGTGCAATTGCTGCGTATTTTGCTTATGGTTTATTGAATGATATGAAGAACGATTAGACTAGTATTCAGTAACTTCTTGACTTTAGGAATCAAGGTATAGTCTGCTAAAGAATACTGCATTATATTACCGAATTGTAATACTAAAAAACGGATATTTTATAAAAGTTTATTTAGAACTCGTACTAAATAATGGCATATTGCGCTCTAGTAATTTTTTGAGATTAGGTGCTGCTCTTTATTAGTACTTAGCGGTTTTCCAACAATTTTTTTGATTTAAAAAATAGTTCTGCCTACCACGTTTGTGCGAGAGGGATAGTAGTGGACCCGAGCGAAGCGAACTGGCAAAGGAAATCCTTTCTTGTGGCTTTATGGAGCAAAAGCTACAAGAAAGATTGGAGAACGAATAGCCCGTCCTGAGCCAAATATTATTTCAAATTTGCGCAAGAGCTATTCTGGCGAAGGGCTTGCCCAAATTAAACCTATTACTAAATTAAAAGAAGTTCTATTGCGATATTATTTTATATACAAGTTAAAAACAGTGCTTTTTAAACATTTTTTAACTTTGGTATGCTTTATTCCTTACTTTAGGGTGTTATAACTAAAATTATCCCCATATGAATAAATTGTGTGCTTTAGGTCTCCTTATCTTAATGTCATGTGCTACCAAGATAAAATCTAATTCCTCATCAATAATGAAAGGAGCAGGAGATTCTCGCATCAAGAAAGTGGAGTATCTTGACAATTATACATATTTTCTTACCGAAATCTCTGATGACAAAACGTACGGTTATGCAGAATCCAATCCTATAAAGGTAGGTGGAGTCAAGGAAAGCGAAGGTCCGCTCAATCAAAGAAGATTTCTAGATGCACTTTACGGTCCTAATGATAAGAAGATGATTTACTGGAGAGCAGGAAGTTGTTGCCCGGTTCAAACGTCTGCTGGATTTAATAATTTGGGAATGCTTGACCGATATGGAGCCGTCGAAATTGGCAGCAGCGACACCCTTACTTTGTACCTCAATATGTATGATAAAGGCGATTTAATGATACCGGTGGGACTTCGAGCGAAGGAAAGTAAGAAATAAAAGGCATAATTTCTCTGTCAAAGTTATAATGAAAATTGCAATTTTATGGGTGAGCAAAAGATACGAGTAGAAACAACGGTAGATGCAACGGCGGATGAAGTTTGGGATTGTTATACAAATCCAAATCATATTATTCACTGGAATTGCGCATCTCGAGAATGGACTTGCCATTCAGTAATCAACGATTTGCGGGTTGGTGGTCTACATTCTATGAGACTAGAAGTTAAAAATGGAAGTTTTGGTTTTGATTTTAATGCAATATATGACGCAGTTGACATTGGCAAATGTTTTGCCTATACAATAGCTGATGGCCGAAAAGTTACTGCGACGCTTAGTGAGTCAGAAAACACTACTAAAATCACTTTAATTTTTGATCGTGACAAGGATTACTCGGCAGAAATGCAACGAAAGGGTTGGCAAGCCATTCTCGATAGCTTTAAGAATTATGCAGAAAGTCAACAAAATTACAGAAATAGAAATTTGGAAAATAATAGCCACAAGTGATTTCCACTTATAAAGCTATATTTATTAGAAGCTGATAGCTCTAGTACTTGCGGTGTTCTGTGAATTTAAATCTTCTATTATATTTTTTTGGGTTAAATTATTTGAAGCGGCAATGCTTAACATCTGTTTGACTTTTAAACGTAATAGATATTTTTTCATATTCGTGTGTATTATTGAAGTAGCCGTCTTTATTTAAAAGATTCAAATTAATCTATGGTTTTGTATGACACAATGGTTTTCAAAAGAAAACGACATTAATCGTTACTTTCTCGTCATCAAATAATCTGCAATTGCTTGAAAGGCTGGGAGCGATTTAGCATCATTTGCACTATTTGCAGCAATTGGATGCGAGGCCATTCTCACGATCACCATCTCTGCAGTCGGATCAATATAGATTGTTTGTCCGTGAACACCGCGGGCTGCAAAAGCACCATTTTTATTTTCGGTCATCCACCACATATTTCGGTAAGACCAACCCTTTAAATCTGGATGATCCGATTTTGCGAATGCTGATTTACTTCCGCCTTTTTCAATATCGCTAACTGCTGCCATTGGAATAATTTGCTTTCCGTTGTAGTTACCCATGTTTCTTATCATTTCGCCAAAGCGTCCCAAGTCGCGCATTCCAGCATTAAAACCACCGCCAGCAAAATCAATTCCCATCGCATCAACTTGATAATATGCGTCTTGCTCCATGCCTAGTTTAGTCCAAATCATTTCGCTCAGAAGCTGGCTAACAGATTTTCCAGTAGCTTTAGAAATTATCCAGCCAAGAGCATCGGCATTAACAGTTTTGTAACCAAAAGCCTCTCCGTGTTTGCCTTCTTTTTTGATTGTTTCCAAATATTGGTAGTAACCAACAGGACCTTTGTAATCCTTTGGTTTTGGCAATGGATTTCCAGCCGCAGAATAATCCCAAATATCGGCTTTAGGATTTGCATAGTCTTCGCTGTAAGCTAAGGCAGTTGTCATATCCATCACCTGACGAACAGTAGCATCGGCATAAGCTGAATTCTTAAGTTCTGGAACATAAAAAGCGACTAATTTAGTTTCGTCGATAACACCTTCTGCTACTAGAACTGAAGCTAATGTTCCCGTAAAAGATTTTGTAAGCGACATTACCGCATGAACTTTTGTCTCATCAAATTCGGCAAAATAGCGTTCGTAAACGATTTTTCCCTTATGCATGATGAGCATTCCATCGGTATAATTCTCATATAGTGAAGCTTCCCAAGTCATAGGCATTTTCGAATTCCAAGGAGTGAAAGTTAGTGCTTCAATATTTTTGTCGAGAGCGTAAGTCATGTCGCTGGAGTTTCCTACACCTCTCGAAACTGCCTTGGTAGGAAGAAATTCTCTCATGTGGTTCACGCTCCAACGGATTGCTGGAAACTCAAAAAAGGATCCATCCCACGTATGCAAAACCTTATCTTCTGGCGGTGGAAAACCTTGCATCCAATTAAAGTTTTTAGGCTCACTCTCTTTCGCGCTTAAAAATTTTGTCTTGTCTTGTGCTTTCATATCTATGGAATTAAAAAAAAAGATCACTCCTAAGACTGAAGGGACCAGCATATTAGAATTTATCATTTTATGGTCTTGGGGTTTCTTTTTCATTTGCGGCAGCGTTAATTTGATTTTTTACTGGACATTCCTACACATGCTTGAGTTTGAATGTTTGACATTAAGTAGGAATCTTAAAGATAAGAAAGTTAGAAAAATATAAAGCGCTTTGAAGAATCCTTTTGAAATTTTATTGAAATATGAAATAGCAATAACGTCGTAGTTTTTGCGGGAAGGATTGAAGTAGAACCGAGCAAAGCGAACTGTCGAAGCAAATTCTTTCTTGTGAATGTGCGGATCAAAAGCTATAAAAAAGATTGAAAACGAGTAGCCTGACATGAACTAAAAAAATTCTATGATCGGTAAAAAAACTCTAACAAAAGAGCTCACCCAAATAGATTAAAAAGTTGTGAAGTGAACCGAACCAATATTGTATCGAAAACTAATTTCCAAAACATTATTAGTCTCGATCTGAAATTATCCCACTTTTCCCATCACATACATTTGCTCCATCGTTGGCGTTAAACTACCGCCTTTATTTTCGAGCGTTATTGCAAATGCTTGCGGATTTTGAACCGTTTTCATAGCTTGTAGTTTTTCAGAATTGCTCTGGTCATACATTCCCAAATCTACTGGAGTGCCATCCACGATCGCCCAAAGTTGGTACTCTTTGCCTTCTGGAGCTTGAGGAAGATTTTCAAGCTGTAAATGAACCTGATTATTTGGCGAGTACAATACCGTTGCATATAGTTCAGGATGTGCTTCTACGCCCAACAATTTAATTTTGTCCGCACTAATCAAAAGATTATTTTGCTGTTCTGCCGCACCAATCTGAATTTTTAGAGCCTCATTATTTTTAGCTAGACTTTCAATTTCAGTATTTTTTGAATTGGTATTCAAAATATTCCAACCTAAACTAAGTAGTAAAAGTATAGAAGCTGCGATCATCCAAAAATTAGGACTTTTAGATTTCACATCTGAAATTGAAGTATTAGGTCTTTCTAATTGTATAACTTTTTTGGAATTTGATAATTCATTCGCAGAGGATTGATTTGTCAATGTATCATCAACGACATCAAATAGCAGTTTGTTAGCAATTTTTGCTTTTAATTCTAACGCAGGAATAATACTCTGTGCCATAGCAAGGTCACCCATAATTTCCTGAGCTTGAAAAATAGCTTTTTCCACCTCAGTATTATTTTTCATTACACATTCTAAAATAGAAGCTTCGTCTTGGGTCGTGGCACCCAAGGCATATTGCTCTATAATTCCTGACGATATGTAAGCGTTAATATCCAATTCAACTATGATTTAAATTCCTTTAATAATTCTCTAAGCTCCACAAACGCAGCTCGTGTCCTCGTTTTTACTGTGCCCAAGGGAATATTCATTTTATCTGAAATCTCTTGCTGCGTAAAACCTTCAAAATAGGATTTATTTATAATATCCTTAAAGTCATCTTTCATTCTGTTTACAACATTCTGAATCTCATTAAAGTGATCGGTCTGATCTACTGATAGCGCCTTATTATTACTTACGAAATCTGGGATGCTTTGGTTTTTGAGATTATTCTGAAAGTTTTTGGATTTCAACTTATCAATTGCAGTATTTCGTGCAATATTTAACATCCAAGTGTAGAGAGTGCCTTTTGAGGCAACATATTGAGAAGATGAATTCCAAATTTTTACAAACACATCTTGCAGCACTTCGTCAGCATCATCTTTAAAAATTACGATACGCAAGATTACGCCGTATAGCGCAGCCGAATAATTATCGTAAAGATAATTAAAGCCAGCCTCGTTTCTGCTTTTTAACAGAATGATGAGTTCATCTTGGGTTAGTGTTTTTTTATGCAAAATTGTCTTTAAAAAGGGAATTGATGTCAAATATAACGCCGTTCAAAAAAACTTTTCTTACAACTTTATCGTAAATAATTACGAAATATAAACCATTTATGAAAAATTCAATCAAAATCGTTATGTTATTGGTGTGTGCTATTTTGTTTGCACAACATGCAATCTCTCAGTCTAAACAACTAGTCAACGGAAAGCTAATTACAAATCCTTATTACTCCCGGACAGATACCAAATTTCTGAAAGTAAAAGAATCTGAGTGGAAAAAAGTTTTAAATCCTACATTATATGCAGTAGCAAGAGAGGCAGATACTGAAAGAGCATTTTCTGGAACTTATAATAAATTCAGCCAACGAGGGACCTATTTCTGTGCAACTTGTGGAAATTCGTTGTTCAAGTCAGATTCCAAATTTTCGTCAACCTGTGGATGGCCTAGTTTCTTTGAACCTATAGCAAAAAAGTCGGTTATTTATAAGGAAGATAATTCTGTAGGTATGGAGCGCACCGAAGTTTTATGTGGCAGATGTGATTCGCATTTAGGACATGTTTTTAATGATGGTCCCGCGCCGACTTACAAAAGATTCTGTATGAATTCGATAGCTTTGGAATTCGAACCAGATACCTTTTAATTTTAAAAATAATCTAGTTTATTAAATCCACGTCGAGCGCATTCTCGTAATTAATTGTACGAGCAAATCTAGATCAATCTAAAACTGCTTATAGTGAGATCGACAAAAAATTGTGTCTAACTTTTAGGACTTCAGGTACATTTTTCACTTGCAAGTGCAGTTTGAGCAATGGCGAAGAGGAGTTAGGAGGGAAGGTAGTAGGCGACGAAGCAGTACGGTGTCGTCAATAAATTTTATTAAGAATACATAAGGTAAAAAACGTATAATATTAGGTATGGCGGTAAAAGCTTCAGAATTAATAATAATAATTGAAGCTAAGAACCATGAAATGTTTTTATTACCGAAGATGAGGTTTGTGTCAAATTGCCAAAAAGACTGGTGTAACTTTTTGCAATGCATTAAAATAAAGAAATAATTGTCAAAACATTGACTCACTACGTTGCCAGAAAAAAATATGCAGAGGATTTTTAAATTCTGGCCAAAAATAACTGTGGTAAAGATATATGCAAAGCGGTTCACGGAGAAGAAGTTACTTTCCCGAGAAAAGAAGACAATATATATGTATCGGATGCGAGAGAGAATGGTTCCCAAAATACATTTGCGACCATCAATCAATCAAACGGATTATTAATCGTGATTGATACAGTACTAATAATGTAGTTCATAGTGTTTTTTTTGGTTTGTGCCGCTCATTAATTTGAGCGGCATTTTTTTTATTTTATAATCAAAAAAATGCGTCTTGTAATTTCTCAAAGTACACCATAATATTAGATTAAAGTGCTATAATTAAATAGGCCTGATATTTATAATAATGCAATAAAATGTAGCTCATTGAATGTTTACCTTAATAAAACTTTCAAAATAATGACTTTTTATAAAACCAAAGCGCAGACTTCGTCGTAATTACTAGTATCAACCTACCTTCTATTAAGGAAGTTGATTAATGTCTAACCTAAAAATTACTATTATGAAAAGCAATGTTTTAAAAGTGCATCAGCCACAACAGCCTTTCGCAAACAACAGACGACAGTTTCTCAAATTGAGTGGACTCGCAGTTGTAAGTTCAGGCCTACTCTTCGCTTGTAGCGACGATGATGACGGTCCATCACCAATAACTGGAATGTTCGACTTAGGAAAAGGAGATCTAGGAGTTCTTAACTATGCGTATGCATTGGAGCAACTAGAAGCCGATTTTTACACCAAAGTCGTAAACGGAAGTTATTGGTCTACAGCAAGTAGTTTAGAGAAAGAAGTCCTTCAAGATTTGTATTATCACGAGGTTAACCACCGTGATTTCTTTAGCGCTGCTATATCTGCAGCAGTAGGATCAAATACAGGAGCCAAACTTCCAACCCTAGAATTTGACTTTAGCGGAATCAATTTTAATGATCGAATGTCAGTACTTGGAACGGCTAAAGTTCTAGAAGATACAGGAGTTGCTGCCTACAATGGAGCAGGTAAACTTCTTACAAATCCCGATTATTTGGTGATAGCTGGTAAAATTGTTTCGGTAGAGGCGCGTCACGCTTCAGCAATCCGAACACTAATCAATCCTACTTCGGTAGATTTTGCAGGAGATGACGTTGTAGATCCTGTAACAGGTCTTGACAGAGCTAAGAATCCTTCACAGATTTTAGGTGAAGTTGGAGATACAGGATTTATTACAACAAAATTTACAGCAAACTTTTTGCCGTAATTACTACTCACCTTAAAAAATAAACGATATGAATATTTTAAAATTTTTAGAGGAATTCACTAATGACAGTATGATGTCACAAACTTCCTCCCGACGCGATGTTTTTGGAACTTTCGGTTCCCTTTCAAAAAAACTAGCAATAGCCGCAGTACCTTTTGGTTTGGCAACCGCTTCTACAAAATCATACGGAGCGACCGCTGCCGCAGCTGGAGACCCAGTTGCAGCATTACAATTTGCACTCACACTAGAATATCTTGAAGACGAGTTTTATGACCTAGCATTACAATCAGGCGTAATTACAGATTCTAGAGTACAGTCAGTAATTATGAAAATCTCTCAGCACGAACAGTCTCACGTTACATATTTGAGCAATGGACTTACTGCTGCAGGTGTAACACCAGGGGCAAAACCGACCTTCGATTTTACAGCAGGTGGACTTTTTGACCCGTTTAATACGGCAAATCCAAATGCCTATGCACAATTAATGGCACTTTCACAAGCATTTGAAGATACCGGAGTTCGAGCTTACAAAGGACAAGCCACAAATTTGCAAGGTTCACAGTACTTGACCCCCGCACTTCAAATACATGCTGTCGAAGCCCGTCACGCATCAGAAATTCGTAGAATTCGCGGTCTAAAAGGATGGATTACAGGCAACGAGCGTGGAACAGGAATGCCAATGCAGACTCAAGCAACTTATAATGGGGAAGAAAATGTAACTCAAGGTGGCGTAAATGTCACAACCTTAGGTTCTGGTCCAATTTATGGAGTTGCATCATCAACCGAGGCTTATGACGAACCTCTAAGCAAAGAGGCTGTTCTTGAGATAGCGAGTTTATTCATTGTTGCATAAACATACATTTAAATAGAATTATTAAGCTGCTCAATTTGGGCAGTTTTTTTTTGGCAGCAATTCCCGCTATACCCTACAATCCGCCGCGGGCATTTGCCGCATCAGTTGGCGGGCAAGGAGCTTCCGTTGGTCGCTCTTGCCTGCCACTGCTGCAAAAAGGCAAATCCCCATGCCGGGATTTCCGCTTCTATCGGGGCTGAAACGACATCAATAAACAGCATTTAATTTTCAATTTTGAAAATTTGCCACACAACAACATTTGGTATCTACGTTGAAAATCTCGCTCAGTCCCGTCGGGACGACCCTTATTGTAGCCCACGGTTTCAACCGTGGATTTATAAAAATAGATTAGACATCCAAGTCCCATCGAGACGACCTTATTGCAGCCCGCAGTTTCAACCGTGGTTTATAAAAATAGATTTGACCTCTAAGTCCCATCGGGACGGCCCATATAAAACTAAAAATTTGCGATGCGACGGCCATTAAAAATGGCTTTGAATTAAAATGTTTTCTAATATATTTTCTATATATATATATATATAAGGAGTAATCCGAAATTCTCTTTTTCTCAGTCCCATCGGGACGGTGTTATTGTAGCCCACGGTTTCAACCGTGGGATTATAAAAATAGATTAGCCATTCCCATCGGGACGACCCTTATAAAAACGCA
>JBBSQV010000038.1:0-20137 GCA_038243675.1 Flavobacteriales bacterium
GCAAAAGCAGCCCTTCAAATGTGGTATTTGCACGATAGAGGTGTGTCTACGCAAGAAGAATTGATGGAAATAATGAGAGATGTTGAAGCTATGAAATAGAAATTTAGTGTTTGAAAGAGATTATCTGAAATGTTTAGGAGAACTTATTTTGCAGTAGTTCACGAATGGAATACTAGACTTGCTGATTATTGCTGCTAATTTGTCGTTATCTTTAATTAACCGTTCCAATAATTTTAAGCTTATCAGAAGTGGAAATTCCTCCAGGGTTGCAACCAAGTTGTCCTTCAGGAATTTCTATTTTTAGATTTTTATAGTATTCTTCCCAAACCTCAAAGTACTCATTTGAGTCTGGTGATTTGAAAGTCATTGGATACATCTGGAACAAAGGTTTTTTGTATGCCTCGAGAAACGCATCGTAAATTAGTTCTGAACAATAGTATTTTCCGTTGTCATAGAGATATTCATCATCGTAAGGTGTGCCCATCTGTTGTAACGAAAAAGCGATCGCTTCTGGAATGTACTTGCGGTATTTTGGTTTTAATCTGCCCACATACATTTCATCTTTGGTGTACGTTTTAAAGGTTTTGTAAGGTGTCAACTTTACTTCTTTTCCACCTGCTTCAATAATATAAATGCTGTCATTCTGAATTAACACAAGCCCTAAATGGCTAAAGTCTTTGCCTTTATATCCTTCGGTCACTTCATTGATAGCTTCGCAAAGTGGTCCGCAATTCATCGATTGAAAGATAATGTCTCCCGTTTTTAATTTTATATTTTGTGCAAAACTAAAAGTGCTGATCAAGCAAAAAAATAATATTTTTTTCATTTTAAAAAGATACTAAAGCAATTCCGATACTGATGCTTTGTTGATTTGTATTATTAAAGTTGATGCCGTACGAAAGGAATTCGATAAAAATCTGTCGTCCATCCGATTCAAGATTCAGTTTAGCTCGTTTGAAAGTGCCTTGCAAATTTCCTCTTCCCAGCGCAAAAGATTGGCCAATTCCTGCATCGATTCCTAGTCGTGTTTCTTCTCCTACTTTGGGCATAAATCGTAAGTTTGCAAAAACAGGAGCTATAATCAATTTGTCAGATAATTTCATTCCGATTCCTGTATTTGCTGTAAGTCCAATAAATTTTTTGTAGTGAATTCCGTATCCGAAATTCGCATTGATTCCATCGGGCAAAAACCAATTATCGTTAGAACCTCCATTTGGAAATTCTAGTCCTCTGTTTTTGTTTCCTTGTAAAGGTATTGAGAGTTCAAATTGAGCATAATCTGAAAATGTTGGGATTATTGTTTCTTCTTGTGAAAATCCGACAGAAGTAATAAATAGGAATAGAATAATAAGGAAGTGTTTCATTAATGATCTAGAAAATTTTTGTTTTATGAAGCTATTTTTGCTTCTTTTTTGCTCTCCACTCTTCAAATTTTTGGTCGAACTCGTCAAAACTTAAAAACTCGCCTTCTTCTGCCTCTTTTTATCAAAGAAACAAATTCCTCTTCTGACATTGGCTTGCCAGGAATTGCGAGATTCTTCCGTCTTTGTTCTGATTTCATTTTGGCAGCTTTTTTTATCTAAAAAAAAATTATTAAAAAGTCAGATGAGATTTCTATTAGCCTATTAATTTATTATGTTTTTTAATCTCCATTCGTCAAAACGTCTAAAGGTATCTTCAATGGGACTAAACTCACCTTCTTCTGCCTCTTTTATCAAAGAAACAAATTCCTCTTTTGACATCGGTTCGCCTGGAATTGCCAGATTTTTAGGTTTTTTATCTTCAGTTTTCATATGAATGAATGTTTAATCAGAAATATAAAAGTACAAAAATACCAAATAGAAACATCTAATTGTTAGCTATTTGGCTGATTTGATTTTCGAACTCTTCTGGAGAAATTCCATCTTCAACAGAGTAATCGCCAATTTTAGTTCGGCGTAAAGCCGTGAGATGTCCACCTGAATTTAAAGCTGCTCCAAAGTCAAAAGCCAAGGATCTAATGTAAGTTCCTTTGCTACAAGCGACTCTGAAATCAATTTCGGGCAATTCGATTCTAGTTATTTCAAACTCGTGAATTGTAGTTTTTCTAAGTGGAATATCTACTGTTTCCCCAGCTCGAGCGTGCTCATACAAACGAACTCCATCTTTTTTGATAGCTGAGTAAATTGGTGGTCTTTGGTCTATTTCGCCCAAAAACTCAAAAGTAGTTTGTTGAATTAATTCCGCAGTAATATGGTCTATCGGAAAAGTTTGATCTATTTCGGTTTCTAAATCATACGATGGAGTAGTAGCTCCAATATAGAACGTTCCAGTATATTCTTTTGGCTGCGCCTGAATTTCGGTAATTCTCTTTGTGAATTTTCCAGTACAAACAATCAGTAACCCTGTTGCAAGAGGATCCAATGTTCCAGCGTGACCGATTTTTATTTTCTTTAAATCAAGTTTACTTTTCAGAGCCCACTTCATTTTATTAACTGCTTGAAATGATGTCCAAGTAAGTGGCTTGTCTATTAAAATTAGTTGTCCGTTGACGAAATCTTCTGCATTTGTCATTACTATCTATTTTATATAAGAGAAATAAATAAGTAAAAGTACACCTACAACGATTCGGTAATAACCCCAAGGTTTAAATCCGTACTGCTTGATTACTCCGATAAAAAACTTAATTGCGATAATCGAAACTACAAATGCAATCACATTCCCAATAAGAAACATCGTAGTGTTCTCTGTAGATTTCAAAATTAATTCATAGCCTTTCATTTGCGTTTGCTCGTATGTTTTCAAGAAAACTGAGTAGCAAGTAACTGCAGCCATTGTAGGTACAGCTAGAAAAAAGGAGAATTCTGCGGCGGTTTTACGATCAAGCCCTTGCTGCATTCCACCAATTATAGAGGCGGCAGATCGGCTTGTTCCAGGCATCATCGCAAGACATTGCCAAAACCCAATTGTAATCGCCTGACGATTGCTGATGTCTTCTTCTCTTAAAACTTTAGGATTTTTGAAATAATTGTCAATGAATAATAATACAAAACCTCCTAAAATAAGGACAATCGCAATTGGAATAGGATTCCCTAAAACTGCCTCAATCATATCATCGAAAAACAATCCTAAAACTAGCGCTGGAATTACAGCATATACTAGTTTAAGGTAGAAATCGAATTTAGAAAAGTCGAAGAACTTTTTCCAATACAATGCGACAACTGCTAAGATGGCTCCGAACTGAATAGAAACTTGAAAAAGTTTTACGTAATCTTCATTTTGAATGTCAAAGTAAGAACTTACGAAAATCATATGTCCTGTAGAAGACACAGGTAGGTATTCTGTAAGCCCTTCCATAATGGCCAGAATAATAGCTTGAAAAAAGTCCATTAATTATTTTTTGGGATTCTTTAATATTGAATAGATTGCAACTCCAATTCCGATAAGTACCATTGTAGGCGCTAATCTAATTCGTCTGAAATTAAAAATTTCTTCATTAAAAACATTCGGATCATCGCTTCCACCACCAGACATTAGGATAAATCCAAGTGCGATAATACACAATGCGATAAGTAGAATTTTGTAATTTTCTTTATGAAAAAGAAATTCTGTAGGTTGTTGCTCGTTCATAATATACTAGTATAAATCGTCTGTACGAAGGTTTAGAAATCTTTGAGTTGCGATAAATGTACTGATCCAAGTGATTAAAATTCCAACTAGAAGTACGGCGAGAAGCACAGCACCAATCATCGGTTTGTCTTGTAGAATCTCTAAGCCTGGATAATTTGCATCCACGTAATACAAAACTCCTAGCAAGGCTAATATGGCCAAAACAGCGCCTATTATTCCAAGTCTGATACTACGCCAGATAAAAGGAGAGCGAATAAATGATTTGGTGGCGCCAACCATCTGCATTGTTTTAATGATAAAACGGTTGCTATGTATGGATAATCTCATCGAGCTGTTAATCAGCAATACTGCAACAAGTGCAAGAAATCCGCTGACAATAAGAATCCACATTGTGATTTTCTGAATATTGTCGTTTACTAAATTTACAAGTTGCTTGTCGTAAACGATGTCGGCAACCATTTCGTTTTTGCGAAGCTGCTTTTCTATTTTTGCGATGCTGTCATTGACAACATAATTTGCTTTTAAGTAAATATCAAAGGAATCTTGAAGCGGATTGGCTCCTAGGAATGTAATAAAATCTTCTCCAATTACATCTGTATGATCTTTTGCAGCCTGCTCCTTTGTAACGTAAACAAAAGTTCTAGCAAAATCGGATTGCTTTAGTTGCGCTTCAAAAGCTGTAAAAGTAGTGTCCTTAGCTTCTGCATTAAAGAAGACCGTCATTGCAATTTCTTCTTTGAAATCGTCAGACAGCTTTTTAGAATTTATTATAAACAATCCTAAAATTCCTAGTAGAAAAAGTACTAGAAAAATACTTAAGATTACAGAGAAATAAGAGGATATTAGCCTGCGCTTTTGAAATTTGTCAAACTTAGAGCTCATAGTAGATTTTAAATGTGGTGTAAAAATAACAAAGAATTTTCTTAATCACAGTTTATAACGTCAAAGTTTTGACTTTGATACAATAAATGTAAATTTGTTGTCTTAATAAAAAAGATTTCCGACTTTGTGAAATTTTTTGAATTCTCATCCTTTTTACATAAAAATGAAATACAATCCGAGCAAAATAGAAGCCAAATGGCAAAAATACTGGGCTGAAAATCAAACTTTCGCTGCTCAGAATCCCCCTTTTTCGGAGGGGCTAGGAGAGCAAAAACCTAAGTATTATGTGCTCGACATGTTTCCTTACCCTTCTGGGGCTGGACTTCACGTTGGGCATCCACTAGGATATATCGCTTCGGATATTATTGCTAGATACAAACGTCACGAAGGTTTCAACGTTTTGCATCCTCAAGGATACGACAGTTTTGGACTTCCTGCAGAGCAATATGCGATACAAACAGGTCAACATCCCGATAAAACTACCAAAGAAAATATTGCGAGATACCGTGAGCAGTTAGATAAAATTGGATTCTCATTTGACTGGAGTAGAGAAGTGCGTACTTCTGATGCTTCTTACTACAAATGGACTCAATGGATTTTTACCGAATTATTTAATTCTTGGTATTGCAAAGATTCTGATCAAGCGAAGTCAATTGATGATCTTCAACGAATATTTTCGGAAGAGGGAAATGCCAAAGTAAATGCTGTTGCCGCAGACGATATTCCCCCTTTTACCGCTAATGACTGGAATGAATTTAGCGAAAGCGAAAAACAAAAAATGCTCCTTAATTATCGAATGACCTATCTCGCAGAAACCGAAGTGAACTGGTGCCCTGGTCTGGGAACCGTTTTGGCGAATGACGAAATCGTTAATGGTGTTTCGGAACGTGGCGGATTTCCTGTGATGCGCAAGAAAATGATGCAATGGAGTATGCGTATTTCTGCCTATGCCGAACGACTTTTGCAAGGTCTAAATGACATTGACTGGAGCGAAAGCATTAAAGAAAGCCAGAGAAATTGGATTGGAAAGAGTGTTGGGGCGATGGTTACTTTCCCCATCCTATCCTTCCCCAAAGGGGAAGCGAAAGCAAGCGCAGAAAGTAGCCGCGGATATATGACGGGAGGAAATAATTCTCATTTAACTTTCAAGCACGCAAAAGAAGGACGAAAAAATCCAACTGTAGCGGAAGCTTTTTTGTGGGAACAAATTCGAAATAGAAAAATAGGATATAAATTTAGACAGCAACATTTGATTGAAGATTTTATTGTTGATTTTGTTTGTCTTAACAAAGGATTGGTAATTGAAGTTGACGGAGGGTATCACTTTACCCCAGAGCAAGAAGAATTGGATGACGAGCGAACTATTAGACTTAATCAAAAAGGTTATGAAGTAATTCGTTTTACGAATGAGCAAGTTCTCAATGACACAGAACAAGTGCTGCAAGAAATTTCTGAAAAATTAAATACTTGCCAAGATTTTATCGCCTCGGCTCCCCCCTCCTTCGGAGGGGGTCGGGGGGAGGATACCAAGGAGATCGGCGTCTTTACAACAAGACCCGACACCATCTTCGGCACCACCTTCCTAACCCTTGCTCCTGAGCACGAATTGGTTGAAAAGATCACAACAGAAGAGCAGAAAGAAGCTGTCGCAAAATATATCGAAACTACCAGTAAACGTAGCGAACGCGAGCGAATGGCGGATGTAAAAACTATTTCGGGAGTTTTTACTGGTGCTTATGCGGAGCATCCATTTACCAAAGAAGCTCTGCCGATTTGGATTGGTGATTATGTGTTGGCTGGATACGGAACAGGCGCTGTAATGGCGGTGCCTTGCGGTGATGATAGAGATTTTGCTTTTGCGAACCACTTCAAAGGCGCCGAAGGGATGCCTGAAATCACTAATATTTTTGCAGATATCAGTATCGAGGACTCTGCTTTTGGATCGAAAGAGGGATTTGTTTTGGCAAATTCTGATTTTTTGAACGGATTAGCTTATAAAGAAGCGACTAAAAAAGTAATTGAAGAACTTGAAGATATCGATCAAGGAGATGGAAAGATAAATTATCGACTTCGTGATGCGGTGTTTTCAAGACAGCGCTATTGGGGTGAGCCATTTCCAGTATATTATAAGGATGGACTTCCGCAGATGATTGCCAAAGAGCATTTGCCAATTCGCCTTCCTGAAGTGGAAAAATATTTGCCAACCGAAGATGGGAAGCCGCCTTTAGGAAATGCAACAGTTTGGGCCTGGGATACGGTTTCGAATTCGGTTGTGGATAATACGCTAATCGATGAGCAGACTGTTTTTGCTTTAGAATTAAATACTATGCCAGGATGGGCGGGAAGTTCTTGGTATTGGTTGCGTTATATGGATCCACATAATACGGAGGAATTTGTATCTGCCGAAGCTGAAAATTACTGGCGAGGAGTCGATTTATATATAGGAGGAAGTGAGCACGCAACTGGACATTTATTGTATTCAAGATTTTGGAATAAATTTCTAAAAGATAGAGGATATGTTCATCAAGAAGAGCCTTTCAAAAAACTGATTAATCAGGGAATGATTTTGGGAATGAGTGCTTATGGATTTAAGTATAACGGATTATTTTCGACTAAAGACGGGTCAGAAGGATCTTCATCGAAAAATATATTTTTCAGTAAAGGAATTATAGATCTTATTAGTCAAAATATAAATTTATTTGGTGATTTATGGAAAAAAGCTCCTCAGTCAAATGAAGAGTTAATGGCTAAATATAAAGTAGATGCTGAAAAATTAAAATATATACATTCAGTTTACAATAAAATTCTTTCGGCTTCACAAAGCTTAGGCTTTCTAAATGTTGATTATGCTATCAATGTTTTTCCTTCGATGCCAATTCACGTAGATATTTCAATTATTAATGACATAACTAGTGAGTTAAATATTGAGGCGTTTAGAAATCATCCATTATACACGGATTATAAAAATGCTGAATTCATCTTGGAAGACGGCAAATACATCGTCGGTCGCGAAGTAGAAAAAATGTCCAAATCAAAATACAACGTTGTCAATCCGGATGATATTTGTACTGAGTACGGAGCAGACACATTGCGTTTGTACGAAATGTTTTTAGGCCCATTAGAGCAGGCAAAACCGTGGAATACTGCGGGGATTACTGGAGTATTTGGTTTCCTTAAAAAATTGTGGAGATTGTATTATGACGATAGTGGTTTTATTGTAACTGCAGATCCTGCAAGTGCCGATTCGCTTAAATCATTACATAAAACAATTAAGAAAGTTCAGGAAGATATCGAAACGTTCTCTTTTAATACATCGGTAAGTTCATTTATGATTTGTGTAAACGAATTAACTGCTCAGGGTTGCCATAACAGATCGGTGCTTGAGCCGCTTGCAATATTGATTTCGCCTTATGCGCCACACATTGCCGAAGAACTTTGGAGTAGTCTTGGTCATCAAGGAAGTATTTCGGAGGTTGCTTTTCCGATTTTTAATGAAGCGTATCTGGTAGAAAATTCGAAAGAATATCCTGTTTCTTTTAATGGGAAAATGAGATTTTTGCTTGAGCTTCCTCTAACTTTAACCAAAGATGAAATCGAAGCAATCGTTCTTAAAGACGAGCGAACCATCAAACAATTGGATGGTCGAACTCCGAATAAAATAATTATCGTTCCTGGAAAAATTATCAACCTCGTTGGTTAAAACAACTGTTTTAAAAGATTCTAGGGACAAAATGACTGATTTCTGCCCGAAAGATTCGAAAGAATTTCTTTGGCAGAAATTTTGCTATAGAGAAGGTTCATTAAACACAAAATTACTATGATGTCATACTGGATTATTATTGGTATAATTATGCTTGCGAGTTGGGGTGTAAGTGCTAGACTTAAATCCAAATTTGAAAAATATTCAAAAATGCATTTGCAAAATAATATGAGCGGTGCTGAGATTGCTGAGCAGATGCTTGCGGATCACGGAATTCGGAATGTGAAAGTGATCTCTACTCCTGGTAGATTGACCGATCACTACAATCCTGCCGATCGTACTGTAAATTTAAGCGAGGCAGTTTATAGTCAGCGAAATGCGGCTGCGGCTGCAGTTGCGGCTCACGAATGTGGTCACGCGGTGCAACACGCAACTGCTTATAGCTGGTTAACATTACGTTCGAAACTTGTTCCAATCGTTTCTGTAAGTTCAAATTATGTACAATGGATTCTGATCGCAGGAATATTGATGATTAATACTTTTCCACAATTGCTGTTGATTGGAATTGTAATATTTGCAATGACAACTGTATTTGCTTTTGTGACTTTGCCCGTAGAATACGATGCTAGTAATCGTGCTCTGGCTTGGTTGGAAAATAAGCGAATGCTAACACAGCAAGAACACGCGGGAGCTAAAGACGCACTTAAATGGGCAGCTCGAACTTATGTAGTTGCCGCAGTTGGATCACTAGGAACATTGCTCTACTATATTATGATTTACAACAGCAGAAGATAAAAATAAATAGGCAAAAAAAAAATCGAAATAATATTATTTCGATTTTTTTTTTGCTTATTTCTTTTAGTTTCTCAGGGCAACCTTATCTGGATTGTAACCTATATAAGGAAGTTCTATTTCATTAAATACTACTCCGTAATCTTCAAGTTCTTTTAATATTGGTTCGTACACTTCTGGTGTAATTGGTAATCGAACTCCAGGAGTTGTGATAGTGCCATTCAAAATATGAATCGCTGCCATTGCAACTGGAAGCCCAACCGTTTTGGACATTGCGGTATAGGTTTGATCTTCTCCAAGACAAACCATTTTGCTATCGATCTGTTTCTCTTCTCCGTCAAGGATATATCCAAATTTATGATACATTACAATCATATCTTTATCATCTGGATCAAGAGTCCAGCTGTCAGCTAGAATCTTCTGAAGCATTTGCGCTGGAGTGGCATCTTTAAGTCCGATAATTTTTGTTTTCGAAAATAAATCTAGCTCTTGCAGTTTTTCCCACATAATATCATCCTGCTCGATTCCGAGTTGCAATCTCATCTTAATTTCAACAGAATCTGTCGGGTGAAATGGCAAGAATAGGTTCACAAATGCACGGTTGCTCATTGTTTCAGATTCGTCAACGATATAAGTATCGTCGGTCATTCCTAATTGCACAAACATATTCCAAGCTTTGCTATACCCAACTCTTCGGATTGTACCGCGGTATAAAGTAAGAACATCATCAAGGTCATAAACGCTTCGGTATTTCAGCGAATCTCTATTAGCGTAAGCTTCAAATTTTCCGTAACCTTCAACCTTTAAAAATTCGGTACGTCTAAAAACTTTATGATACGGAATGTATTTATAAGTTCCTTCTTGAATAAATTTTGCTGCTCCACCTTGACCTGCAAGTACGACGTTGCGAGGTGCCCACGTAAATTTGTAATTCCAAAGATTATTGTCATATTCGGGAGCCACAAGTCCTCCACAAAATGATTCGAACAAAATCATTTTTCCGCCTTTTGCTTTGATTTCGTGAATGGTTTTCATCGCACTCATATGATCGATTCCTGGATCTAGTCCAATTTCGTTCATAAAAATCAAGTTATTTGCTTTTGCTTCGGCATCAAGACTTTGCATTTCGGGACTTATATAGGATGCGGTAACCATATTCTTTTTGAAAATGATACAGTCTTTTGCAACTTCTACGTGTAGATGAGCAGGAAGCATTGAAATTACAATGTCCGCTTTTGCGATTTCGGTTTGTCTTGATTCTTTATTAAAGATGTCAAGAATGATTGCTGAGGTATTTGGATGGTCTTTGGTGATTTTGAGTGCATTTGAAAGCAATAAATCTCCAACAGTTATATGAAGTTTTTCCGATTCGGATTTTTCTAATAAGTAACGAATTAAAGAGGATGCAGAACGGCCTGCACCTATTAGCAAAATATTTCTCATTTTTAAAAATTTGATACACAAAGGTAACATAATTTTTAGGCGGAGGATAAAACTTTGATGTAAGACTAGGTTAAATAAGACAATAAGAACTAAATTTGTTTGCAATAGAAACAACTTCAAAATGGACAGAAAGATTATTGCAACAGGGGCTGTTTTGGGAATGACATCCGTAATTCTGGGTGCGTTTGGAGCTCACGCCTTGAAAGATTTGCTGCCCGCTGATAAAATAATGACTTTCGAAACGGGCGTACGATATCAGATGTATCATGCAATTCTTTTGCTATTTGTTGGAGCAAGTAATATTCTTTCGGCGAAAGCCAAAAAAAACATACTTTATCTCTGTTTGATAGGCGTTTTTCTGTTTTCGGGATCAATCTATTTACTTGCTACAGACTCCTTGAACTCAATTAACTTCAAAGCAATCGGATTTATAACGCCTATAGGAGGATTATTACTTATCATAGGTTGGATTGTATTATTAGTTGATATTCTGCGAAAGCGGGAAAATTCTCTGTGAAACAAATCAAATCTGAATTTAAATTTTTACTTTTACACTCTTTACATACACACAACTTAAAGCATACATTATGGATAATACCGATCTTAATTCTAAATCTATATCATTAGAAAGTCTGGGAATAAAAAATTCCAATGTTCATTACCAGTTAAGTCCAGGCGATCTTCAAGATCTTACCGTCAAATTGGGACAAGGAGTTGAAAGCTCTAGCGGTGCATTGGCAGTTAATACTGGCGAGTTTACAGGTCGTTCTCCAATGGATAGATTTATTGTAAAGGATAGCATTACAGTAGATAAAGTTTGGTGGGGAAAAGTAAATATTCCGTTTGAGTCTGCAAAATTTGATGCTTTATATGATAAAGTGATTAAGCACCTTGATGGAAAAGATATTTATGTAAGAGATAGTTATGTTTGTGCTGATGAAAATTACAGATTAAATGTAAGAGCGGTAACAGAAACTCCTTGGGCAAATTTATTTTGCTACAATATGTTTTTAAGACCAGAAGAGAGTGAACTAGCAGGTTTTGCTCCGGACTGGCACGTAATATGTGCACCAACTTTTATGGCAGATCCTGCTGTAGACGGTACACGACAACACAATTTTGCCATTTTAGATTTTACGCGCAAGATTGCTCTTATTGGTGGAACAGGATATACAGGTGAAATCAAAAAAGGAATTTTCTCTGCTTTAAATTTCATTCTTCCAGTAGACAAAGATGCTTTGCCAATGCATTGTAGTGCAAATGTGGGTAAAGATGGCGACACAGCTATTTTCTTCGGACTTTCTGGAACTGGAAAAACAACTCTTTCTGCAGATCCAAAACGTAAACTTATCGGTGACGATGAGCACGGTTGGACAAATGAAAATACAGTATTTAACTTTGAAGGTGGATGTTATGCAAAGGTTATAAATCTTTGTAAAGAGAACGAGCCAGATATTTTTGCTGCTATCAAAAGAGGTGCAATACTTGAAAACGTAGTATTTAAAGAAGGAACTAACAAAGTAGATTTTGATGATGTTTCTATCACTCAAAATACTCGTGTAAGTTATCCAATTTTCCATATCGATAATATTCAGCCAGGTTCAAGCGGTAAAAATCCTCGTAATATTTTTATGCTTACCGCGGATTCTTTCGGAATTTTGCCTCCAATTTCAAAATTATCTCCAGGCCAAGCGGCTTACCACTTTATCTCTGGATATACTGCAAAAGTTGCGGGAACAGAGGCGGGAGTTACTGAGCCACAACCTAACTTCTCTGCTTGTTTTGGCGCGCCATTTATGCCGTTGCACCCAACAAAATATGCTGAAATGTTGAGCAAGAAAATGAAAGATGCAGACGTAAAAGTTTGGCTTATCAATACTGGTTGGACTGGTGGTGCTTATGGTACAGGAAGCCGAATGAAACTGAAATACACACGTGCAATGATTGATGCTGCTTTAGGTGGAGATCTTGACAACGTGGAATTTGTAGAAGACAAGATCTTCGGAATTCATATTCCTACAGACTGTCCTAATGTGCCAAACGAGATTTTAGATCCACGAAACACGTGGGATGATAAGGATCTTTACGACGCAAAAGCACTTGAGCTTGCTCAAAAATTTAAAGCTAACTTTGCTAAGTTTGAAGAATATGCAAACGAAGAAATTATGGCTGGAGCACCAAAAGCTTAATATCAGTCTACATTATATAGAAAAAGAGCTACTTATTTAAGTGGCTCTTTTTTTTAATTTAAAATCTGAAAATTATTCGTTTTTACATAAAAATTAGACTCCAATATTTTAGAATAGAGCAGGCTTTCGCCGAAAACCAGCAAGAACACCGTTTGTTAATATAGAGGACGACTTCGAAGATATTGCAGCAGACCTCGCCATTCACAATAAATTAATTTCTCAAAATAAGAATCTTTTGAATAAGAGGAGAGAATGTAGAGAATAAGAAGCAGGCTATCGCCGAAAGAATCCAGCAAGAACTCCGTTTGTTAGTATAGAGGACCACTTCGAAGATATTGCAGCAGACCTCGCCATTCACAATAAATTAATTTCTCTAAACAAGAATCTTTTGAATAGGGATAGGAATTTGAGAAACTAAGAAGCAGGCTTTCGCCGAAATAACCTAGCCAGACCACCGTTACTTATTAGATGAGGAGAGTTTGGAAGATTTTCAGCAGATCTCGCCACTGACAATAAATCTACCTTGTAAAGACAAATCCGTTAATAAATGGAAAATGATTTGATAAGAAAAGAAAGTTTGCAAGTATTGAGTTCCAAGGAAGAAAAAGCGCATAAAAGTCACGACCATGAATCTGACCACAGCGAAAAAACTGTATTCACTAAATTTCAAAAAAAAAGAGCTACTTTAATTAAAGTAGCTCTTTTTGTATATCAAAATTGGAAAAGACGTGCTTATACGAAGTCTTATTTATCTTTTACTTCTTTATTTACTTGAATAATATATTTTTCCAAAGCCATAGTCATTGAAGGACAAGCTGGACTAGGCGCCATAATGTCTACACGCAAGCCGAGATCTAATGCTTCGCGCTGTGTAGTGCTCCCAAAAACAGCTATACGGGTGTTGTTTTGTTCAAATTCAGGAAAGTTTTTATACAACGAACGAATTCCTGTTGGACTGAAAAAAGCAATGATATCATAATAAACATCTGCAAGATCTGAAAGGTCGCTCATTACGGTTTTGTAAAATGTAGCTTGTGTCCAATCAACTTTAAGATTATTCAACACAGTCTGCGGTTCAGGACTTGATTGCTCCGAAGCAGGCAGTAAAAACTTTTCGTCTTTGTATTTTTTAAGAAGCGGTACAAGATCTCCAAAGTCTTTTTGACCAACGTAAATCTTTCTTTTTCTGTAGACAACATACTTTTGCAAGTAGAAAGCGACAGCTTCTGACTGGCAAAAATACTTTAAAGTTTCAGGAATTTTAAAACGCATTTCTTCAGCAACTCTAAAAAAGTGATCTACTGCATTTCTGCTAGTGAGAATAATCGCGGTGTAATTGTTAAGGTCAATTTTCTGAGCTCTAATCTCTTTGGCATTAACTCCCTCAACATGAATAAAAGAACGGAAATCGATCTTTACTTTTAATTTTTGTTGCAAGTCGAAATAGGGTGAATTTTCGACTTTAGGCTCAGGTTGTGACACCAAAATTGTTTTCACTTTCATAGTTTTTTTCTCAATTGCTAGCTATTTATAAACCAATAGTACATGAAATAGTAGGGAGCTATTTCCAAAGCGCAAAGATACAAAATAAAATAAAACAATTTACCACTAAGATATTTTTGGTAATTCTTCAAAGACGCTAGGTATATTAACGCATTCGCAAGTAGAAAAACAACTAAAATCATTAAATAAACACTAATGTCGAGGTTTTTATAGAAGAAAAGCCCAAAACTGATAGGTAGTAGCAGTAGTGCGAAGTATGTTCGATAGGTAATCTTTCGAAGGTTAAAAACCTCGGCAAACTCCTCAATGTTAAATGTTAGCGCTACGATTTTGTCTATTAAAAATTTTATTAATACAAAACTTGTTGTGAGGGTAAATATGCGGACAAATAAAATCCAATCTGTCTTACTTCCCATGCCTGCAGCACTGATAAACAACTGTATAAAAAATGATAGAGAAATTAGTTGTAAAATAAATAACAAAATATTAAAACCAGAAACAAGATTACTCGTCTCACGATATACTTTTACATACTTATCAGAAATTCCCAATCGAAGAAAATCTCCGAAACGCTTTTCGTAAAGATTGCTGACAAGTGCCAACAGTACAAGTGAGACAATAAAAATCATTGTTGCCCAATCATTGCTCTCCACTTGCCGCGCATGTAAAATCATTTCATTCATCGGCTGCAAAATTAGTAATTTAAAACTCTGTGCGGACATTATTTCGGCTAATTGAATAATATTTATTCTACGTATAATGTTTCGATTTTCTACTAATTATTATAAATAAAACCCTAATTACAGCGTGATTATTATGATTATTGCCGAAGTTGAGACACTTTGATTATTATTATATATTTATGAAGCGAAGTATCTTAAATAGTTTATTTTTGCCGCAAATAGAATTTCAATGAGTGATAGTGTTGTTATAATTCCAACTTATAACGAGATCGAAAATATCGAAAGCATTATTAGAAAGGTTTTTTCGCTAGAAAAATCTTTTGACGTACTCATTGTTGATGATAATTCGCCAGATGGCACTGCAGCTGCTGTTATAAAGTTGCAAAACGAATTTTTGGGAAAACTATTTATAGAAAATAGAGCAAAAAAAGCCGGCCTTGGTACTGCGTATGTGCACGGTTTCAAATGGAGTCTTGCTAAACATTACGAGTATATCTTTGAAATGGATGCAGATTTCTCCCATAATCCAGACGATTTGATCAAGCTTTATAGTGCTTGTGCAGTAGGAAATGCGTCAGTTGCTATCGGATCGCGTTATGTTACTGGGGTAAATGTTGTCAATTGGCCGCTTAATCGTGTTTTGATGTCGTACTTCGCATCTGTTTATGTACAGATGATTACCGGAATGAAAATTCACGACGCTACAGCAGGATTTATCTGTTATAAAAGAAAGGTTTTGAAAGCAATTAATCTGGATAAGATTAAATTTGTGGGATATGCTTTTCAAATAGAAATGAAATACCGCGCTTATGCAAAAGATTTTATGATTAAGGAAGTGCCGATTATTTTTACAGATAGAACTAAAGGTGTTTCTAAAATGAGCAATGCCATCATTACCGAGGCAGTTTTTGGAGTGATTACACTTAGATTAAAGAAATTATTTAATAGATTATAATAAGGATAAGATGGGAAAGGTTTTAATCAAAAATGCAAAGATTGTAAATGAAGGTGTCATTTTTGAAGGAGATGTGTTCATAGATGGAGAATATATTGTTGAAATTGAACAAAATATCAGCCCAAAATCTGGTGATTGTCTAGTTGTCGATGCCGAAGGAAATTATTTACTTCCGGGAATTATTGACGATCAGGTACATTTTAGAGAGCCTGGTCTTACTTATAAAGGAGATATCGAATCTGAATCTCGCGCGGCAGTTGCAGGTGGAATCACATCTTTTATCGAGCAGCCCAATACAGTACCAAATGCTGTAACCCAAGAAATTCTTGAAGAAAAATACCAACTTGCTAGTGATAATTCATTTGCTAACTATTCATTTATGATGGGTGCGACAAATGATAATCTTGAAGAAGTTCTCAAAACCAATCCAAGAAATGTCGCTGGAGTAAAAATCTTTTTAGGATCTTCTACTGGAAATATGCTTGTTGATGATCATGCAACACTCGAAAATATTTTTAGTAATACCAAAATGCTGATTGCTGTTCATTGCGAAGATGAAGCAACAATCAAAGCAAATCTCGAAAAATTCAAAGAAGAATACGGAGATAATATTCCAGCTGAGGCACATCCACTAATCAGAAGTACAGAAGCTTGTTATATTTCATCTTCACAAGCATTTGCGCTTGCTAAGAAAACTGGAGCAAGACTTCATATTTTCCACGTTTCGACGGCAAAGGAATTAGATCTTTTTACCAATAAAATCCCCCTTGAGAAGAAGAAAATTACTGCAGAAGTTTGCATTCACCATTTGTGGTTTTCTGACGAGGATTATAAAATCAAAGGAAATTTCATCAAATGGAATCCCGCGATAAAAACCGCTGCGGACAGAGATGCTCTATGGGAAGCAGTTCTTGATGACAGAATTGATGTGATTGCAACAGATCACGCACCTCACACTCTCGAAGAGAAAAAATTGCCATATCTCAATGCTCCCTCTGGAGGGCCGATGGTTCAGCACGCACTTGTTGCAATGCTTGAAAATTACCTTCGCGGAAAAATCTCATTGGAGAAAATTGTGGAGAAAATGGCACATAATCCTGCGAAGTTATTCCAAATAGAAAAACGTGGATTTATTAAAGTTGGATACCACGCCGATCTGGTGATTGTGAATACCGCAAAACCTTGGAACGTTAAGAAAGAAAATATTCTTGCCAAATGCGGTTGGTCTCCGTTTGAAGGTTTAAACTTTAAATCTAGAGTGACACACACATTTGTAAACGGAAACCTTGTTTTTGCAAATGGTAAAATAAAAGATGTTCGAAAAGGACAACGTTTATTATTCGACAGAAAATAAAATGAAAAATATATTATCGATAATACTGCTTTTTCTTCTTTCTATCAGTTGTAATTCTAATGCCGTAAAAAAGCCTGAAAACCTGATAGAAAGAGAAAAGATGGTTGATATTATTTATGACTTATCAATTCTTGAAGCTGCAAAATCTCAAAAACCAATCGTGCTTGAGCAATATCAAATTCAATCAAATAAGTATGTCTATAAAAAATATCGGATAGATAGTATGCAATTTGCGAGTAGCGTAAAATATTATGCAGCCGATCTTGAAAAATACCACGCTATTTATGATAGTGTAAACAAGAAAATCGAAAGGAATCTAAAGACGCTTTCTCCAGAATAAATCCTTTCTTAATCTACAATTCCTTCTTTCGAATTTCACTCAAGTACTCCTTTATCGGAATAAAGGTTGCCGAAGTTGCCTCCTTAATCGCGTCATTGCTATACAAAGTTGTATGATGAAGGGTTTGTGCAGTAATCTTTGTTAATGTTCTTTTTCCTCCGAAAAGGGCGGTTTTTATGCCATCAAGACGCCAAACAATATCGGTCATCCATTCTTTTGCTTCACTAGTTGGTCTTCGTTTTTTGAGCGTATCCGAAATCCAGTTAATCAAATCTCTATAGCTGATATTTTCGGCTGATAAAATAAAGCGCTTTCCAGAAATATCCGAATTCATCAAAGCGATCATCTGTTGTACAACATCGGTAACCGCTATAAATGCTGCGGTTCCTAATGTATAATATTTCAAACCTTGCTCTACATTAGAGAAAATTTCTCCACTTCCAGAATTCCAAAAACCAGGACCTAAAACAATTGAAGGATTTACAATTACCACATTTAGTCCTTCTTGTTCACCACGCCAGACTTCTATTTCGGCACCGTGTTTTGTAATTGAATAATCGCTGTGTAGTTTTTCAGCATTCCATTCGGTAGATTCGGTAATCAAATCATCTTCGGTTTTAGCATCACCCAGAGCTGCAATAGAACTTACATAACAGAGTTTTTCAACATTATTATAGAGGCAGAAGTTCACAATATTCGCCGTGCCTTCAATATTGATTTTACGGAGTTTCAATTCATCCCTCGGGTCAAAAGATACCAAAGCAGCACAATGGTAAACGTGAGTAATTTTAGCGAAAGCGATATCTAAAAGTTCAATATCATTAATATCCGCATTTACCCATTCGATCTTTTCAAATAAATGTACTTTATTATAAAGTTCAAATAATTTTTTAGTCTTGTTTTGACTCGATTCAGTTCGGAAAATAGCACGCACGCAATCATTCGTCTCGGTGAGTGAAAGCAGCAAATGTGCGCCAATAAATCCTGTGCCTCCAGTAACTAGAATCATAGCTGCAAAGTTATACTAATTAATGCTCAAAATATATTTTTTGAATTTCCAACTGAACATAATAGGTTATCTTTGCCAAAATTTATTTTATAATGAAAAATTTAGTTGAAGAATTACGCTGGCGCGGACTTTACCACGACAGTATGCCAGGAACCGAAGAACAATTGCTCAAGGAATGTACTACAGCATATATCGGTTTTGATCCAACGGCAGATTCACTTCACATTGGGAGTATGGTGCAAATCATTTTGCTGGTACATTTAAAGAATTTTGGACACAGACCTATCGCCCTTGTTGGAGGCGCTACAGGAATGATTGGAGATCCTTCGGGAAAATCTGATGAGCGTAATCTACTTGATGACGAAGCTTTGGCCAAGAATGTTGCTGGAATAAAAAGTGTTTTGTCACGCTTCTTAGATTTTGATTCGCCCGAATCAAATGCGCCGTTTATGGTGAACAACTATGATTGGATCAAGGAATTTAGTTTCATCGATTTTGCGCGTGAAGTGGGCAAGAGAATCACCGTCAATTATATGATGGCAAAAGATTCAGTAAAAAAACGTTTGAATGGAGAAATCGGCGACGGAATGTCGTTTACCGAATTCACCTATCAGCTAATTCAAGGATACGATTTTTATTATCTTTATAAAAACCACGATGTAAAACTGCAAATGGGCGGTTCTGATCAATGGGGAAATATCACTACTGGTACTGAGCTTGTGCGCAGAATGGGTGGGGAAGGTGCAAAAGCTTTTGCAATGACGACGCCACTAATCACAAAAGCAGACGGATCTAAATTTGGAAAATCTGAAGGTGGAAACGTATGGCTTGATACAGACAAAACGTCGGTGTACAAATTTTACCAATTTTGGGTAAATTCTACAGATGAAGATGCAGAGAAATACATCAAAATCTTTACTTTTTTCGATCAAGAAACGATTGAGAAATTAATCGAAGAACACCGTCAAGCGCCGCATTTAAGAACTTTGCAAAAAGCTCTAGCGGAATCAATAACAGTATTTGTTCACAATCAAGAAGAGTATGATAAGGCAGTAAAAGCTTCGGGAATTCTTTTCGGATCAGCTACAGCGGCAGACTTAAAAGCACTTGATGCTGCAACTTTCTTAGATATTTTTGATGGTGTGCCACAAGCGCAAGTGTCGAGAGAAGATCTTAACCAAGGACTGGAAATCATCACCGCTCTAAATGAGAAAACTGGATTTTTTAAATCTAACGGAGAAGCGAGACGTGCATTAATAGCAAATTCGATTTCTGTAAATAGAGAAAAAGTCACTGAAGACTATAAACTGTCTTCGTCAGATCTTATAAATGATGAATTCATTTTGCTGCAAAGCGGAAAGAAAAACTACTTTATTATTCAGGTTAAATAATCTGAAATCAATTCAATAAAAAAAAGCTGTGTTCCTAAAGAATACAGCTTTTTGCTTTATAAAACCATCAGATTGCAACCCCGAATATCCGAATTATCAAACCTGCCAAGTACTTCAAAAGTACCGTTATCGTATTTTTTTCCTAAATCTTGAGTCGCAATAAATGAGCAAGAATTAATATTTGCAAGATCAATCACATTGATTCCCCCAGTTTTTCCATTGCCAATATAACTGAGCGGATCTTCGGTATCGCGCATCATCACATCCATCCATTGCGGACAATTAAA
>JBBSQV010000039.1:0-19858 GCA_038243675.1 Flavobacteriales bacterium
ATGGACACCAAAAAAGAGTATATGCTCTTGAGCTACCGCAATACTTACAAATCTCTTGACGATCTTAGTCAAGATGATATGCGTCTCGGAGGATTGCGTATCAATCCAAAAACAAATATCGGAAGCACCGTTACCTATAATAACAACCTGAAAATACAGAAGATTGGCGAAACCAACGCGCGTCAAGTGCAAGGACTTCCTACTAATCCACAGATTTCGAATCTAGCGTGGTCTGCAGACGAAAAGAAAATTGCCTTTTCAAACACAACTGCCACAGGAGTCGAGTTATGGGTTCTTGATGTAGCGTCTGCCAAAGCACAAAAACTAACTGAATCAATCAGCAATGCCAACGCAGGAAATCCTTTCAGCTGGTTTATCGACAACAAACACATACTTGTCCGAAAACTAAAAGACGACCGCGCGGCACTTCAAGATAATAAAACCGAATTGCCAACTGGTCCAATCGTTTCCAACAGCATCGGTCAAAAATCACAAAATCGTACCTACCAAGATTTGCTAAAAAACAAATTGGACGAGTCGAATTTCGAAAACCTGATAACTTCAGAATTACTGAAAGTCGCGCTCGACGGAACTTCAAAAGTTTTCCTTCCAGCAGGAATGTACGTAAACGAAACTTTTTCGCCAGACGGAAATTATCTTTTAGTAACCACGATCGAAAAACCGTTTTCTTATGTGGTGCCACTAAATAGATTTCCACAAAAAACTACAGTTTATACTTCAGAAGGCAAACTAGTAAAAGTGGTTAACGAATTAGGCTTGAACGAAATAATTCCAAAAGGATTTATGGCGACTAGACAGGGCAAGCGGATTATGAGTTGGAGATTGGACAAAGCTGCTTCCTTATATTATGTAGAAGCACTTGACGGCGGAGATCCGGCCAACGACGTTCCTTTTAGAGACGAAATATATTCTTGGGAAGCGCCATTTACTGCATCTGCAACTTCTATTGCAAAAGTACCACAGCGTTACCGCGGAATTGTATGGGGAGATGAAAACCACGCAATCCTGACAGATCAATGGTATGACACTAGAAACGAAAAGACATATCTTATCAATCCAAACAACCCTGCTCAAAAAGCAGAAGTTTTATACGATCTAAATTCACAAGATATTTACGCGGATCCGGGACGTTTCCAGACCGAGAAAAACGAATTCGGAAAAAGAACCCTTGCAATTCGCAACGGAAATGTATTTCTTGTAGGAGATGGTTATACTGCCAAAGGACAGTTTCCTTTTGTAGATGAGTACAACCTCAAAACTAAAAAGACAAAACGTCTTTATCAATCTGCAGATAAGGACAAATTGGAAAGTATTCTGTCAATTACTGATTTTGACAAAGGTGAAATTCTAGTTTCAATCGAATCGAAGAATGAATTTCCAAATTACTTTATGCGCAATTACAAAAAGCAAAGTAAAGCAAAACGCATTACTAATTTCGAAAATCCATTTGCTTCAATCAGCAAAGTGCACAAAGAAGTGATCAAGTACAAACGCAAAGATGGAGTAGATTTATCCGGTACATTGTATTTGCCAACAGATTACGATGCCAAGAAAAAGTACCCTTTGCTTATTTGGGCTTATCCAGCAGAATATAAAGACAAGAATTCAGCAGGTCAGAGTTCACAGAATCCAAATGCTTTTACATTCCCATACTACGGATCATTTGTGTATTGGGTAACCCAAGGCTATGTAGTTCTTGATGATGCAGCATTTCCAATTATTGGCGAAGGAACAACTGAGCCAAACGACACCTTTATTCCACAGCTTGTGAGCAATGCCGAAGCAGCAATTGATGCAGTTGACAAATTAGGTTATATCGACCGCACAAAAGTAGCAGTAGGTGGACACTCGTATGGAGCCTTTATGACTGCGAATCTACTAACCCACTCAAAACTTTTCGCTTGCGGAATTGCTAGAAGTGGCGCTTATAATAGAACATTAACCCCGTTTGGTTTCCAAAGCGAGCAGCGTAGCTATTGGGAAGCACCAGAAGTCTACAATGCAATGTCACCATTTATGACCGCTGACAAAATGAAAACTCCAATGTTGTTAACCCACGGAGAAGCAGACAACAACCCTGGAACGTTCACACTTCAAACAGAGCGTTACTTCCAAGCATTAAAAGGCCTCGGAGCTCCAGTTAGAATGGTTATTTTACCAAAAGAAAGCCACGGTTATGCCGCCAAAGAAAATATTCTGCACCTTTTATGGGAGCAACACGAATTCTTAGAAAAATATCTTAAGAACTAAAAACTTCAGAATTGTCATAAGGAAAGCCTCAACGTTGTTGGGGCTTTTTTTTGTCAGCACTTTTTTGCTAAGGTGTTTTTTAGATTTATCGCTTTCTTCACGTCGTCTAGCGCTTGTCCAACCCAATCTGGTGCTTGCCTGTGGCGAGTACCTACTTACAATTGAAAACTAATCGTAGCGTCTGTGACGCGGGTCTTTTAGGACAAATTCACTAATTCTTAAACTTAATGATTTTCCTAAATGCCTTAACGGTAAAAAATTTTAATCATGAGAAGATTAAGGCTCATTAAACGCTGCGCGTAGAGGCAGATCTTCATTTTTTCTTAATGCCTTAATGGTAAAAAACTCGCCTACCGATATCTTCAACAGAAGACAAAATCGCTTTCTCCGGGGGGTTGGATATTCGATGATTAGCCTCGCTAAATCTCGAGATGAATTAAACGGAAGCCTTTTTGCGAAAGCCTATTAAATATTAATGATAAAAAAGCCTTCGTTCAGTATTGAGTGCAGTAAAAAAATGTCTTACAATTATTTTATACGCCAGACCATACTTGTTGTAGTATTTTCCTATCAAATTCTATAACGCAGTATATTCCAACGACCTACAAGCACATTTTATGGAAAAATTAATATTAATATCGACAATGTGCAGATATATCCGATTAAGTGTTTTAGTTTTGCCAGCGAATTGACAAATTACTATAATTTTAATTTTATGACTAAATCATTACTTACTAAGTTAGCATTATTATTCTGCTTCTTATTTATAACTATTACAGAAAGTTATGCCCAGAAGTCTGTTTTCAGTGAGAATTTTGACTCATCCCAAACTAACATTTCCACGATTAGTGGCATAATTCCCGGTTCACTCTGGAATGTTACCCGAAGTGGAAGTGATTATGGAGCTAGAATTCATGATGGAAAACTTAATATTACCAACGATGCTTCTCCGGCTGCTAGCACCAATGGTTGGGTTCTTGCGAGCACGTCTACTGCGAATTTTGATGCAGATTACAAATCAACTCTTAATCAAAATGCGGGAATTGTTTCGTGGACCTTTAATATGCGACAAAGTTTTCCAAATCCATCTGGTTTTGGAAGCGGCAAATATGGTGTAGCGTATATCTTGGCCGGAACTGAAAATACGACAAATGCAATTGGTCAAGGGTATGCGATTCAAGTAGGACGAAATTCTGGAAATGACCCAATTAGCTTAGTTAGATATGATGGTGGGATGAATAGTATTTATACAATTTTGTCATCGGAAAGTAAAGGTCCTAAAAACGTTGGCACACAATATATGAGCATCCGTGTGGAGTACAACCCTGCAGATGAAAAGTGGAAACTATTTGTGCGGGAAGACGGCGGCGCGTTCGCCGATCCTAAATTGGGAACCTTACTTCTTAAGGAAGAAGGAATGCATGTTAATAGCTTTACAAATATACCTCTTACTATGACTGGAGGATTTTGGAATGCTGGAAACACTAGCAACGATGCCTTTATTGATAATGTGGGTGTTAGCGTCGTGGTTCCAGAAATAATCTCGCTAACTCCTAGTTCGAAGATTGCTGGTTCAGGCAACTTTACTTTAGTTGTTAATGGTAAGAACTTTCGTGAAGGCTGTAAAATACTTTGGAACGGACAGGAACGCACAACTATAATTGTTTCGGATACGAAACTTTCTACTAATGTTCAAGCTGCTGATATTATAACTTCTGGTGTAGCAAATATAACAGTGAAAAGAGGAACGACAATTTCAAATAGTGCTTCTTTTACTATACAGCCATCTGGCGCTCCTATATTGATGCTGCCTAGTACCACTTTAGATTTTATGCAGGCAAGTCAGGGCTTTTCGTCAGATAGTCAATTTTATACTATATCAGCAAATAATCTTAATGGCGGCGCAACTGTTACAGCTCCTGCGAACTTTGAAATTTCAACCTCTCAAAGTACTGGTTTCACGCAGATAATTAATTTACCTAATACGGGAGGCGGACTTACTGGTTCGCCGGTGAATATCTACGCAAGACTTAAAGGAACAAATACCGGTGTATTTTCGGGGAATATTTCTCATACTTCAGCCGGTGCAACACCAAAATATGTTGCAGTTTCGGGCAGAGTGATGGCACTTGAACCAACTACTAGTGTTAGTAATATCAATTTTACTAACATAACTTCAACTGCTTTTAAAGTAGACTGGACAAGTGGAAGCGGAGAAAACCGACTTGTAATTGTAAAAAAAGCCACTGCAGTGAGTGCATTTCCAGCCGATGGAATCACATATGATGCAGATGCAACTTTTCAAAGTGGAAGTAATCTTGGTGATGGAAATTTTGTAGTTTACAAAGACAATGGTAACTCGGCTGTAGTGACAGGATTACTACCAGATACTAATTATCACGTTTCAGTTATTGAATTTAATGGACCAAATGGTGCAGAAAATTATTTTGGCACACTCGCTCCAGGAAACACGAGAACTCTAAAAAATCCAGCTGGACTTCAACTTTTTGCTGCGAATACTTCTTACAAAATTAACTTTGATCAAACGGTTGACGGTATAAATGCGGGGACATTTCAAGGATCGGGAATCACACCAGATCCTGAAATGGGACAATTAGATTCAAATGCATGGGCGTTTACTGGATTTGCCGCAGGAGACCTAGGTTTTGATGAAAGTAATGTTGAAAATAGCAGTTATGAAATGGGAATTTCGAATGGGCACGTACAAGCAACTGGGATATATGGTTTTAATGTTGGAAGCAGCGTCGAAAATTATGCATTAGGTATTCAGCCTGGTGTCAATAGTGCTACTCCTCTAGCAAATGATTTTAATCCGGGTACAATTACTTTAAAAATTCAAAATCAAACTGGCGCAATAATGACAAGTGTCAATGTTGGTTATAAAGTATATATATATAATGATCAAGATGCCTCTAGCAGAATTCGCTTTAGCTACAGTTCAACAGAAACTGGAACTTTTATGGACCAACCTATAGTTGATGTTGTTTCTCCAACAACAGCAAATTTAGCATCTGGATGGAAAGCTTATTACAGAGTTGTTACAATTCCTACAGGAAATATTGCTAATAATGATTATTATTATATTAGATGGAACGGCTCTTCGGTTTCAGGAACGGGAGCACAAGATGAATTTGCTATTGATGATATTGAAGTGATTGCAAATCCAACATCAGCTTTTGCGTCTTTTGATGGAATTGCTGAGGATTTCGTACTGCAAGGAAATGCAAGCTTATCAGCTGCTTTGTCAGTTCAAAATAGTATTGTGTTTAATGGTGGTAAATTAGCAATTAAAGATAAAACCTTGACCATTGCCGGAAGTGTTATTAATACAACTGCGAATGGATTAACAGGTGGAGCAACAAGTAAATTAGTTGTGAGAGGAACCAAAAATCCAACTTTAAGTTTTGATCAAAGTACTATTGGAACTACAAATGCTTTTGATTCTTTCAGTTTAATTGGAGCAAATGTAAATATTGTTACTGCTTTAAACGACTTTTCTGTCAACGGAAATTTAAACGTAGATGAGCAGCAAATTTTAAATTTAGGAACAAACGTATTATCTGGAAATTTGGCTTCTATTCTTAATCATGGACAAATCCAAACTCAAAATACATCTGCAATACCGTTTGCTTCTGGTAAAAATTGGAACGGTACAGGTATCTTGAATATAAATGCAATCTCTGCAGCTCAAACTCTTGTTGCTGGGACTTATACAAACCTTACATTATCATCGACTTCAGGTACAACGGCAGCTGCTAATGTTACGGTAAACGGAATTTTAGATCTACCATTTGCAAATGCAAGTACAACGAAGGGAAGTTTGTCAATGGCAGCTTTTACCTTAACAATGGGACCTGATGGAATTAATACAGGAATTGGTGATGTAACTGGAATCATAAAAAGAGATTTCTTTACAACAAATAAATTATACACTTTTGGTCATCCTAATTCTTCGATAACTTTCGCTCCTGGTGGAACACTTCCAGCTTCTATGAGTGCGAAATTGACAATCGGTGTTGCGCCAACTTGGAAAGCAGGGACAATTTTGCGTCAGTTTGATATTATTCAAACAGGTGCAAATGGTACAAAAGCAATTATTCGTCAGCATTATTTGGATAGTGAACTAAATGGCAATGCCGAAGCAAAATTGGTTTTTTGGGCTAATAAGATAGGTGCAGAGATACCAATTTTTGAGCAAGGTCGTTCAAACAATAATTCAACTGAGAATTGGGTAGAAATTACTAATGCAGATATCGGATTGTATTTTGTCAATAATTTTGGAAATGTCTTTATTTCTTTGGATGAGACTGCAGATCCTTTTGTAACCACTTGGACGGGTAAAACGAGTACTTCGTGGACAACAGTTTCAAATTGGAGCAATGGTAAGCCATCTGCAAATAGCAAAGTAATAATTCCGGCAATTATTGCTCCTGACCATAATCCTACATTAAATATTATAGAAGAAATCGGATCTCTTGCAATTGAAGCAGGTGGAATAGTGAACTCTGATGGCAACGAGCAATTGTTTATTAATGGTGGAGCTGGTGCGTGGCAGAATAACGGAATGTTAAATGCAGGAAGTAGTACTGTAACTTTTAGAAATCTTGAGGCAACGATTTCGGGATCAACAGCATTTAATAATTTGAATATTGCTAATGGCGGAGGTCTCCGTGCATTGGAAGGAAATTATATCAGCATTGCTGGTACATTGACAAATAATGGTATAATGTTCACAATCCTAACTACAAATACTATTGAGTTTAAAGGAATAAATCAAACTATACCTGCACCTGGAGGAGAAACATTCGGCGGTTATCACCACCTAATAATTTCTGGAAATGGAGCCTCAATTGCCTCAACAACTTTAAATGTAAGAGGAAATTTAACGCTAGATAAGGCAGTAAACTTTGCGGGGAAAACGATAAACTTAGCTGGTATTTCTAACCAAACGATTGGAGGACTTGCTACTGCAATTGACTTTAATAATTTAATAGTTAATAAAGAAACAGGAAGAGTTGTTTTAGCGAAAGCTGTTACCGTAGGAGGGACGCTTTTTCTTACTAAAGGTAATTTAGTTATTGGCTCAAATAATCTTACGCTTGGACAAAATCCAGTAGCAGGAACTTTCAACGTTAACAATATGATTGTTGCCGACGGAACTGGATTGGTTCGTAGGCCTTTCGCTTCAACAGGAAACTATTTATATCCAATTGGAGAGTTAACCGGTGCTCCAAGCTACTCGCCAATCACGGTAAATGTAACTGCAGGGTCATTTTCTAATGCCTTTGTAGGAGTAAATGTTTCCAATTTAAAACATCCAAACAATAATAGTTCTCAGAATTATTTGAAAAAGTATTGGAATGTAACTCAAACGGGAATTTCGGGAGCTGTTGCAACGATTACTGGAAAATTTGATGCTTTGGATATTCTTGGCGCAGAGTCAGAAATCGCAGCTGCACAATTGAACGGAACTTTTAACCTCACTATAAATCCTTGGACCAAATTTGGTCTAATGTCTAATAATACTATAGTTGCAACAGATGCTATCTTAACGGCTGGACAGACTTCGGCATTCACAGGATTAAAAGCTGGGGGCTTTAGTTTGGAAGTATATGGTTATGGTGACTTCTGTATTGCATCGGAAGAAGTATTAATTAATGCTGTGCTTACGGGAGGTGATGCCCCTTTTACTTATAATTGGTCAAACGGATTACCAGACGCTGCCGAAGTGGCAATTCCAACTTCTGAAGTCTCTAGTATACAGTATACGTTAACAGTTACTGATGCGAATGGATTTTCGGCAACGGATACAAATATTCCAGTTGAGATTTTCCCTACATCTGTTGGGGGAACAGTATCACAATTCAGTCAAACCATTTGTGCAGGAACGGCTCCAGCTGATTTACAATTAGCAGGAAGTACAGGAAAAGTTCTATATTGGCAAAAATCTACAGATATAAATTTTGGAGCTAATTCTGAAAATAATCCTAACAATGTTACGAACCTTTCAGTTTTCGAGACAACTATAAGTGGCGCACAAATAGGGTTTTTATCTGAAACAACTTATTTTAGAGCAGTTCTTCAGAATGGAGACTGTCCAGAGGTATTTTCAGATATCGCAACAATCACTATTAAAAGCACCACTTGGAACGGAAATAACTGGAGCGATGGGTTACCAACTCCAACTACATCTGCCATCTTCACCGGTGCGTTTACAGCTACAGCAAGTATTGAGGCTTGTACAATTGCGGTAACAAACGGTGCTGTTGTAACTATTCCAGCAACTTTTGATGTAACTCTTTACGGCGCACTTACTGTAGAAAGTGGTTCAACTTTTACGTTAGCTAGCAACACGAATTTAATTCAGCTTACAGATGTCGAAAATTCCGGAGCGATTAACGTGGAAAGAGAAAGTTCTAAGCTATTTAAATTAGATTATACAATGTGGGGATCGCCGGTGATTGGAGAGCAAACTTTAAAAAACTTTTCTCCAGCAACAGTTTCAACTCGTTTCTATACTTACAATTCTAGTACTGATCAATTCAATGTTATTGTTCCTGAAACAAGTGTGTTTGATCAAGGGAAAGGATATCTGATTAGAATGCCAAATGATCACACACCTTTTGATTCGCCGAACGGAGCACAATCTTGGACTGGTACTTTTACAGGAACTCCTACAAACGGAGATATTGCTGTAACATTAGACGCTGCAGGAAGTGGATATAATATGCTTGCAAATCCTTATGCTTCCATGATTGATGCTAATCAGTTCTTGGCCGATAATGCTGCTGAAATTGATGGCACACTGTACTTCTGGAGAAGACGTAACGCTGTTCCAGATGCAAGCGCATATTACGCGACTTACACTTTTGCTGGTGGTACTTCGGTTCCAAATGCTACACAATCAGCATCGAGTACAACTCCAAACGGATTTATCCAAGTAGGTCAAGGATTTATCGCTAAGAAAATTGCTGGCACGTCAGGAAATGCGGTTTTCACTAATTCAATGAGAACTAACACAAATGACGCTAACCAATTTTTTAGAACTGCAAATAGTCAGGAAAGAAGTCGTATTTGGTTAAATGTTACCAACACAGCTGGCGAATTTGGTCAAACACTTGTAGCTTATATGCCTCAAGCTGAAAATGGTGTTGATCGCACGGATGGGAAATATCTTGGCGACGGATCTACTGCACTTACTTCTTGGCTAGACAATTCAGAATATATCATTCAAGGTCGAGCACCTTTTACAAGTTCAGATGTTGTGGCATTAAATTTTAAAACCTTGACTGCGGGAACTTATACAATCGCCACTGATCATGTTGATGGATTGTTTGCAGGAAATCAAGATATATTCTTGCGTGATAATAGTACAGGTATTTTGCACGATTTAAAAAGTTCAGCATATACATTTGCTACTGAAGCGGGAAGCTTTAATTCTCGTTTTGACATTGTTTACTTAAATCCGTTATCAGTAAGTAATCCAAATTTCGATTCAAATTCAGTAATACTCTACAAAAAAGAAAATATTGTAGTAATCAACTCTGGAAATGTGACTCTTGACTTTGTGGAGGTGTATGATATCAGAGGAAGATTATTGGCTACAGCCAAAAAAATCAACTCTAACGAAGTTTCAATCAATATTGGTGAAACGAATCAAGTTTTGATCGTGAATATTACTTCTATTGATGGAATCAAAGTCACGAAGAAAACAATAAATTAAATAGAATATTTTTTAATAAATCAAATCGCCCTAAGGGGCGATTTTTTTTGGAAAAAAACTTAAAGGATTTTACAGTAAGTATTCGAGGAATATTGAGATTAGCGTTTTGCGCTCTTTCTGCATTTATCGTAATACCTTCGTGGTGAAAAATTGAATTTCGGCGATTTTGGACTATTAAAAGATTAAGGTTTTAATATCTGATGTTTGTCTTTACGTGATCTGGTGCTTGCCTGGGGCGAGTACCTACTTTCTATTGAAAACTGATCGTAGCGTCTCCGACGCGGGTAACTAAAACCTCAAATGCACGAAATGGGTATTGCCAGTCCAATAGCTATCAGAAGAAACAATCTCATCAGATTAGGTATATGCCGATTCTTATAACATGTATTTTGGCAAAATCCGCGTCAAAAACCCTTCATATATTTCTTTTTACAAAGTAGGTACTCGTTGCAAACGAGCACCAGAACCACCGCTGTCATCCAGGCGATTTCTAAATTTTCTTAGTGCGTTAATGGTAAAAAACTCGCCCACCGATAGACCTTCAACCGAAGAAAGAATCGCTTCTTTGCGTTAGGTCTATTAAACGACGGTCTGCCTCAAATCAACTGTAAGTTATATTAACTTGAAATTTTTCGGCGAAAGCCTTCTAGAAATAAAAAGGATTGGGGAACCTATATTAATTCAGTGCGTAAGGAGCGCTTAGTTTAAAAGAGGGAACTACCACTTTGAATTTTCTGGTGCTGGTGAAATTGACCATGTTAAAGTAGCCTTTCATCGAGCCAAATGGAGATTCTAGGAAACATCCAGAGCTGTACGAATGAGATTCACCAGGTTTTAAAACTGGTTTTAATCCAACAACGCCTTCACCTTCTACCTCTTCAGGATCGTTGAGCGCATCAAAAATATCCCAATGTCTAGAAATTAGTTGCACGGAATCCTTGCTATGATTCTCGATAGTTATCTGATAACTGAACGCAAAATGCAATCGGTAGTTTTTAAGGAAAGTACCTTCAAAACCTGTACGTACCGTGATTTTTATACCTCGTGTGATTTGTGTAACCATAACTGCTAAGATGACGAATGTTTACCAAAATTACAAAAAATTCTCTACAATTGGCAAACGTTAATTGGTTATATCCAAGGAACTTGCAGCGCCGCGACCGATAACTCTGTCATATCGCTGATTGCTTTCACGGTAATAAACTAAAACAATATAGGTGTTTTCTGTCTCGTAAAAATTTCCGTCAATAGCATTTTTCTGATCAATATTTCCGTTTTTGTCGGCAATCTGAAACTGATAATTGGTGAAACCTTGCTTGATCATAATTGCTTTTTCGTACAATCCAGATTTAGAATTATAGTCCATTTTATTTTCTTGGCCCAACGCATAGTTGTTGAACATTCCGTTTACGTAAATATCTTTTTTGGTAAAATTTGTTGGAGCCGATAATGTAAAAAATACCCAAGCGTAATCTGACTCTACTGTGAAATCTTCAGCGCCAAGATTGTTGACAAAGAAACTTCCGTTAATATCTGGCGCAAGAGTGTAGGGCTTATTGGCTCTAGCATCGTGCTGGTATAAATGCGCGTTATAAATCTCTTTTGAATCCACGCGGCCAACATAATTATTTGCTGAACGGATGTCCTTATTTTCAAAATATAAGAATTCATTGCCACCCCAAAACTGTGTTTCGGTATCATATTTATAAATCAAATCATTCCCAATTGTGTACATCGGTTTTACATTTGAAATACTGTTTTTGAACTCGCCATTCTTTAATAAAAGGACTTTTACGTTTTGAGTAGGATTTTGAAATAAAAGGTTCGGAGATAAAACTGAGAATTCTAAATTTTGTTTTTCCTTAATAACGCTTATGTTTCTAGCTCTTTTTATTTGAACTGGTACTTGAACGATGTCTTCAAAAAGTATAAGCTTACGCGAAAAAACTACCTCTTTATCTTCGTTTAAAATTTTGATGAGGTAGTTTCCACTTATTAAAAATTGGGTTAACTTATTGGGAAACGACAATCGATAATGTGAAAATAGCTGAAGTGTGTTGAAGGAGTTGGTATAATTTTGAATTCGTTGATTGTCAAAGCCTTGTATATAATCAATTTTTGATAATCCTGACGGATTCCAGTTATAATCGCAATGCATAATTTCGTAGTAATAATCTGCTTCGTTGCCGAATAGATCATCGAATTCTAACTGAAAAGAATCTCTAAGTCCGATTATAGGATCTGAAACTTGACCGTTTTGATAAAATGCTACTGTCTTGATATTGAAAGGTGGGGGTGTTTCTACGACTTTCTGAGCTACCGAATTTGAAATAGACACTAGAAGAAGCAGGGCAGAAACTATATACTTGTACATACTTGATTGTTTGAAGGTTGTAAATATAACAAATTCTCAAGTACAATTGCAGTGCCAAAACGGATAGAGCAGAGAAGAAGTTTACTTTGTGCAGACAGGAATTATTTCGCCCTTGGCAAGAGCGAATTTTTCAACATCTTCGGCAGAAAGAGTTTTGGTGTAATCTACTTCTTCGACTTTGAAACCCTCGGATCTCAGCGTGTCAAAATAATCACGACCATATATTCGAACGTGATCGTATTGTCCAAAAATGGCCGCTCGTTCTTTTGGATCAGTAATGGCGTCGTCAGTAAAAGTTGTGGCTCTTTGCAATTCTTGAGGAACTTGAAGAATTGCCATTCCGCCGGGTTTTAAAACTCTGTACAATTCCTGCATCGCTTTCCTATCGTCTGGAATATGTTCTAAAACATGATTACAAAGAATTACATCGTAGCAGTTATCCTCGAAAGGAAGATTGCAAATATCAGCTTTAACATCTGCTAATGGCGAAAGTAAATCCGTTGTGGTGTAGTCAAGATTCTTCTGGTTTCTGAATCTTTTGTAAAATGCTTGCTCAGGAGCAAAATGCAAAACTTTTTTGGGAGCAGTAAAAAAATCGGTTTCGTTTTGGAGATAAAGCCATAACAGTCTATGACGTTCGAGTGAAAGTGTTCCCGGAGCCAAAACATTGTCGCGTTGCTTGCCATAACCGTACGGTAAGAATTTTTTAAAACTCTTACCGTCTATAGGATCTGTGAATTTGTCGCCCTTGAGCATTATTGCTAAAACAGGACGTACAACATAACTCAACCTAATAAGTAAAGGTCTCGGAATTATATTTAAAACGTAACTAAAGATTTTTTTCATGCTACTCTTACGAGTGAAAACGGTTATACCAAAAGCAGTATTAAAGGACTAAAGGAGTTTTTCTGAACTCATCTTCCTCATTAGATTCGATTCCTAAAGCTTGGTAAATAAAAGCGAAGGTCGAAAGCAATTCAGGTTTTCCACCGATAAGTGCAACGTTGTGCTCAAAGTGCGCCGAAGGTTTTCCGTCTGCGGTAAGGATTGTCCAACCGTCTTTAAGTTGTTTGATATTTTTGGTTCCTAAATTGATCATTGGCTCGATAGCCACCACCATTCCTTCGACAAAAAGCTTTCCTCTTCCTTTTTTACCGTAGTTAGGCATTTCTGGATCTTCGTGCATTTTGCGACCTAAACCGTGGCCTACAAGCTCACGAACGACTCCGTACCCGTGACTTTCAGTATATTTTTGGATAGCACTTCCAACATCTTCAACGCGGTTCCCAGCTTTGAATTCGCGGATTCCAATATAAAGTGATTCTTTGGTAACTTGAAGAAGTTTTTCGATTTCTGGAGATACTTCGCCAATTTTAAAAGAGTAAGCGTGATCTCCGTAAAATCCATTTTTGAAAGCACCACAATCTACAGAGATAATATCTCCTTCTTGTAGAGGCGTGTCATTTGGAATTCCGTGCACAACTTGTGCGTTTGGCGACATGCATAATGAATTTGGAAATCCGTACATTCCTAGAAAGCCTGGCTCAGCGCCGTGATCTCTGATAAATTCTTCTGCTAGTTTGTCAATGTGTAATGTTGTTACTCCAGGCTTGATTTCTGAAGCTATCATTCCGAGAGTTTTTGAAACTATCATAGCACTTTCGCGCATCAGTTCAATTTCTTCTCGTGTTTTAGGGATAATCATAATGTGTTATTTTCAGTTGGCAAAAGTACTAAAATATGCTATTTATAAGGAGATTAACTACTGTAATTTATAGTTAAACCTCCCTTTTAAGAATTTTCAGCATATCGTGCTCAAGCGAAACTTCTGGTTTTTCGATGATTCTTCCGAGTTCTTCTCCGTGTTTGAAAAATATAAAAGTCGGCACAGCTGTAACGTTCATACCTTCCTCATAATTCTCTGGAGTGCGCTTATTAAGATCCATTGCAGCATTTACGATTCTTGATTCGTCAATATGTGCTTGGTTTATAATTTTGTAGAATCTAGGAATCTCGCGGTGGCAATCAGGACACCAAGTAGCCATATAAATGGAAATACTGACTTCGGCAATATGAGCTTTAAGTTCATTTAGCAAAACCGAGTCAACAGTATAAGAGTCGTATTCTTTTGTGTACCAAGGATATTCTTTTTCTAATATAGCTTCAGAAATAACCCCGACAAATATATTGTCTATATGATCTTTATGAGTATCGTGTTCCATGTTTATAATATTTTATTAATTTATATTCTGTGTATATAAAGCAATTACAATAATGAATGTTGTGTCATTACCTCAGGTTTTTCTACCCCCATTAATTCCAAAATTGTTGGAGCGATATCGGCTAAAACCCCGTTGTGAATAGTTTTTAGTTCTTTGTCAATTAAGATTATGGGAACTGGATTTGTGGTGTGGGCGGTATTTGGAGTTCCATCAGGATTAATCATTGTTTCGCAATTTCCGTGATCTGCGATCAAGATTGTTGTGTAGTTGCTAGCATTTGCTGCTGTCAAGACTCTTTCAACAGCTTTGTCAACAGCTTCGCAAGCTTCAATCGCCGCTTTCATCACTCCAGTATGACCAACCATATCTCCATTTGCGAAATTTAAACACACAAAATCGACTTCGCCTTTTTCTAATTCGGGAACTAGTTTATCACAAATATCAAAAGCACTCATTTCTGGCTGTAAGTCATAAGTTGGAACTTTTGGAGAAGGACACATAATTCTACTTTCTCCTTTGAACTGGTCTTCGCGTCCTCCCGAGAAGAAAAAAGTAACGTGTGGATATTTCTCCGTTTCGGCAATTCGAATTTGCGTTTTTCCAGCGTCAGCAAGTACTTCTCCCAAGGTTTTTTGCAAATTATCTTTGTGGTAAATAACATGCATATTCTCAAAAGTATCGTCATAGCTCGTCATTGTAACAAAATACAGAGGCATTTTGTGCATTTCGCAATCAGGATAATCTGTTTGGGTTAAAGCATCAACAAGTTGTCGGCCTCTATCGGTTCGGAAATTGAAGAATATTACAACATCGTCATTTTCTATGGTCGCAATTGGTTCTTGATTATTATCAACCATAACAATTGGCGCGATGAATTCGTCTGTAATGTCATTATCATAACTATCTCGAATACTTTTTATAATATCCTGAGAAGGCGTACCACGTCCGTTTACGAGAAGTTCATAAGCAAGTTTTATCCGTTCCCAACGTCTGTCTCGATCCATTGCATAATAACGACCTATAACCGAAGCTAGTTTTGCAGTAGTATTTTTTGTAAAATTTTGTAAAGCTGAAAGAAAGAATTCGCCTGATTTAGGATCGACATCACGACCATCAGTAAAGGCGTGAATAAATACATCTTGCAATCCGTAATCTTGAGTAGCTTCAACCAAGGTTCGAAGGTGATTGATGTGAGAGTGAACACCACCGTCTGACACTAAGCCCATCAGGTGAACTTTCTTCTGATTTAATTTAGCGTAAGCGAAAGCCTCCAAAAGAACTTTCTCAGTCTTAATCTCGCCCGAACTGCACGCGTTATTGATACGCTGTAGTTCCTGAAAAACAATTCGGCCAGCACCAAGATTCATGTGACCTACCTCGCTATTTCCCATCTGACCTTCGGGCAAACCAACATTAAGGCCATCTGTACGAAGCTGAGCGTGCGGATATTTGGTGTATAAACTATCTATATAAGGAGTGAGTGCATTATCAATCGCTGAAACTTTAGGATCTGGAGATTTTCCCCAACCGTCAAGTATCATTAAAAGTACTTTTTTGTGCATCTTATGGTCTTTTAATTATCTAAACAAATTAACAACTACAATCACAAAGATACTATTTCAGAGTTGATTTTTTTTAAGATTGTATTCTATAATATTCATCTTTTTAAAGTATAAGGTTCGTAAGTGGAATAATTAGCAATTCATTAGAAAACAGATAATTATTCATTATTTTTTCTTAAAATAATTTAAAAAAAATACTAGATTGGCACAATTGTTGCATTATTAATAATATCGTACAGTATAAATCACCAGATAAAATAAGGTAATTTGGTATGTTTTTCCCAGATTTACATTTTTTTTGTAAAGTCGAGTAAATGATAAGTTTTTGTTCAGATTAATTAAAACTGATCGAACAATTAAAAATATTCAATAATATCGTTATTCATTTATACTAAATCTTATATTTTTACGATTAACTATTATAGCTTTCCCATTTTCGCAGTCCTTTTTGTAAGAATATTTTGAAAATTTACTGCTTAAACCCTAAAATTACGCACTTTAACAGTTGTTTTTTACCAATTGTAATTGCATAACAAAAAAAAGTTTTTACATTTGGCAACCCGAGTTACTTATTAACCTAAAGATAATCAATGACATACAAGATCCTACCGCTTTTAGCTTTTGCATTTCTTACAGTATCAACTAGTTCAAATGCAGTCAAAGAAACTTCAGAAAATAAATTAGAAACCGTAACAGAAAAACCTACACTTTACGCCTCAAACACAAAAACGGCTGAGATGAGCATCGAAAGCAAAGCCGAAAACGTGTACAAAGATTTAGAATCTTTAAATACAACAATTCCTCAGGCCGAAAGCTTTAAAAGCGCATTAAAAGGTTTTTACCTTTTGAAAGAAAAAGGTCTAATTAAAAAAGATATTATTACAATTATTGACTTCAGTGTCTCATCGAACAAAAAACGTTTATGGGTTATTGATATGGTTACAAAAAAAGTACTTTACAATTCACTTGTAGCACATGGAAGAAATTCTGGCAATGAATTCGCGACTAGCTTTTCAAACGTAAATGAGTCTTTCAAAAGTTCGCTTGGATTTTTTGCAACTGGAGAAATCTACGTTGGAAAACATGGAAAGTCTTTAAAACTTGATGGTCTTGAGAAAAATGTTAACGACAATGCTAGACAGAGAGCAGTGGTTATTCACGGTGCAGATTACGTTTCTGAAAGTTTTATCAAAAACAATCAGAGATTAGGAAGAAGCTTAGGATGTCCAGCACTTCCTCAAGGATTGACAAACGAAATAATAAATTTAATTAAAGACAAATCGTGTCTTTATATTTATCATCCTTCAAAAGCTAAACCAATAGCTGCTTTAGTTTCGTAATTTCTTACTCAGATCTTTGTCAAGATTGTAAATGTCATCTCGAAAAATTAGTTGACCATTTTCACTCCAAGCAGTCCAATAATACTGAAAAATATATACAGGATCTTTCATTTTCACACTTGTAGTTTCAAGTCTAGCAATGGTTGATTTAATAGAATCCAGAGACCATCGGCTGTTATTCAATAGCATTTCAGCCAGTGGTAGTGGATTTTCCACTCGCACGCAACCCGAACTTAGGGAGCGATTATTTCTACCAAAAATATTTTTGTGATTCGTATCGTGTAAATACACCATATGCGAATTCGGAAAATTGAATTTCACATTTCCCAAAGAATTATTATCCCCAGGTCCCTGCACATAGCGATAGTTTTTATAATTGTCAGGATCCCAGTCGTATGGACTTATAGGATTATTAGACCAATCAAAAATCGAAATATTAGTCCTCGCAAAATATTCTCTATTGTTACGAGCAGACGGAACTAAATCTTCCTTCAATATAGTAGGAGGGACAGTCCAGGTAGGATTTATCACAATATCACTCAACTTCGAGGTTAAGATTGGAGTTTTTCTTTTTATAGTTCCTACAGCAATTCTTCTAGTCTCGATGGTATCATTATTTTTCACTACTCGCATTTTATAATCTGCAATATTTAGAATGATATAGTAATCTCCAAAAGATCGTCGATACCATTTCCATCGCTCCATATTTGCAATGATTTGATTTTGTCTATCTTCTTTTGTTTCATTCAATGCAGCAATTGTACCACGGCCAATGACGCCATCTGCACTAAGTCCGTGTCGAACTTGAAATCTTTTTAGAGCTTTGTATGTAAGAGTATCATAAGTGGCAGTTAGAGGAGCCGACGCTTGTAAATCCTTCCAATAAATTAATTTTTTCTTTATGGTTATTAAATCTTTGACGCTATCATTCAGTTGAATTTTCTGATCTGATTTAATTGTTGCGAATTTTTCATCTGGAAAAGTTTCCAAAATCTTCAAAGCGTTTTGTAGACTTTTATACACCTGATGCTGGGGTGTTGCACTTGCAATTATTTTAATAATCGAGTCACCCTTTATGGCATTGTATAAGTTCAAATTGATGTCGTATTTATTGCGTTTTATCTCCCAATCCGAATATAATTTTTTCGGATTTAGTTTTCCGTTAGACAAGTGAGATAGAAGTTTCTGAGCCGCAGCTGTCAACTCAATGTCGTACTCTATGCGCTCTTTATCAGATGCGGAAGCAATTTTTCCTTCCTTTTCCGAAAGCTTTTTTAAGTTATAATCTTGAGGATTTAGACCGTCTCCAGCGCTAGATGCCATCGAATTCAAAATATTCTGACGCTGAGAAGTAGCATTCCAAATCGTTGTAAAATTATTTTTCTTGTATAAATTAAAAAGCAAAGTAGTACTTTCTCCTTCGAGAGAAGTTGAATCTACAGATAGTGCCGCAAAATTTTCAGGTGCTTTTTTAGTGTATTCAATTGGTGCTTTGGCATCAAGATCTGTGCTGTCTTTCTTCTTGCATGAAGTACCCAAAAGAAATAGACCAATAAAAAAATAGAAGTAACAGAGTCTTGCTGACATATCATTAAAAGTATGGTGTAAAAATACTTCTATTAGAATTCGCGCTGATATGACTTTAGCGCAATTTCTTACATAGTTTTAATCTGCTAGCATTACATAATGTTCACCAACATCTTCAATTATAAATGGAGCATTTACAACTTGGCACCCCACATTTTGATAAAATGATACTGCGGATGTGCGGGCGTTAAACCACAGAATAGCATTCTCATGACTTTTTGAATATTCTTTACATCGATTAAATAGGAGTGCACCGATTCCCATCTTTTGATGCGATGCTAAAACGGCCATTCCTCTAAGCTGATATTGATTGACTTCTGAAAATAAATCGGAGTTCTTTCTAAATATCGAAGCGACACCAACGAGGTTTTGATCTTCATAACATCCAAAATGTACAGTAGTGTCAAGATTATCTCCATCAAATCTGCAAGTTTCGATAGGTTTTCCAGTTCTCAATACTGAATGTCTCACCGCGAAAGTCGTTTCCGCGTCAATTTGTTTAATGGTTCTCATCGTTTTTAGAAAGTTTTTAAATTTATTTTAAGTGTAATTATTTCAAAGATAAATAGATAGGATGAAATGTCAGTTATTGTAAAAATTATATTTAAAATTTTTCTTTAAAAAGTTTGCAAACAACAGAACTTCTTGTGTATATTTGCACCACCAATACGCGGAAGTAGCTCAGTTGGTAGAGCTCCAGCCTTCCAAGCTGGTTGTCGCGAGTTCGAGCCTCGTCTTCCGCTCCAAAGTCCCAAATG
>JBBSQV010000040.1:0-19783 GCA_038243675.1 Flavobacteriales bacterium
AAAACTGTAAAAGTTCCGAATGTTTATTCTTTCGATTATATGAAAAGAGAAGAAGCTGGAGAAGTTCCTAAATCGGCTCTTGCCAAGGAAGTAATCTACGGAAACAATCACGGCAAGCAAAGCCTTGAAAAAACCTATTTAAAGAAATCAATAGAAACTAAACACTTAACTATTTACGACCTACATCGCGTTGACTATTTTAAGAAGACAGATATTGGTTATTCTGTGTTTGTAGAAATCCTGGATACCTCAGGAATTGTAATTGCAAAGAAGACGATTAATTGCAAGAAATTGTTTTTAAATGCAGGAAGTATCGGTACCACAAACTATTGCTGGCATCAAAATTTAAAGGTCAAATGAAAAATTTTGACTCTAGTTTGGGTAATGATTGGGGAAACAATGGAAATGTGATGACGGGTCGTAATATGGTCAATACACTTTTCAATAGAGTAGAAAATGAAAACACAGATGCTAATTACACAACAGGCACGGGATCCAAACAATCTACAATTCCAGTATCTGGGGTTGACAATTGGGATGATAAAAGACATTCATTTTTCGCGGAAATCTCGCCACTGCCAATGGGGATGGAGGTTTACACCTCTTTATATTTAATTATTAATCGGGTTCCAAATCCAGGAAGCATTTCTTATGATGCTGCAAATAATGATATTAAAATTAATTGGGAAGAGAAAAACTTTAAGCATACTGTTGAGAATGCGAAGCACTTTGTCAAGAAAATGAATAAGGCAAATGGTGGCACACCATCCGGATTATTATGGGAAGGAGGCTACGGACCAGATATTTGTTACCATCCGCTCGGGGGAGCAGTCATCGGAAAAACGACCGACCTTTTTGGCCGAGTAAAAGGATACGACAATCTTTATGTAACCGACGGTGCTTTGGTTCCCGCAAGTATTGGAGTGAATCCTTTTCTGACAATTACTGCAATTGCTGAATATTGTTTGGAGGAAATTCTGAAAAGTGATTTTCAATAATTAAAATATAGATAGAATTTAAAACAACTTTCTCCGGCTAAATTTTAAACTTCACTTATATCATTACAGTGGGAAAATACATTTATAAAAAATCTTAGATTCAATAATAAAAATATGAGTTTAAAAATATTGCATACGGCCGACTGGCATTTAGGAAAGAAACTTGATTACTTTTCTCGAATAGAAGAACAAAAGTCTGTCTTAAATGAAATCTGTGAAATTGCTGACGAACAACAAGTTGATGTCGTGATTATAGCTGGCGATTTATTTGATACATTCAATCCACCGGTAGAAGCTGTAGATTTATTTTATTCGACGTTGAAACGACTGTCAAAAAATGGACAAAGACCCGTTATTGCTATTGCAGGAAACCACGATAGCCCCGACCGAATTGATGTTCCAAATCCGCTGGCGATTGAATGTGGAATCATATTTATAGGATATCCAAATGCAGTAATTAACCCAATTAATCTTGAAAATGGGTTTTCGATAACCAAAACCGATTTAGGATTTTTTGAAATTCAACTTACCAAAGTCGATTTCCCTTTGCGAATTCTTGCGACGCCTTACGCGAATGAGATGCGTCTAAAACACTATCTCGGGTCAGAAAATAGAGATGATCAGTTGAACACGGTTTTGAAAGAAACATGGACATCACTCGCCGATCAATATTGTGATGATCAAGGCGTAAATATTTTGACTACACATTTGTATATGCTTAAGAGAGGTGGAGCAGTTCTCGAAGAACCAGACGGTGAAAAACCAATAATGGTTGGAAATGCTGAAGCAATATATACAGATTGTATTCCGCCACAAATTCAATATACAGCATTAGGACATTTGCATCGGTACCAAAATATCAATACGAAAGATCACCCAGTTGTTTATTCTAGCAGTCCTTTGTGTTATAGTTTTTCTGAAGCAGGTCAGCAGAAAAAGATTGTCATTATTGAAGCGTCTCCAGATAAAGCAGTCAGTTATCATGATATTGCTTTAAAATCTGGAAGAGCTCTGCAAAGAGTACGATTCTCTTCAATAGAAGATACAGTTGAATGGCTTTTAGACCATCCTAAAACATTTGTGGAGTTAACGTTGGAAAGTGACACTTTTATCAAAACAGAAGATTTAAAACTGATTCATAGCAGCCACGACGGTATCATTCATATTATTCCAATAATAAAAAAGACCGACGAGGATGGAAATCCTCTGAACTTGGGTAGAGTAAATTTAGATCAAGATATTAATGGTTTATTTGCGGATTACTTTAAATTTAAAAATAAGCAACAAGACCCTAACGATGATTTAGTTGCTCTTTTTCAAGAATTATTGTCAGTTCAAAAAAACGAATTTTAAGTTATGCTACCATTAGAATTAAAAATTAAAGGCTTTTATTCTTATCAAGAAGAACAAATAATTGATTTTGAAACCTTGACTCAAGCTGGATTGTTTGGGATATTTGGAAATGTTGGCTCCGGCAAATCTTCTATTCTGGAAGCGATAGGCTTTGTTCTATATTCGGAGACCGAACGACTTAATAGTAGAGATGGTAGGGCTTACAATATGTTGAATTTGAAATCCAACGAAGCATTAATTGATTTTACATTTTTAAATTTTGAAGAACGAAAATTTAAATTTACAGCTAGATGGACGCGTAATAAAAAGAATTTTGAAGACGCAGGTATCATCAAAAGACTGGCTTATGAATGGATAGACTCAAAATGGTTGCCGTTGGAAAGTGCCAATGCATTTAACATTATTGGATTGTCTTATGAAAATTTCCGAAGAACAATTATAATTCCTCAAGGACAATTCAAAGAGTTTTTAGAATTAAAAGGCAAGGAGCGTTCAGAAATGATGAAGGCTATTTTCAATTTGCAAAAATTTGATTTAGGTGGAAAAGTAAGTCACTTACAATCAGAAAATAGAAATAGGCAAAATGAATTAGAAGGTAAACTGTCCGTTTATGAAACTGTTTCCAAGGAAATTATCAATGAGAAAGAAATAGAATTATTTGCTCTTACTAACAAACTTACTGCCGAACAAAAAGAATTAGAATTGGTAGAAGCAGAGATTGCAATTCTAAATAATTTAAAAGATAAATTTTCGCAGTTAGAATCATTAAATAAGAAATTCTCTGATTTAAATTCTGCAAAACCTGCAATTGATGAACTTTCTACGAAAGTAATTTTATTCGAAAAAACAGAAAAGTGCTTTAAATCGAATTTAGAAAATTCTAAAAAACTAAATCAAAGTTTACAAAGTTTAAAATCTGAAGTCGAAATTTTAGAGCAGAAAAAATTAATTTTAGAAAATGAGATCAAGATTTTAAACGGGGAGATTGAAACTCTTAAACCAAAATACGATCAGCTAGAAGAATCTAAAAAATATGTTGATGAGCTCGATAGTATCTTGAAAATTAAAGTTCTAAATAAAACTATTTCAGATTTAGAAACTTCGAGTGGCAAAGATAATATGAATCTGGCTTGGGTTGTTGAACAAAGTGAGATTTTCGAAAAGTCTCTTGTAAAACATAAAGTAGATCTTAGTACTTTAAAATCGCAAAAAATCGATACTGATTTATTGATATCTATTGACAACTGGTATACAACTTCAAAAAATCAGCAAGAATTTATTACGAATTTGAATTCAGATATTAGAGAAATAAATCTTAATCTAGAAAAGGAAATTCAACTATTTTCTAGTTATACATATTCTACTGACGATTGGAAAACTGAAATTACGGCATACAGAACAAAAATAGAAACTGATTTGGAAGGCACCGTCAGAGAGCAGCAGTCATTGTTGCTTTCGAATAAGCTAGCGTCCTATACTTCTAGTTTACACGATGGAAGTCCTTGTCCGCTCTGTGGTTCAGAGAGCCATCCAAATATCATGCACATTGATGATGTTAGCGAAAAATTAAATACTTGCAATGCAGCAATCCTAGAACTTCGCGAGCATCTAAATTTGCTTGCAATTCAGGAAAAAGAATTGAATACTATAGAGACTAAAATTCAGTTCTTAAAATCAGATAAATTCGCAAAAGAATCGACTTTAGCACAGAGAAAATTTGAAAGTCTAGAACATCATAAATTGTTTATATGGAAAGATTTTCAAGCAGATGACAGCTCAGCTTTCATTGCTAAAAAGCAGATAAATCAGAAAATTGAGCAAGACATCAAACTTCTAGATGCGGCAATAGAAAAAGTCCTGAATCAGCTTGAAATTAAAAAAAAGCAGAAAGAACAAGTCTTAAATAAACTTTCTGCGTTTCAAAATAGTATCTCAGAAAACATGGGAGCTTTAAAGAATGAAAGTGAAAAATTATCTTTTTTGAAGGTTGAGGATTACGAAAATATCGATCATGAAAGCATCGCAAAAATGAGAGACGATAGAAGAGAAGTAATTAGAATTATAAAATTAAATTACGAAGCTAAAACCAGCACATTAATTGAGAAGACACAGGTTTTATCCACAAATTCGGCATTAATTTCTACAAAAAGTATCGACTGCAATAATACTACTATCAATTGTGATGATTTACAGAAAATGATCGACGAACATCTGATTAATAACAGTTTTTCGCATATTGATGAGGTAATAGCGGTATTAAATCAGCAGATCGACATCGAAAAAGAACGGAAATCGATTGACGAGTTTACTATCAATTTTCAAAGTGTAAAGAATCAACTTCAAGCTATAAATATTGAATTGCAAGGGAAACAATTCGACCAAAATATTTATGCAGAAAAAAGTAGTTTCTTTCAACAGAAAAGACAAGATGTTGCACGTTTAATTGGAGAAAATCAGTCCAAGAAAGATCAGTTGCAAAGTTTGAAAATACAACTTGAAGAAAAAAATATATTACTGGTTAATTATGAATTTATATCTAAAAGAGCACAGAATCTAAATATTTTGGGTGGGCTCTTTCAAGCAAATGGATTTGTTAACTATGTCTCCACTATTTATCTTCAAAACCTTTGTGATGTAGCAAATATTCGCTTTCATCGAATGACTAAAAATCATTTAAGCCTGATGATAAATGATAAAAACGAATTTGATGTAATTGATTATTTAAACAATGGTAGCAAGCGAAGTGTAAAAACGTTGTCTGGAGGTCAATTATTTCAAGCATCATTATGTTTGGCACTTGCATTAGCCGAAAGCGTTCAGAGTTTATCAAAAGGAGATAAGAACTTCTTCTTTATAGACGAAGGCTTCGGAACACAAGACCAAGAAAGTATTGCAATCGTTTTTGAAACCTTGCAAACTTTGTACAAAGAAAATAGAATTGTCGGAATTATTTCGCACGTGGCCGAAATGAAAGAGAGCATTCCAAGATCTATAACTGTGGAGAAGGACGCGGAAAGAGGAAGTTTGATCAAGACAAGTTGGGAGTAATTTTATAACTTTTATTTCATCGAATATTAAATGATCTGCTTCATCATTTTGTATTCTATTTAATTCATAATGCAATTATTTGAACTTACTAAAGTTGATGTTAGTATTTATTTTTATTTAGTTTAGGGATTTTATAAAAACAACCATAAAACATGAATATGAAATTACTATTACTCTCTTTTCTTTTTAGTGCTAGCTGCATAGCACCAATGACTGCGAGCAATGTCAAAAACGACAACTCACATTATCTTTCTATTGCACAAAATTCCAATTGTGATGCAAGTGTGCCAAGCAATGGTTTTCAAGGTGGCCGACAATGTAGTGCCAATAATAATTGGTCAGTGGCAACAGATATTATTGTAACGGCAGATAATAATTTGACAATTACCCAATACACTCCTAGTGTAGGTATGAATCCTGGAGTAACAGCCACTTCGGTAAGAGTAAGAATACACAATAATGCCAATGGAAAACCAGGACTACAACTTTCTACACAAACAATCATACCTACCTCGCAGACATTAAAAGGATCCGGTCTTGGAGTGGACTTTTCAGATGTGCTTCTTGATCTTGAGCCAATAACGTTGGCGGGATCTGCCGGATCTGCCGTAAGTTATTGGATTGCCATACAAGTCACTACTTCTAATGGTTCCACGGCATATATTGAGACTGCAAATGTTGGATTAATAGGTGCCGGGCTAGCTTTTAGCGATGGCGGTGGGTTTATTATTCCAGACGACAGCAAAGAAGGTGTCTATTCGCTAATTGCCAATTGTAGTCCAATGGAAATTGGTGTTTTCCCTTATCCATACTGTGGTCCGCTTGTTTATGGAACTGTAGAACCAATTACTTTAGTTAACGTAGCAGGAATCAATAATGTGACAAGTGCTACAATCGGAGGAACCCCCTCTCATCAAGATTTTGTTACTACAGTAGGGCAGATGAATCGAGGACAAACCTATGAAATTACTTTAAAAGGAAATACGTCTGGAGACTTTATTAACTCTTTTACCGTATTTATCGATTGGAATCAGAATTCTGTTCTCAACAATATCGGAGAGGTATTTATTATCGAGCCGAAACTTATAAATTCTACAGGAAGCGACGAAATACAAATTCTTAGGCAAATTACCGTACCTGAAAATGCAATTCTTGGCGAAACAAGAATGCGTGTGATTAAGATATATGGCGAAGATGCAAATATAGATCCTTGTGCGGCAGGCGCTTCTTGGGGACAAGCAGAAGATTATACGATCAAAGTTTCAGAAGCTTTAGGAGTTAATGATGTAGAAGCTTTGGCAGGTTTTTCGTACTCCCCCAATCCTTCGACAGAAGTCTTAAACTTGCAAGCAAGTAAGAATATCGAATCTATTGCGCTGTATAATTTATTGGGTCAGCAGGTTTATTCTGCAAAAGTGGATGCAACTTCTTCCGCGATTAACATATCTCATCTTAATACAGCCACGTATATTTTGAAAGTGACTGTTGATGGAAAAATTGGAACTTATAAAGTTATTAAAAATTAATAATTAGAATATATATTTAAGAATTATTTTGCTAAAAACCCTTTAAATCTTGTAATTTAGGGGGTTTTTTGCATTATAATAACTCTATTTTTTTAAAAGATAACGTTCGTTAGATATAATATTTTTCTTTCTACATCTTTTTTGGGCGGCTTGTAGCTGTTTCATTCTTCACAGCCACAACCGGGCCATCCACTGTATCTTTGCTGCTACAAGTACTGTCCATCTATAAAAATCTCGTGATTAACGCCATCATACAAATTTCGTTAAGCAGCAAAGGATGCCGTTTCTGTCCCTACCGCAGAAGAACGTTGATAATTTGACACAAATAAATTTTTCGAGCTATCTTTTTTACTTTGATAATCAGTCAGTTATAATTAAAACCTTTCTATAATAATGCAATATTCGAATCACAGTATCTAACACCCAACTTAAAACTTCTTTTACTTGTCTACACTAATATATCGGCTGCAGATGTCTTCCTATCTGATAACGATAATTAAGAAGTTCAATAGTTATAGTCCTGCATCTTAGTCTTAGTAGGACGACCGATATCAAATCGTCGGAATTCATTCCGATGATTTTGAAAGTGCCAAGTCATAATTTTGCATATAAGTCCTACAGTACGACCGATATTTTAAGTAAGGAATTTATTTAAAGGAAGAACAAAATATTATTACCTCGGAATTTATCGTCAGAACGCTTTTGCAGTAAGAATATAAGCTCGGCTTACAAATGCAAATAATATTTTTTATAAAAATCCCCATTTCAATCGCTACCAATAACAATCGAAATGGGGGAGAATTATTTCATTAAAGTTTAATTCTTAGAAGTATCTACTTCTTATTCAGGCCATTAAACTCCTTGAAAAGCTCTAATAAGTTCATAATAGACTTCACCAAATCGTTTGTTTCCAGAAGTAAAGCAAAGTATAACTTGCTGTTTTTCGGACTGGTTTCAGTGGTTCTAATTCGATTAATTTGCTTTGAAATCAGTTCAGAAACAGTATCCAAAAGGACTTGTTTATCATTTAGAATTAGCTCTATCTTATGAAAATCTTCAGATTTAAAACTGTCTTCCATCAATTGCAATAAGTGCTGTACTTGTCTGTCAACTTTTTTTAGGTCTCTTATCTGATTAAACTTCAACGGCTTGTGATTGTTGTTTACATGTGAATAACTGGTCGCAGTCAGGAAGTCAATTGACTGAACCATATCTTGTAAATAGCCAAGAATCAAAATGTAGAATTTGCTCGCTTCTACTGAGTTATCATCCAGATTTTTGATGAAATAAAACACATTGCTTTTTAACTCATCAATCTCTTTTTCTAACTTCTTTTGGTCTTTTTTATTCTGTTTTAATTTAGGCAAATCGTGCAGACTTAAATTATCAATTAGATTGGAATACAAAGCAGAAGTTTTGCGGAAAACTTTCGAAATCTGCGCAGAACTTTCAGTAATCATTTCAGTTACAGTTCCGACATCCTCTCTGTTCAAAATCTTTATCTCTGCCTCAATTGCGACTTTTTCTTTGTGCTTTCGAGAACTTCTATAAAGCATAATTGCCAGCATCAGAAGCAAACCTACGAACGCGAATACTTCCCCGATTTTAAGAATATATGCTATTACGAGTGCTAATAAAAAAGCTACAATTGCCGTAAAGAACCATCCGCCAATTACTTTAAAAACACCTGCAATTCTGTAAACGGCACTTTCTCTATCCCAGGCTCTATCTGCAAACGATGTACCCATCGCGACCATAAAAGTCACGTACGTTGTAGATAGTGGTAGTTTCATCGATGTTCCAATCGCAATCAAAATACTGGCGACCATCAAGTTTACCGAAGCTCGCACCATATCAAAAGCAGGTTCGTCATCAGATTTTTTTGATGATTTTTTTACACTTTCAAAACGTGTGTCAATCTTAATCTGTAATTTTTTTGGCAAGAAGAAATTGATTCCCTCGCCAATATAAACTCCCAATCTTACTATAACTCTAGAAGCATTATTAGGTGCAAATTTCTCCACACCATCTCCTTGTCTCGATAAATTCACTCCAGTTTCAATAACACTTTTAGCCTTTTTGGAAGTCCAAAGAGTAATTACCATCACAATTCCTGCAAACAATAGAAAGTAAAATGGCGCCACGATATCATCATTTGCCAGCGCTCCCATCATAAAAGTATCGCCCGAAATACCGCTACCATTAAAGATTTCGTAAGAATTAAAAGCCGCAATTGGCACTCCAATAAAATTTACTAAGTCGTTCCCTGCAAAGGCAAGCGCCAGTGCAAAGGTTCCTATAACAATAATAACACGTAGGATATTGATTTTAAAATAGCTGATAAGCAATTGTGAAAGTAAAGTGAAAAACACAAAATTTACTCCTAAGATCATAAATTCATGTTTGTCAATCCATGCGAATTGCTCTGCAGAGATAAATGACACACCTTTTAATCCCTTGATAAGAATAAAAAATGTTATGGCCGAAATTGCAACACCTCCGAAAATTGCTCCGAAATACTTTAGTTTTTGCTCGTAGTGAAAAGTAAAAATCAACCTTGAAATATACTGCACTAAACTACCGACAGCGAATGACAGAAGCACCGAAAGCAGGATGCTATATACGATTGCCGAAGCTTTTTCTGTATTAATATACGTTCCAAGAGTGTCCATACTTTCGTCTGAAGTATAGATTTTATAGATCGCTAGACACACTGCAGCACCCAGCAGTTCGAAAATAATAGAAACTGTAGTGGATGTTGGAAGTCCTAAAGAGTTAAAAACGTCCAGCAAGAGAATATCTGAGATCATTACCGCTAGAAAGATGATCATCACATCATTAAAGCTAAACATACTGGGTACAAAGATTCCACTTCTAGCAATTTCCATCATTCCACTGGAGAACATTGCTCCAATTAAAACTCCAGCACTAGCCACAATCATTGTGGTTTTGAAGGAAATAGCTTTCGATCCTATCGCAGAGTTCAGGAAGTTCACTGCGTCATTACTCACGCCAACCATCAAATCGATGATCGCTAAAACTCCTAGCGCAATCAACATAATTACATAAATCTGCTCCATTTTTAACTGGGTTTAATTTTGTACAAAAGTCCCACAAGAATTTTGCTTAAATGTTACCTTAATGTTATTAAAAGATGTTATTGCGTTTTTTACAAGTTGTAATATAGTTGATGTGTGGAATAATTTAGAAATACTCGACGCTTTATATTATATATCTTTTTTGCACTTAGATCTTATTATGGTGGTAGTAGTACCTTTCTTAACAGTCAAAATTGCGCTGTCTTTATTAATTATTAAAAGAACCTCTTATACAATTTGCAGAGTAGGATTTGCTTAGGCAGGTCACTTCGCGAGGTTCAGTGTGTTGTTACTTCAGTATTCGCTATGAATGATAGTTACGAACAGTATGTGAATTCTTCAACCTAAAATCAAGTTATACGATTTGTCATTTAGCTTGATACCGCCAAAGTTTGTAAAAAAATCAGATCGCTACAAATCTGCAGACGCATTTAAAGCAGTAGTAAATAGTGATTTAATTATTGACGTAGACAATGGTTTGCATAGAGTTCCTTCCACAAGTGGATTAGTATCGGCTTTCTGTTTGTCCCGGTAATCGATGGATGAAGTGAGAATATAAATTACAAACTGCTCTTTAACGTGTGGCTTAAAATCGTTAAAAATATCCAAAAAATCCCAAGCTGTTAAAAGCGGCATATTAATGTCAAGAAACATTACAGTGGAAGTAGTGGTATTTTTATCCTCATAAGATTCTTCTATAAATTGAAGCGCAACTTCTGGATTGGTAAAAGTTTTAATTTCGGTCGCAGCTGAAAACCTTCGCATAGAAAACTCACAAATCATATTATTAGTACGGTCATCATCAATAACCATAAAACGTTGTGGTACTTTCATAATCTATTTTTGTTGATTATATATTAAATCAAGTTTTAAATAGCTTTCAATATTAGTTAATCATTGCTAGTGCGCTATCAACTAGAATTAAATTATCCAATAAATAAAATTGAATATTTTAAAATAAATCCGGGGCTAAATATAAGGATTATTTTCAAATTCGATGGTAAATGTTGATCCATGGTCAACTTCACTAACAACAGAAATTTTGCCTCCCAGAGCTTCCACTTGAGTCTTTACCATATAAAGACCCATTCCTTTGCCTTCTGTATCCGAATGAAAACGTTTGTAAAGTCCAAAAATCTGATCGCCTTTCGCTTTTAAATCGATGCCTCTTCCATTGTCTTTAAAAGTTAAAACAATTTGGCCATCGATATAATGCGATTTTATTTCGATTAAAGCATCACAATCTGACTGACGGTATTTAATACTATTAGATATAAGGTTATAAAATATGCTGTGAATATAGCTCTTTATAAAAATAACATCGTCAATTTCTGAAAAGTCACTAGTAATTACTACACCACGTCTTTGTATGAGATCATTAATACTTAATTTAATATTATCAACCAACTCAGAGAGATTAACCTTTTCTTTTAGTTCATTGATCTCTCTTTTAGTTTGAAGTATTGTATTGAGATCGACAATGACATTTTCCAAACGTTTTACATCGCTGCTTAATGCCTCTGCCAATAGTAATTTTGACTCAGCGCTGTGTGTCTCGTCTTTTAATTCCTCGGTAATCCCAATGATATTGGCAACCGGAGACCGGAGATTATGTGAAATAATATACGAAAACTGCTCCAAATCTTTATTGCGCTGTGTAATATCAGAAATCATTTTAGCACGTTCACTTTCCGCTTTCTTTTCCTCAGTTAAATCTCTAAGAATACCGTAGATATACAGAGGATTGCCGTAGGAATCAAACTCAAATCTCCACTCTGAGGAAGCGTGTCCAATTTCGCCGTTTTTTCTCAAAAATCTGAAGTCGAACGATGAATCTTTTTGATTAGGGAATGCATCTGACATAGTTTTAATGGCATTTGCCCTGTCCTCTCTATGAATTAGCGGCAACAAAGCTTCGGAAGATGGTGTTATGTTTTCGTCTATTTCTAAAATACGGTAAAACTCGGCCGACCAGCTTTGATCATTTGTTTTAACATCAATCTCCCAGCTACCTACCTGTGCTATAAGCTGCGCAATATTTAATCTTGATTCACTTCTTACAACTTTTTCTGCAGCATTTTTCCTCTCAGTAATATCCTGAAAGCTACCATATATTTTAGTACATTTTCCATTTACAATTACTGCTTCGCCTATTGTGCGGACCCACTTTAAGTTCCCTTTAAATGTTGTCAATTCTAGCTCCTCATCCCAAGGAGTTCCATGATCGATGCACTTTTTGAGACGCTCAGATATAAGTGTTTTACTTACGCCTTCAGTAAAAAAACCTATGCCTGTTTTAAGGTCGGGAATAAAATCGGCGTCTACTTCTCGAATTTCTTTTGTAATATCGGACCAAAAAACGGTTCCGCGAACAACATCGATCTCCCAACTTCCAATTCGGGCAAGTCGATTTGATTTTTCTAATAAATTCTCTAAATGTCTTTTTTCTGTAATGTTCGAAAGCATACCCAACGCACCCGTAAAATTCGCAGCATCGTCAAAAATAGGAGTGGCTGAAATGCTTGCTAAAATATTTTCTCCTTTTTTAGAAATAAATGTCAATTCAAGCTTCTCAGAATTTCCTTTTTTTCGTCTTTCTAGCGCTAGTAAAGCTTCCTTTTTCGACTCCTTATTCATGAAATAAGTATTCTTCTTACCAATTATTTCTTTCTCGGTATATCCAAATGTTTCGCAAATCTTCTTATTTACAAAAATTGTACGGCTGTTTTTATCGATTACCCAAATACCTTCTTGAGCTGTCTCTACAATTTGGCGGTACTGCTTCTCGCTTGTTTGAATTTTTTTCTTTGATTCAACTTGCTCAGTAATATCATTAATAAAAAAGAAAATGCCATCTACTTCTCCAGCGCTGTTTCTATATGCTTGGTAAACGAAATCTGTATATAAAATATTTAATTCGCCATCATTTTTAGAATCTACTTTCGTTAAAACTTCGCTGCCAGTATATGCTTCTCCGCTGTTATAGACGTGATCTAATATTTTGATAAATCCTTGCTCAACTACTTCTGGCAAAACTTCCGCAATTGTTTTTCCAATTATATTTTTTTTGCCGATCAATTTTAAATAAAGAGGATTAACCATTTCAAAGATATAATTAGATCCTTTCAACATTCCAATCGCCGAAGGCGCACTTTGAAATATATTGTAAAATTGATCTCGTTCATTCTTTATAGCTTTTTCTAACTTTTTTCTTTCGGTAACATCTTTACCCACACAGCACAACATTTTGAGATTTTCATCATAATTTATAGACCATAAAAACGGAATTAATTTTCCGTTTTTATGTACACATCTATTTTCAAAAACTGGAATGTGGTTGCCGTTAGTTATTTTTTCAAATGCAGTTGCCGTCTGTTCAATATCTTTTTCAATCAAAAATTTAGTAATATTATTACCAATAACTTCTGTCGAAGAATAGCCCAAAAGTGTTTTTGATGCCTGATTAATTGTCACAAAATTGCCGTCTCTATTTATTGTACAAATTATATCTAACGAAGAATCCAGCAAAGCATTTTGTTCAGCAAGAGTACATTTTATATCTGTCGTCATTTGCGCAGAAGTATTTTGATCTTTATTTTCTTTGGCAATATGTTGGTGCGTGATTACTACTTTTGTAGCATCATCTCCAGGCCGAAATACATTGATTAAAAACGATTTTTCTTCTTCTAAACATTGACATGTATATAAAGAAGTGAAGTTTGTCTGTTGTCTATTAACTACTGAGATAATCTGCGTTAGAATGTGTAGGGTAGATTTATCCTCATCTGAAAAATCTTCTCGGCATAAATCAAAATAATTTAATCCAATTGAAGATTCTGAAACATGGAAAGGACCGTCTGCAACTGGAAAATACGACGATGGTATATTAACCGAAGTTAATATACCATCGTCGTCTACTACTGCCAAATGCACCTTCATGTTTGTAAGTGCATTTTTGGTAATATTCCATTTTTTTATATAATTCTCGTGTGTACTATTAGATATATTCTCCGAAGACGACTTTTTGACTGATCGATCTATAATATTAAAAGTAGGTTTTTTTATATTCATTTCAGTATGTAATATTTTTCTAGAGTGCACTATATTAAATCATGGATATTCGGTATCAAATTGGGGCATTTGACAAACGTCTCCATAATATTTAGTGTATCTATAGCTTCCGTAACGAAAACCAAGTACAAGTGTAGTATAAAACTTTTTAATAATCTTATAAATATAATATTAATCATCTTTCGTTAATTTTCACTATGTCAATATCACTTGTTTTATTCACACATAATAGAAATAATTTTATATATGAAATCGTTATACTTTTGTAGTATAAGATTTTTGCTACAAAATTATAACCATTCATTATACTTCTTAATATACCAGTTTTTCACCACTTGCGTCAACAGACAATATGCAATTAAGATTCCTATTAACCACGGAAAATAGGCTAGGGGAAGGGGCACCAAATAGAGCATATCTGCTAGTGGGGAGAAAGGTATGATCACACCAACCGTCATTATCAAGAAAGTTGCCGCAACTAATGGCGCCGATGCCCAACTTTGTATAAAAGGAACTTTTTTAGTTCTAATGACATGTATTATTAAAGTCTGAGATAATAATCCAACCACAAACCAACCTGTCTGAAACAGATGTTGATGCTCAGGACTATTGGCTTTAAAGACAAAGAACATTACTGCAAAAAGCACATAATCAAAAATCGAGCTTATTGGTCCGATATGAACCATAAAACGAAAAATGCTTTTCGGTTCCCATTTTTTTGGAGATTCAAGATAATCTTCGTCCATCGTATCCCACGGAAGTGCAATTTGAGAAAAGTCGTAAAGAAGATTCTGAACCAATAACTGAATTGGTAACATTGGTAAAAACGGCAGAAAAGCACTCGCCCCCAAAATACTGAAAACGTTTCCGAAATTGCTACTCGTAGCCATTTTGATGTACTTCATAATATTTCCAAAAGTCAGTCGGCCATATTCAACACCTTTATAAAGTACTGACAAATCCTTTTCGAGCAAGATAATATCCGAACTTTCCTTGGCGATATCCACAGCATTATCTACTGTAATTCCTACATCTGCCTCCTTTAAAGCGGGAGCATCATTAATTCCGTCACCAAGAACTCCAACGGTATGTCCTTTGGCACGAAGAGATTGAACGACACGCACTTTTTGTAAGGGACTTAATTTGGCAAAAATCGAAATATCGTTTACCCGCTCGGTAAGTTCCTCGTCTGATAATAGTTCCAGTTCATCGCCTAAAATTATATTTAAAACTGGGATCCCAACATCTTCACATATCTTCTTGGTTACAATTTCATTATCTCCGGTCAGCACTTTTACTTCCACATTTAACTTATGCAATGCTTCGATACTCGGTTTTGCTGATGGTTTTGCAGGATCTAAAAATCCAATAAACCCAGTAAGGATCATCTTGCTTTCTTCTTTAATACCATACGTCAGGGGATGATCCTCATCAAATTCCTTGATTGCAAGAACTAAAACCCGCAATCCTTTTGCATTTAAAGATGATGTAATTTCGTGAATTTTTTTGCGCATTTCGGCATCTAAGGGGACAACCTCGTCTTTCTCAATATGCAGTTGTTTGTCTTCACCTGGTTTAAAACAATGAGTACACAAATCGATCATTTCCTCAACGGCACCTTTGGTAATCATCAGATGCTTGCCGTTTTTCTCTTTCAAAACAACACTCATTCTGCGACGTAAAAAGTCGAAAGGAATCTCATCAATTTTTTTAAAATCATCATCAACCTGCAGGTAATCGTGAATTTCGACATGGTCGAGCACAGCTTTGTCCATTAGGTTTTTTAGACCAGTTTGGTGGAAACTATTTAAATAAGCCCATTTCAAAACCTCATAATCTTCTTCTCCATGAAGATTCAAATATTGAGAGAGCACAATTTTATCCATTGTTAGTGTTCCTGTTTTATCCGTGCAAAGCATATCCATCGCTCCAAGATTCTGAATAGCATTTAGTCGTTTGACAATCACTTTGTGCTTGCTCATACTCATTGCACCTTTGGCAAGGGTCGCAGTCACAATTACAGGCAACATTTCGGGAGTTAGTCCAACTGCTACGGCAATCGAAAATAGCAGCGCTTCAATCCAGTCTCCTTTGACGAAGCCATTTACAAGAAAGATAATTGGCACCATCACCAGCATAAATCGAATTAGCAACGTGCTCACACTTTTGATTCCTAGATCGAAATTCGTTTCTGGACTTTTTCCAACAATGCTTTTTCCAATACTTCCAAAATAAGTATCAGATCCCGTCGCAACAACCACGACTTTGGCCGAACCACTAATAACATTTGTGCCCATAAAGCACAGATTATTTAACTCAATTGGAGGTTTATTTTCTAAATTATCAATTGCTAATGGCATTTTCTCAACAGGAAGCGATTCGCCCGTGAGCATCGATTCTCCTATAAATAAATCGATACTTTCTAAAACTCGACAATCCGCTGGAATCATATCGCCTGCTGCAAGATATACGATGTCGCCAGGAACAATTCGAGACATTAAAATTTCTTCTTTTTCTTTTCCTCTTCGCAAAACAGCAGCCGTAGTATGCACCATACTTTTCAGTTTTTCTGCTGCCTGATTACTTCTGAATTCCTGAAAAAAGCTTAAGAATGAACTAATTACAATCATTACTGCGACAACGATTACCGTCTTCCAATCTTTTTCACCAGGCGCCGCATACCAAACATCAATCACGTATGAAATAACTACAATAGCTAATAAAATAAGCACAAAAGGGTTAACAAAAGCCTTGAATAACTGTGCATACCAAGTGGGAGCACGGTCATAATCAACCTCATTCAAGCCATATTTCGAAGTTCTTTTCTTTGCTTCATTATCCGATATTCCATCTTCAGAGCTTTTAAGCATCGCAAACAAATCTGGCTTTTCCTTTTCAGATGCATTCCGCAATTTTTTTGAAGTTTTGCTATTCATTTCAGAATTTGCCGAATTGTTAGAATTCTTCTTGTTGCTTGGTACTGTTTTCTTCATATTATGACTCTATTTCTGTCCGTTAACCTCATTTTTTCGAGGAAAACTGGTATTCTACCAAATATAGCAAACCTTTCTGGGAGATAAAAAATCGAGTGTCTTTTCAACAAAGTATTAGGGTTTCGGAAATAACTTTTCGTAAAGTATGATTGCGGATTTTCAATTAAGATCTTTTTTTGGGCGACTTGTAGCTTTATTGCGAAGACATAATTTGATTTCATTCATTTTTACGTTATCGCAATAAAGTCACAACCGGGCCATCCACTATATCTATGCTGCTACAACTATTTTACAATAAAGACAATGTCTTGCATGACGTAATTTTGATATTAAGCAGCAAAGGATGTGCTTCGCCAGTTCGCATGGCTCGGGTCGCTCGTGTCCCTGCCGCAATTCCCGCTAAAACCCCAGAATTTTCCATTTAACAATATTTTTTTTTAATTTTTAGAAGTTAACACTTATAAAAATTATTGAGTCAAATATTATTAGAACTGAAAACAAGATTTTATTAAATTTAGCCGTGAAATATAGTAGATTAGCTATTCAGAAATACGATATATACAAACAAGAACTTTATGAAAGAAGGCCTAATCAAAAACACATACGAACTTTTAATAAAGGAATTTCAGACTGTAATTACCATTTTCTACATTCTCACAGTTGGGATTGGAATGCTGTTCAATTATAAAAAGTTTGCTGAATTTGGAATCAATATTTTCGAGTACGGCGATGTTTTCGACTTCTTGATAGCACCATTCTCAGATTATAAAATTGTCGTTTTTGCCTTGTTATCAATGGTGGTGCCATACCTTCTGTACATTCTTGACAAGTATTATAAAAAAAACCACGCGAAGGCATATGAAAAGATGAATGCTGGCTGGGGTAAAAAAATATGGTACCAGCAATTGATGAAATTCTCTTATATTTTTCTAATCATTTTTTACGTATATATCTCAGCCATGGTCTACGGAAAGGTGTTAAAACATCAAATCATAAAGCAATCTCCAATCGAAATTAGATTCTCAGACAACGAAATTAAAAAAGGAATAATGATTGGAAAAACCAAAGATGTTGTGTTTCTCTTGATTGGAGATAAAGTAGAAGCAATTCCAATTACTTCTTTGGTTAAGGAGATTCAGATTATTAAGGGGTTTACGGTTAAGAAGAAGTAGAATACTATTTTGGTCCGAAGATATTCGTTGTAAGTTCTCATCAATTCCAATGTTGCTGTTCTTCGAGATTTCCAGTCGTTACGCTGGTACTGGTTTCCAACGAGTACCTATTTTCTAGCAAGACCAAAATAAAGTGTTTGTAATGCAGCAAATCTAAGGATCTCTAACTTAAAAAAGCGGATAGTCATCGCGATCTCGATTGCTATCGGGAGAATCGATCGCATCAGAAAAGCACATTAGAAAAAAAATTAGAATTGGATACAAGGAGAGATCTTCATTAGAGAAAACAGAAAAGACATAACTGCTTCAAACAGCCAAAAAATCCTCACTACATCTTCGTACTTTCTGTCCCCATCCACTTATCCCAAAAAGTAAAATACAATCCGTAGTTCGTTTTGAATTCGCTGTGGTGAAAGTGATGATGAGTAGCATCAATCCAAAGTTTTCCAAACTTGCTTTTTCTGAATAGATCAGGATAAACTTCAATATCCAAATGATTGATTACACTACTGAAAGTCATAAATATTAGATAGAACAATAACACATAAATATTTACAGGAAGAAAAATCAAAATTATAGGCACAATAATCGCTTCGAGAATACTTTCCCAAGGATGGAAAGAGAATGCTGTCCACGGACTGGGACTGAGACTTTGATGGTGCACTTTGTGAACTCTTTTGTAGATTTTTGGAATGTGCATCGCTCGATGAAGCCAGTAATAATAGGTTTCGTGAATTAACATCATAATCAATAAACTGACAGGCAAGTACCAATATCCATATTCAGCTGGATTCAGATAAATTGCGGTTAGATTATGATCCCAAAGAAAATAAGTGATCGCACCAACAATTGCAAAAATCACCGATGAGATAATACTCCAAATGATTTCTTTTTTAATTTGCTTTCTGTTTGCGGGTCTTCGGCTCATAATTCTCGCGGAATCTGAACTTTTCTCAAGTTTAAAATAATATGCATAAAAAGTTCCCGCTGTCGCAAAGTAGCGGAACATAAGAACAGCAAAAAAGATTAAAATGTACTCGGTAAAGATTAGCATTGTACTGGAAATTTAAAACATAAATGTAAAGAATCCTTTTTTGAAAGATTATAGTCAGATTTTAAAAATGTTACGTCATTAATAGGTGGAATCGAAGAAATTTGATTTTAAGAATCAAGAAAATTTATTTTCAATAGTACTGTTTTCTTGAACAAATTCCACCCCGCCCTTCGGGCACCCCTCCGGAGGCTAATCTTTATACACATCTTTTTATTGATAAATAAGTGATTAAAATGCTGACAATCAATACATTAAGCTTGTTTTAAATCTTGTGATTTTGTATCTTTAAGTATGCAAAACCCTTGTCTTTCAGCCCGTTACACTTCAAATATACCCGATAGTAGAATCCAAAAAAGGATTCAATTCTCAATGAATAAAATGTTAACTTTAGGCAGTTCGATTGTAAATCGATTGTCGAGTTTACATACAGAAAAAATCGGATTTTATAGGATGCTTTCAAACACACGATT
>JBBSQV010000041.1:0-19586 GCA_038243675.1 Flavobacteriales bacterium
GGCGGGGCTCACCTCTTCCCATCCCGAACAGAGTAGTTAAGCCCGCCTGCGCAGATGGTACTGCAGTTATGTGGGAGAGTATGTCGTCGCCTTTCTTTTGAAAAAGCCTAATCGCAAGATTAGGCTTTTTTGTTTTATATTAGTTTAGCTGCTTCAGCGATTATAGAAGATACCTAAAGCCCGCTGGCCTACCTCTTTTTAATTTCAAATGTCGCTTTTGCTTCGCCAGTTCGAGCGGAGCTATCGGGTCTTTTGAAAAACCCTGTTCTAACGAACGGTGTTTTTTGTTTTTAATCTATTTATTATAAGACAGGGTATAGAGATGCAGTTGTTGAGACAAGGCATGCCTCGTCTCTGCGTGGGTCTCTTGAACAACTCATATTTAACTAACAGGTTTTTTTGTCATATAGCTTTTTTTAAAAAAATAGGATAAAGGGTAAACAAATGACTTTATATGAAAGATCATATGATTAACGTCGTCCATCTTGTTTTATACTAGTTCTTGAATAATTATCTCATTGAGACAAGGCATGCCTACAAGATGGATAATTTTGATAAGTAATTCATTTTCAAGATTACGTTTTTTAGGTATTATTACAATAAGTAAGTTGGTCAAACTGACATAGTCATATACCATATTGCATAGCAATATCAGCTTGCTGCTTCGGTAATCTTGGTATATGAACTATAAAAAAACGACTTAATAACAATTGACACTAACAATGCAGAAGTAAAAACAAGACAACTTGAATTTTTGTCAATTTAGGATTCATAAGGACAGGTATTTTCCCATACCTTTGCAAATTCAAAAAAAACAAGCATACTATTTATGATAACAGTTAACGATATATCCGTTCAGTTTGGCGGAACAACCTTATTCTCTGATGTTTCATTTGCGATAAATGAAAATGACAAAATAGCTTTGATGGGAAAAAATGGTGCGGGAAAGTCGACATTATTAAAGATAATCGCTGGTCAGAGCAAGCCGAGTTCAGGAGGAATTTCTGCGCCAAAAGATGCTGTTATCGCCTACCTTCCTCAGCATTTATTGACCACGGATGACGCTACTGTAATGGAGGAAACTTCGAAAGCTTTCGGCGAAATCTTCTCAATGAAAGCTGAAATCGATCATTTGAATGATCAGTTAACGATACGCAGCGATTACGAGTCGGATGCGTATATGAAATTGATTGAGCGCGTATCAGATTTAAGCGAAAAATTTTATGCTATTGAAGAAATAAATTACGAAGCTGAAGTCGAAAAAATTCTTATCGGACTTGGTTTTGAGCGATCCGATTTTACAAGACCGACCAGCGAATTTTCTGGTGGGTGGCGTATGCGAATTGAACTTGCAAAAATTTTATTACAGAAGCCAGACCTTATTTTACTAGATGAGCCAACGAATCATATGGATATTGAGAGTATTCAATGGTTGGAAGATTTCTTGATTAATTCGGCAAAAGCTGTTGTGGTAATTTCGCATGATCGCGCGTTTGTTGACAATATCACCAATAGAACAATTGAGGTGACGATGGGTCGCATTTACGATTACAAAGCCAAGTATTCTCATTATTTGGAGCTTCGAAAAGATAGAAGAGTGCATCAGCAAAAAGCTTATGATGAGCAGCAAAAGATGATTGCCGAAAATATGGAATTCATCGAGCGTTTTAAAGGAACGTTTTCGAAAACTTTATCAGTGCAATCTCGTGTGAAAATGCTTGAGAAAATTGTACCTGTAGAAATTGACGAGATCGATAATTCAGCACTAAAGTTGAAATTTCCAGCTTCTGTTCGTTCTGGACAATATCCTGTGGTGGTTAAAGATTTGACAAAATCTTATGGCGATAATTTGATTTTCAAAGAAGCAAATCTAGTTATTGAGCGTGGTGACAAGGTTGCTTTTGTTGGTAAAAATGGCCAAGGAAAATCGACAATGATAAAGGCGATTATGAAGCAGATCGAAATCAATAGCGGAAGTGTAGAAATTGGTCACAATGCTCAGATTGGTTATTTTGCACAGAATCAAGCAGCCTTATTGGACGAAAACGGAACGATATTTTCGACAATTGACGACATTGCCGTTGGCGATGTTCGTACAAAGATCAAAGATATTTTGGGTGCGTTTATGTTTCAAGGTGACGATATTACCAAGAAAGTAAAAGTGCTTTCGGGTGGAGAAAAGACTAGACTTACAATGATCAAATTACTTTTGGAGCCAGTGAATTTGCTGATTCTCGATGAGCCTTCAAATCACTTGGATATGAAAACCAAGGATATTATTAAGGATGCATTGCGCGATTTTGACGGAACATTAATCCTAGTTTCTCACGATAGAGATTTCCTCGACGGCTTGGCTACAAAGGTTTTCGAATTTGGAGATCACAGAGTAAAAGAGCATTTTGAAGATATCAAAGGCTTCTTGGCAATGAAAAAAATGGAAAGTCTAAGCGAGATAGAGAAATAGAAAGAAACTGAAAAACAGTATATTGAAAAACAGTACATTGTAATTACTCAATACTATAAAAATCCCTTTATCATCGCGGTAAAAGGATTTTTTTTGATTGAAATACTAATTTTTTGGGCGTGCCCCCTCCCCAAAGAAAATCTGTGCAAAAATCTGAAATGATATTTTTGGGGAGGTCGGGCTGTCTGTTCCCAATCTTTCTTGTAGCTTTTGCTTCGCAAAGCGACAAGAAAGGATTTCCACGACCATCCCTCACGCGGGTTGCGACCATTCCTCACGCGAGTTGACGACCATAAATAATGTCTGGGAGTATTTATGCAGAACTTATTACCTCCACTTACTAATATGCTCCACATTCTCCTCCAGCTGCGCAGATAATGATTGAAGTCTTGATTTCAGTAATAATTTTCGTCCTTCGATAGTACGGCAAAAAATCAATTCACACTTACCAACAAGATTCCGCCAATTACTTTCAAAATGCTCGGCCAAATTCTTATTTCTGCCAAGAATTTCTGGAACGGAGTGGTAATCTTGCTGCTTGACAAAAAGCATCGATCTACTCTTCCTTACCATTACATACCTCGGATTGTCTATTGGAATAACAATTTCCCTGAGTGCATTTATAAAAGTTGATTTCTCAAAAGTTGTTCCGCCATCCAAATGACAGAACACAGCGCCAGAGTTGTTAACCGCTGATTGAACTTGTAATTGAGATAAACTCGTATGAATCGTTCCAGCTTTATTCAACGAAAGTAAAAGTGCTTCCCCTATTTTCTGTATGTCTTTTGAAATGTCACGATACTTGATATAAAGTCGAAGAGTCTTGATAGATAATCTGCCAAAAATTGCAATTCCCGTGATTGACATAAATGCCAAGAAAATGTAGATGTCGCTTACTGTTTTCATCTTCAACAGCGCTCTTAGCAAGCCTTGTAAATTCTCGATTCCAAAAAACAGCAAGCCTGATGCTAAAGTTCCACTTAAGTTTCCTATTGTTTTTTTTAGATAAAAGGTTTTTTGAGCAGTATATTCTTTCTCTTCTCTAAAAGGTATTTTTATTTCTTCTACGAGAGTAAAGCCGGTATCGAGTGCAGTTTTCCATCTTTGTATTAAACTTTCTCTATCAGCCGCGAACTCAAACATTTCTGCATTCTTTTTCTCGGCTTCGTCTTCAATATCAATATTTGCGGATAAATTTAAACGGCCAATTCCATTTTCTATTCCTGCATCTTCTTTAAATGAAACGCCCACAAAACTGCGGAAGCGTCTTTTTAAAATTTCAAAATCATTGCCGCCAGTCAGCGATGTTTTATCAACTGTGACCAGATGCCAAATGTTACTGGTCTTATCTTTATTTCCATTCTGAGTCCTAATGGCTCTTCCTCGCATCTGATTTGATAATACAAAAGAGCCCACAAAACTTGCTAGAATTAAAGAGTTAATCGCAGGTGCATCCCAACCTTCACCAAGCAGCGATTTTGTGCCTATCAAAACCTCAATTTCTCCTTCTTGAAAAATTTGAGTAACAATATAAATCACATCATTCTTCAATTTTTCGTTCTGATGAATAACAATATAATTGGCGTCATACGGAACTTCAGATGTCGTTACTTGTGTAATTCCAACTTCCCTAGCTTTAAGTTCAAAAGCTAACAATGCCGATTTTGGAATGATAATTATCGATCCTGTCAATACTCCGATTTTCTTGTTATCAGAATTCTCTCTTCTTAATTTTTCAAATATAGGAATAATTCCTATTTTGCTAAGTTCGAGAGTGTTTTCGGAAGTGTTTACAAAATACTCTTTTCGGATAAAGTCAGACAGAATAACCATTCGCAGTTTTTTGCCCAACTGCTTATATTCGAAATCTACTATTTCTTGAATGCCGTTCAATTTACTAATACTCGATATCAAATATTTATTGACCTGCCTGTTGTAGAAGAAATTAATCTGCTTATTTTCGATTGCTCCGTGACGTCTTAATTTACTTTCAAGTTTTAATTGATGCTCTTCAAATTCTAGAAAATGTGTCTTTTCTCGATAAAGATAAAAATCAATCACAGTTTCCATCCATTTATAGTCAAGTTCTGGAATTTCGAAATCTTTGTCGCCAATTACTTCCAAATGTGTTTCGGAAATCGGTACACCATTAGCATTTAGATAAATTAAGCAGGCCGAATACCAAGATAGATTGCCGTAAATCCATTCGAAGTGTTCAGTTGGATTTTGCCAAATTGGATGTTGCATAATCGCTTCAACAATAGTTTTATCTTGCCGCACGTCGAGAAATAATTCCTCAATTTTATCGCGAAATTCTGAGATGCTTTCACTTTCTTTTTCGGTAGGAAAAGTAAAATGCACATAATCCTGATGTGGGCACAAATCTCCCGCCATAATTAATTCGGGAACGGAAATTTCAGTATCAACAGAGCCGTTGAGCGCAATATATCGCTGCCATTCCGTCGCTGTAACATCGTAGGGTGGAGTAGCAGTAAGGCCAACTATAACAGGATCTAATTTATCTTTAATCTTCGATAATGTCTGCCACCACTCATTTTTTAAGTGATGCGCTTCGTCCACGACTATCGTTTTTATATTTTGAGATTGAAGACCTCGTGCAATATTGTCAAGATTCGAATTGGAAGTTTTCTCAACTATTTCAACTTCTTCTTCCTCAGCTTCGTGCAGTTCTTCTTCAGTTATTTTCTGATCGTTGCAGGCTGCGTGAAGTCCTTGATAGGTCACAACAGTTAGAAATTTAGGATTCCGAATATCCCTCGAAATCCAATCTGGAGGATCGGTCGTTTGCAGAAAAAGTTCGCAAAATCGCTGAATCCATTGATTTCGAATTGCCAGCGTAGGAGCGAGGATCAAAGTAGGCCTGTTCAGCTTGATCGCAACCGCAAGTCCCAAAACCGTTTTGCCTGAACCGGGAGGTGCAATTAGGTGCAAATGCCGATCGGTCAGGTGCTTTTCCAAGTCGTCAAGTACGCGCTGCTGGTATTTTCTCCAAGTATATTTGAAGTCAATTTCTTTAGGATATTCAGTCAATTTTCGATATTATATTGATTAAGACGACATTTGGTCTGCGCAAGTATCACAGAGAAATGATAGTACAATATAGTAAAATTGATGCTGCAACAATTAATAACTGTATGAAGAAAGTAGATTTTAAAGGAGAGAAATGTGAATTTTAGAAATAGTGATTTTTTGGGCGTGCCCTCCCCAAAGAAAATTTGTTCAAAAGTTGAAATGACATTTTTGGGGAGTCGTGCTGTTTGTTCCCAATCTTCTTGTAGCATTTGCTCCGCAAAGCCACAAAAAAGGATTTGCTTCACCAGTTCGCTTCGCTCGGGTTCTCGACCAACCCTCACGCGCTTGACGCTATCTATAATTTATCTGCACGTTGTCAATAAATCATCCTCTATTATATTTATAGGACGTCAACGCCCGCTATCTAACCTTCGAAAATAAGTAAGCCAACTTCTCTTCCAATAGCAGCAGAAACTTCTATTTGCGATTCAAAATTATCATCTTTTTGCTCATCCATCATATCCATAACATAAGCAGCTGCAAACATCACCACAAAGGTTAGTATAATTCCAATGATAGCCACAACAACATTTCTGCCCCAACCGTAAATTTCTCCTCCAGCAACGATGTGATTTTTTATCTCTTCAGCCTGAGTAGCTTTGACTATAAAGTACACTATTCCTGCCATGATTGCTGGCACAAGAAGATTTGGAATTTGTAAATCATCAGGGACTGAAAGCATTAAAGTGAAAAGTATTATTACAGACACAACACCGATTATCCAGACTTTTGTCGCTTTCTCGGGCTTTCCTAAAGTCTTGTAGTTGTCTGCGAGCATATAAGTAGCCACCAAAGGGCCGCCTAAAAAAGTTCCGATGTAGATTGCCTTGTCTTCGTATAATTTACCTTTTGGTTTTGCTTGTGCTAAAGTTTCGTTCATTTGCATTAAAATAAAGTGAGTGGGATTTTATACTTTAAAAAAAGCTGAATCTAATGCTTTCGCAAAATCTTAGCCTTATATGTTTTTAGCAGTTCTGTATTTAGAATTTTGAATCTCTGCTTTAGTTGGCTTTGTTCCCTAATAAATCATCAATGGTTTTTGCGGTGACCGAATGGTAGTTTGGTCTTGCTTTTTCGTAAACCTTAAACGCTTGATCCATTTTATTGTTTCTTTTGAAAGCTTTAAACAAAGTTTCTACATACCATCTTCGGCCAACGTGCGTTAGGAATTGTTCGATGGCTGCATCAACATTATTTCCGTGGTAGTCGTGGTTTAGAGCTTGTTCGTACCAAACCATTTGAATATAAGAATTCGTAGAATTGGTCAAATTTAAACTGTTGTCCAAAACCTGCATTTGGTCAGCAGTCATGGTTTTTGGGAAATTTCGAATAAAATGTACCCATTCCTGTGGAGTCCAATCTTTAGTTACCGACTTATCGAATTTGCCCGTTGTGGTGAAATCTTTAAATATCTTTTCGACTTCTTTAAATTTATCAGAAGTAATAATAGCTTGATTGTCGGGAATTCCAGATTTGTAAATCCACTCATCTGTATTGAAAGTAATCGTATTTTTTTCGAGAAGATTTCGTTTTAGATAGTCTACAAACCTCTCAGTGGTCATTGTCGAAAAAGCGTGTTCTTTGAAATATGTTTTGATAAATGCATCAAATTTTTCGCGACCTACTTTTTGCTCCAGCGTTCTCAAGAACAGATATCCTTTGTCATAAGCAATGCTATTCATACTGTCATCTGGATTTTGACCTTTTAGATCTAGTTTGAGTTTAGTAGCTTCGGGAGTGTCTTTTAGATTGTCTAATTCGTCATCTAAATCTTGTCTGCTAATTAAAGCCAACATGTCAGCGCGTTCTTTTCCATATAGCGCTTCCATAATTCTCATTTCGAAATAAACCGTAAAACCTTCGTTCAGCCAGAAGTCATTCCACGTAGCATTCGTGACGAGATTTCCAGACCAAGAATGCGCTAATTCGTGCGCAACCAAAGATGTCAAGCTTTTATCGCCAGCAATTACAGTTGGTGTTGCAAACGTCAGTCTCGGATTTTCCATTCCACCAAAAGGGAAACTTGGAGGTAGCACTAGCACATCAAATTGTTCCCAAGCATAAGGACCATAAAGTTTTTCGGCAGCCGAAACCATTTTCTCCATATCTGAAAACTCGTTGTAAACTTTGTCCAGCATTGATCTCTCTGCATAAACTCCAGTACGATTGCTGATAGCTTTATATTCGATATCGCCAACCGCCAAAGCAATTAAGTAAGCAGGGATGGATTGTTTCATCGTGAAATGATACAAACCATCTTGAGTTTTCTCTTTCGGATTTTCGGCACTCATTACCGCCATCAAGTGTTTTGGAACTTGACATTGGCTTCGTAAGTGATTTTTATTTGCGGACTGTCCTGAATCGGAATCCAAGATCTAGTCAAAATCGCTTCGCCTTGAGTAAATAAGAAGGGATATTTTTTATCGGCAGTTTGTTGTGGTTTTAGCCATTGTACTGCTTCGGTATCTTTGGTGGTTTTATAGGTAATTGCAATCTGCTTGGTATTTTTCTCAATCTTGATATTTAGCGCTTGACCTAATTGATCGTCAAATTTCGCTAATGAAAACTCTGTGTCTTTCCCATCTGCCGTAACTGACTCAATATCCAAGTATTTCGAATCTAGAATTATTTCGTCACTATTATTATTTTGGATATCGTAAGTGGCAGTTCCGCTGATAATTTGAGTATCGAAATCTACTTTTATATCTAATTTTAGATGTTTTATAAAAGCCTTGTTTGGTTGGGCGAAAGAAGGTGGTTCTTCTACAAAATTGTCTAGTGAATCGAATTCTTTTTTATTTTGATTGCAGCTACTCATAATTAGAAAAGTTAAAAAGAGAAGGATTTTTGAAGTATTCATATATGAAATAAAAATTGAGTTAACGAAGATACGATTATAACGAGGAAAATTAAAGTGAGAAGTTTTCTTATTATTAAGAAGATAGATTTTCAAAATGTTTTGAGTATAATTTTCGTGAACAATCGCTGAGCCACGTTACAATCTCATTATTATATTGTGCCATTTTAATCCCGTAGTGATGGCCATTATTATAACGACGGATTAAAATCCGTTGTAGATGCGCTAAACTTACGGGGAAATCATAAAGCCGAGCCTACGACTCTTTCTTGTTGTGCTCTCGTTCCTTTTACGCAGGACTGAAGTCCTGCGCTACAATAAAGTCGAGCCTACGGCTCTGAGATTTCATTATATTTTCTTTTATTGGGCTAATGTTGTCTTGCGATATAACCGTGCGGTCCGAAAGCCTTGATGTTTTGTTAGCATTCTCCGAATTAATTAGACGGTTATTCCTGATACGTTATTTAATTTCATTATTATACCGCCGCGTTTCAATCCCGTAGGGATGACCATTATTGTAACAACGGATTTTAATCCGTTGTAATAACGATACGTGTAGTTCTAAGTTCCATAGGAATGACTTTATAAATATTTATAGGAAATATTCTCAATGATTGAATAAAAAAATAATTTTTGATGATGCGATGAACTTACGTGCGAATTATAAAGCCGAGCCTATGGCTCTTCTGTGTTTTTATCGTTCGTTGATCGCAGGACTGAAGTCCTGCGCTATAATAAAGTCGAGCCTATGGCTCTGATATTTTGTTGAAATTTTCGATTGAGAAAAAATTTTATTTTTCGATACGTTATTAATTATATAGTGGACATTTTAATCCCGTAGGGATGACCATTATTGTAACAACGGATTTTAATCCGTTGTAGTAACGATACGTGTAGTTCTAAGTTCCATAGGAACGATTTTATATAATGCAGGAAATATTCGTAATTATTGATTAAAAATAATTTTTGATGATGCGATGAACTTACGTACGAATTATAGCGCCGAGCCTTCGGCTCTTTTCTGCTTTTGGCTTTCATTGGTCGCAGGATTAAAATCCTGCGTTACAATAAAGTCGAGCCTACGGCTCTGAGATTTCATTATATTTTCTTTTATTGGCGAATTTTATCTTGCAATATAATATTGCGACCCCAAAATTTTGATGTTGTGTTAAGATTTCCGGATCGATAAGACTGTTATTCTTATACTTTATAAAATTTGATTATAATACCGTAGCGTTTTAATCCCATAGGGATGGCGTTATTGTAACAACGGATTTTAATCCGTTGCAGTAACGGTTAGTATAGCTTTAAGTTCCATAGGAACGATGTTATAAATTACAGGTAAAGTATTTTATACTTATTTTAATCATAATAATTTAAAATGAACGATTGTCCACAAAGAAGATAAAATATATTATATATTTATTTAGTATTTAGGCAAGTGTGAATGTCTGGATTTTAATTAATGCACTTTCGGTCAAAATAAATCAAAGTAAAATAAATTATTATGGCAAATACATATCATCAAATATACATCCACATAATTTTTGCTGTGAAATACCGAAAAGCAGTTTTGAATAAGGATTGCAGAAGTGAAGTTTTTGCAGTTATTGCAAAATTTATTAATGACACGGGATGTCAAAGTCTTATTGTTAATGGCGTTGAGGATCACGTTCATTGCTTTATATCTATAAAACCTACTGTTTGCATTTCTGAATTGATGAAATCGGTAAAAGCGAAGTCGTCCAAATTTATAAATGATAAAGAATTTTTAAATCATCGTTTCGAATGGCAAGAAGGTTATGGTGCTTTTTCGTACAGTCAGTCGCAAATTCAAAATGTATATTCATATATAGAAAATCAAGAAAAACATCATTCGAAAAAGACTTTTAAAGAGGAGTATTTAGAGCTTCTTAATAAGTTTGAGATTGAATATGATGAACGTTATTTATTTGATGATTTAATTTAGGTTTATAAATTAGGAACGGAGAAATAAAGAAGGAATGTTATTTTTTCTTCGGCTATTTAGATAAACAAATTTTAAAAATGTTTTAGCCTTCGATTACTTGCTAATCATAAAGCCGAGCCTACGGCTCTCTTATAATCTTATCGATTCTTAATCGCAGGACTGAAGTCCTGCGCTACAATAAAGTCGAGCCTACGGCTCTGATATGTGTTGTGATGTCGAAATCCCGCAGGGATGATCATTATTGTAACAACGGATTTTAATCCGTTGCACATATAGTGGGTGTGGCTCAACGTTCCAGAGGAACGACCTTATATTTTTTTATTATTATCTTTCTATCTTCCCATCCTCAACTTATATATCCCGCTCTTCAAATCCTCATTGTCATTGTCCTCGCAAAGTAAAAACTCTATCTCTTTGCCGTCATTTTTGAAAACTGTGAGTCCTTCGAATTTTTGGGTGTCACTAATTTTCTGGGTTTTTTTGACTTTCATTTTGGTGAGGTCGAAAGTGCCGATCAGGCTGCCTTTGACTTCGCCGTCGTGGTAGACGGAAATTGAATCTTCGGCGGTGGCTAGGAAATAGAGGGTGTTGTTGGCAAAAACAGCATCGGTAAAGGTGCTTCGGATGCCATTGATTTTTGGAAGTTTGACTTCGTTGTATAAAATTGAGAAATCATCGGTCAAATTATTTCCGCCAACTGTAAAGATTCCGTTGCGAGAAGATGGACCGTTTCCGCGTTGTAAGAAATACCAAGATGTGCCATCGTGGGCAACGCCTTCAATATTAAATTCAGAAGCGTCAATTTGGGAGAAGCTTTGCATTACAGCATACAAATCTGAAAGGTCGATTTCTTTGAAATTGCTTTTGTCATTTTCGGGAACGGTAATCAGCTTATTTCGGTTGGGCGTGGAGCCTGAACCAAAAATATACAAGGTGTCGTTGTAGGAAGTGATGGCTTCGAAATCTGGTTTTAATGGTTTTTGGATGTTCTGCTGTGGTGGATTTGTGGTCAGCGGAATTTGGGTGAGAGCGATATTCTTGATTGAATATTCGAAAAGCAAATTGGAATTATCGGAGATGATATACAGGGTGTCGTTCTTGAAAATAAGTCCTGAAGCGGAGCCGATGCCGATGATGTGGAGTAGAAGTTCTATGGTGAATTTTGACATATAAGTTGTTTTAAGACGGTTTTTTAGCCCAGATTGCAGCGGAAAGCCCACAGCCAAAAAAGCATTTTGTAGTTGCTGACACAATAAAGCGACCAACGGAAGCTCTTATTGTGGCTTTGCAACTACTGCTTTTTTTGCGAGGACTTGCAGAGCAAAGCTGGAAATAGCTCCTGAAAATTATTATTGTAATTGAGCAGATAAATATATACATTTAATAAAAAACAACTGTATGGAAGATGTGAATATTGAAGATTTTAAGGTAAAATTACCTTTTAAGATTGAAGATTATCCGACTTTGATTGAGTCTGATAAAAGTACTGAGGACAAGGAAAAAGCGCTGAATAAGGTGCGAAATAAGTTAAAAAAAATTCAGGAGCAGATGTATGCTCATAATAAATATTCTGTGCTAATTGTGCTGCAGGGAATGGATACTTCTGGCAAGGATAGCTTGATACGAGAGGTTTTTAAGGAAACAAATCCACGTGGAGTAACCGTAGAAAGTTTTAAAACTCCAACTAGTAATGAGCTTGAGCACGACTATTTATGGCGTCATTATATCGCGCTGCCTGAAAAGGGAAAAATTGCGGTTTTTAATAGATCTCACTATGAAAATGTGCTTGTAACGCGGGTGCATCCTGAATATTTGCTGAACGAGAATTTGCCAAGTATTTTGAGTGTGGACGATGTGGACGCCCAGTTTTGGGACAGAAGAATGGCTGATATCAATAATTTTGAATCTCATTTGGTCAATACTGGGATGATTATCCTGAAATTTTATATGAATTTGAGCAAGGAGGAGCAGCGACAAAGGCTTTTGCGTAGACTTGAAAAGCAGAAACACAACTGGAAATTCTCTACTGGCGACTTGAAAGAGCGGAAATTATGGGATGAGTATATGGAATATTATCAAGATGCGATAAACAAAACTACTACTGATGCTGCGCCTTGGTACGCAATTCCCGCAGACGACAAGGAGATGAGTCGTTATATTGTGGGCAAGGTAATCTTGGAGGAATTGAAGAAATATCACGATATGCAATATCCAGAATTGGATGAAAAAGTTCAGGATAATCTTGCAATGTACAGAAGACAACTTGAAAGTGAAGAGTAACAAAAAACGCCGCTTAACAAAAAGTTAAGCGGCGTTTTGGGTTTTTGGATTAGTTAGTTAGAGTAATCCGTTGGTTTTGGTTGTAATCGGTTGGTTATTTGGTATTATTTAATGCTTATAGTTTGAAACCGTAAGCTAATCTTAGCGCTACTTGTCCTACTCCGTTTCCGCCATCTCTAGTTGGGAAATCTGTGTAGTGCTCATATCTTAGAGATAAATCCACATATTTTGTAGCATATCCAATTGTTGGAGAAAGAATCAAACTGTTTCCTACAGAATTATTGTAGTCATTCGTTACAGGAATTGCGATACCAGCCTCAGCCATTGCGTACCATTGATCTTCCCACCAGAAAATTTTGAATCCACCTTTTACTGGAATAAATCCAAGGTCTTTAAATTCTGCGTTTGCAGGTAGATTTTGATTGTCGAAACGCTCAAATTTGTCTACAAATAGGTTTGTAAAACCTGTAGTAAGTGTAAGTGAAGTTCTTCTAGAAAAATTGTATTGCAAACGTACATCTGCTCCAAGTGCGAAGTCATACGCATCATCAGTCATTACACCTGCATTGATACCAACTCCAAGTTTGAAATTTTGATTGTAAGTTGATTCTTGTGCTTGTGCGGTTGTGCCAATTGCAAATGCTGCTAGAGCTATAAGTGCTCCTTTAATTTTTGTTGTTAATGTCATAGTGATTTTTGTTTTGATGTTTGTATGTTTAATTTGGCGCAAAGATATACAACCAATTGTTTGATTTTCTTACGTTATTTGATAATTCGTTTACACTTAAATGCTATTTTTTCTAACAAATATAGGGGCTGAGACGCCAAGAGCTTGAATATCAAAGATTTCTAAAATATTATGGTTTTCGCCTAAAATTTTTCTCGGCGCTTATGTACCTTTGCACGCTAAAAATTTGAACTTTGAATTTCAAAACCTACACAAAAGAATTCTCCTATAATCTCAAACTCGCCTATCCTATTATATTAGGAATGCTTGGTCATACACTTATAGGTATTGTTGATAATATAATGGTGGGAAGTCTGGGAAGTAATGAACTTGCCGCGGTCTCACTCGGGAATAGTATGGTCTTTATTGCGATGTCTGTGGGAATAGGATTTTCGACCGCGATTACTCCGATTATTGCTGAAGCCGATGCTGCCAGAAATACGAGTCGCGTACGTGCTGCTTTCCACCACGGAATGATGCTTTGTATCGCCCTAGGCTTTGGACTTTTTGCAATTATGCTTCTCGCAAAACCGTTGATGGGATTGCTAAATCAGCCTGAAGAAGTGACTGCGATGGCAATGCCATATTTGGATTTGGTCGGATTTTCGCTGATTCCACTTGTGATCTATCAAGGATACAAACAGTTTGCGGATGGGTTGTCGCTGACAAAATATTCGATGTATGCGATGATTATGGCCAATGTGATTCACGTAATCTTAAATTATTTATTGATCTATGGAATTTGGATTTTCCCGAAAATGGGAATTCTCGGCGCCGCGGTTGGTACGGTAATTTCGAGAATTTTGATGGTGTTGTTTATGCACATTATTCTATCCAAAAATCCAAAGCTGAAAGAATACTTTACAGGTTTTAAAATATCGACGGTTAGCAAAGAACTTTTTAGAAAAATTGCGAGTATCGGTGCGCCATCCGCAATGCAAATGTTGTTTGAAGTAGCCTTATTTACAGCATCTGTATGGCTTTGCGGAACAATTGGCGCAAGTAGTCAGGCGGCAAATCAAGTTGCGTTGAGTTTGGCGTCGTTGACCTTTATGTTTGCAATGGGACTGAGTGTAACGGCTATGATACGGGTGAGTAATCAGAAAGGACTTGGTGATTATAAAAAGCTTTTGATTGTTGCTCGTTCGATATTCTTGCTTGCGATTACTTTAGAATTTTTGTTCGCAGGACTTTTTATTGCTTTCCACAAAGTCTTACCGATGTTATTCTTGAATCCAAATGATATTCAAGAAGGATTGACCAATGCTGAAGTAGTAGGAATTGCTTCGAAGTTATTAATTATTGCTGCAATTTTCCAAATATCAGATGGAATTCAGGTCGTAGTTTTGGGCGCTTTGCGCGGATTGCAAGACGTGAAAATTCCGATGTATATGACCTTTGTCGCTTACTGGGTTTTAGGATTTCCGATTTCGTTTTATCTGGGAATTTATACCGATTTGGGAGCGGTAGGAGTTTGGATCGGACTTCTCGTTGGGCTAACAGCGGCGGCAATATTTTTGTATATTCGCTTTACGAAATTGACTAAGAAATTGATCTTAAAAAATACAATACAACCTATACTTAATTCTTAATAATACTATGGATTTACCAAAATTTTTACTTGCAGACAATACAGATTTCCCAGATGATATTTTTGTTATTCATCTTGATTACCCACGTTTTATTATCAATCTAAAAGATGACGAAGTGGAGTTTCTTGAGGAAGCAGAAGATCTTGACGAAGGAGAATTAAACGAAGAAATGGAAATGTTGATTTCACTTGCAACCGATTTTTATGATCGTGAAGTGAAATCTTATGAAGAATAATCCAAGCTATCTGGAGTTTGGCTTTCGCCGAAATATTTTTCCAGAATTAATTGAGCGGCTGCAAATGGCGATATTTCGTTGTTTAGCACCGCTTTCTTATTTTCTTCTAATAATGATTTTATTTTTGAATTTTGATAAAAGCGAGATTTCAACTGCTCCTCAATTGTCTCGATCATCCAATATTGATTCTGCTCTTTTCGCCTTTGATCAAAAGATGAATTCTCTTTAGTGAGCTTCATAAAATTCGAAATGATTTCCCAAACACTATCAATTCCTTCTTTGGTAATTGCACTACAGGTGGTAACTTTTGGCATCCATCCCGAAGCTTTGGCTGGAAATAAATGCAAAGCTCGATTGAATTCCACTTTTGCATATTTCGCTTTCTGAAAATTTTCTCCATCGGCTTTGTTAATAGCAATTGCATCTGCCATTTCCATAATTCCACGTTTGATGCCTTGAAGTTCATCGCCAGCGCCAGTAATTTTTAATAACAGAAAAAAATCAACCATACTGTGCACGGCAGTTTCGCTTTGACCAACTCCAACCGTTTCGATGATTATGATATCAAAGCCAAAAGCTTCGCAAAGAGTAATACTTTCACGAGTTTTTCGAGCCACACCGCCAAGAGTATTGCCAGAAGCCGAAGGTCTTATATAGGCATTTTTATCTTTTACTAGTTCTTCCATTCGCGTTTTATCGCCAAGAATACTTCCGTGGGAAATTGTACTACTGGGATCCACAGCCAAAACCGCTACTTTATGTCCCAAAGCAGTTAGATAAGTTCCGAAAGATTCGATAAAGCTACTTTTACCAACGCCAGGAACGCCAGTAATTCCAATTCGAATTGATTTGCCAGAATTTGGCAAGCAGGTAGAAATAATTGCTGCAGCTTTTTCAAGATGTTTTGGATTGCTACTTTCAACCATTGTAATTCCGCGGCTCAACATCGTGATGTTAGCATCGAGAATTCCGTTGCTGATAGTTTCGGCAGAAATATCTTTGCGTCGACTCTTTATAATCTGCTGAGCTACGACAGAGCTACTAATTTCTGGTCGCACAATGCCGTCTTTTTCGGTTAAGGCTGACTGCTTGATATTCTTGTTTGGAGTGGGTGTCACGTCTGTAGTATTTGGTTAGTAAAAGTAAGGAAACAATTTCATCAGAAAAAACTTGGAGTGCACTTGATTTTTGGGATTACTTTAAGAGTGCTAAGGCTTAGAAGATTAAAGACGAGCCGTAAATTTGCAAATCTTTTATATTGAGCACAATTAAATATGACCGTTAAACAAAAATATTCCTTACTTTTTATCCTTGCAGGACTTTCTGCATTAGCGCCTTTCAGCATTGATATGTATTTGCCAGCATTTCCGGCAATTGCTACCGGACTTGGCACGGACATTTCGCAAGTGGCATTCTCACTCACAAGTTACTTTATTGGAATCAGCGTTGGGCAACTTTTTTATGGACCAATCACAGATAAGTACGGACGAAGAAAACCATTGCTTTTTGGACTTGGAGTATTTTTTCTAGCCTCAGTTGGATGTGCACTTTCGCCAACAATCGACTGGTTAATTTATATGAGAGTGATAATGGCTTTAGGAGGGTGTGTAGGAATGGTAGTGAGTAGAGCAGTAGTAAGAGACGTTTTTCCTGTCAGCGAAACCGCAAAGATTTTTTCAACTTTAATGCTTATCGTAGGAGTTGCGCCAATTCTGGCACCTAGCTTTGGAAGTTGGATTTTGACAGTTTCTACGTGGAGAACAATTTTTTATGTGCTTTCAGGTTTTGGATTAATTCTAATTTTGTCAGTTTACTTCTTTTTACCGGAAAGCGGAAAAATTAATAGTACGCTTCCGCTAAAAGCAAAAACTATTATCAAAGATTACAAAACGGTTTTTACTGAAAACAGTTTTATGTATTTTGCATTAGCTTCAAGCATCGGAATGGGCGGTATGTTCGCGTATATCAGCGGATCTTCGTTTGTATTTATGAACTACTTCGGTCTTGACGAATCTACTTTTGGCTATGTTTTTAGTGCAAACGCAATAGGATTTATCTCTGGAAGTCAGCTGAATCGTTTGCTTCTCAATAAATATTCGTCACTTCAAATCATCACTTTTGCCTCTATTATATTGGTTTCCGTTTCTCTTCTGATGTTGATTACGTATTCAATGGGAGTAATTACATTACCAGTTTTAGTTGGATTGCTAGTCACTTTTTTATTCTCATTAGGATTGTTGGTTCCAAATACTACGGCAATGGCGCTTGCTCCATTTGAAAAAAATGCTGGTAGTGCTTCTGCAATGATCGGATTTATCCAAATGGTTTTTGGAGCTTCAATGTCAGGAATTGTGAGTTATATGCACAATGACACCATTTTGCCAATGTTACTAGGAATGGCATTCTCGGGATGTGGCGCGTTTATAGTAATTTTGATGCTCAATTCGCAAGTCAAAAAAGGAGTTGTTCAGCACGCATATCTCAAAAATAAAAATTAGTTAAGTGATAAAATCTGATTCTCCCGTGCAAGAAACCAAAATCGAAAGCACAACTATTGAGAAAACGGCTTATCCAATTCTGTTTGCAATTGCCTTTGCGCATTTATTAAACGATTTGATTCAAGCTGTAATTCCCGCAGTCTATCCAATTTTAAAGGAAAATCTCGATCTTTCGTTTACCCAAATTGGACTTATCACATTATCATATCAGTTGGCTGCATCTATTTTGCAACCACTTATCGGACTTTACACCGACAAACATCCAAAGCCATTTTCGCAAATCTTCGGGATGTTTTTTTCCATTGCGGGAATCGTCACACTTTCTTATGCAGATAGTTTTCAGTTAATTCTGCTTTCCGTGGTTTTTGTGGGAATTGGATCATCAATTTTCCATCCCGAATCCTCTCGAATTTCATTTCTTGCCTCTGGCGGAAAGCGTGGTTTGGCGCAGTCAATCTTCCAATTAGGTGGAAATGCTGGTACGGCTCTAGGCCCATTATTGGTAGCTTTAATCGTGGTTCCAAATTCACAACGATACATAGTTTGGTTTGTAGGCGCTGGAATTATTGCGATTGCGACCTTGACCAGAATCGCGTTATGGTATACAAATCACTTAAAATCTGTTGCTAAGAAAAAGCCTGTCATCGTAATGCCCGATCTCACGCAACGACAAGTTTTTATGTCGGTAGTGGTTTTGATGGTTTTAATTTTTTCGAAATTCTTCTACACCGCCAGTATGAGCAGCTATTTCACTTTTTACCTCATCGAAAAGTTTAATGTCTCCATTCAAGATTCTCAATTTTACTTAGTTTTATTCCTCGCTGCAGGTGCAATCGGCACTTTAATCGGCGGGCCGTTGGGTGATAAATTCGGCCGAAAGTATGTTATCTGGTTCTCCGTTTTGGGAGTCGCGCCATTTACTTTGATGCTTCCGTACGCCGATTTATTTTGGACAAGCGTTTTATCGGTGGTTATCGGCGTGATTCTCTCGTCCGCGTTTCCAGCGATTTTGGTGTACGCCCAGGAATTATTGCCTAAAAAACTCGGAATGGTTTCTGGTCTTTTCTACGGTTTTGCTTTTGGTATGGGCGGTTTGGGCTCGGCACTATTGGGAAATCTCGCAGACCATACGAGCATAGAATATGTGTATCAATTATGCGCATATCTACCTCTGATTGGTTTGGTGGCGGTATTTCTGCCAAATCTTAAAAAGAAGAAAGAGAAGGCTTCCGCCGAAAGAACCTAAGTTGAAATCTGCGTTGTTAGGATCGAGGTCTATGATTTTCAAGATATCTTGTGATGACTTGCTAACATTTAGCTAAAGTTATTCTAAGATGTTTTGTCTTTCAAGAGCTTGGATTTACGATATTTGCTTATTGAACTTTCGCGGTGGCTGAGCTTGTCGAAGTCACACTTAATTTACGATATTGGATTTACGATATTGGATTTGTGATTTTCGAATTGAGAAGTGCGGTATACGACACTATAAGAATTGTAATAGAATATATTGTTTTTAAATACTGCGGGAGCTCTTAAGGTTATGTTTTAAATAACTGCGTTGTTCTATACAATTTCGTATTGAATTAAATCTTTACGTATCGAATCTTTGAAATTCAGAACTAAAAAGAGAAAACTAGTAATTTATCTTATTGAAATAAATTGATATCTTTAGGATAGAAATTTAAAAATTATAAAGATGAGTTTACTAGATTTAATTACAGGAAGTACTGGAAAACAAGTTGCTCAAGATGCTGAAAATAAATTTGGAATTAGTAAAGGTCAGATGATTACTTTAGCGGCTGTCGCTGTTCCACTTATTATTATGTATTTGAAAAACAAATCAGAAGATGCAGAGGAAGCTGAATCTTTAA
>JBBSQV010000042.1:0-18296 GCA_038243675.1 Flavobacteriales bacterium
AACATCAATTTGAGATCCTGGTAAGAAAGCTTCAATTCCAAAAACGTCAACGATCATACCACCTTTAGTTCTGCATTTTACAAAACCATTAACGATTTCACCTGTTTCGTTTGCAGAGATAACTCTATCCCAAGATTTGATCGTACGTGCTTTTCTGTGAGATAAAACTAGTTGACCAGTTTTGTCTTCACGGATGTCAATAAGTACTTCTACTTTGTCACCTACTTTAAGACCTGGATTGTAACGGAACTCGTTAAGAGAAATTACACCTTCAGACTTAGCGTTGATGTCAACGATTGCGTCACGATCAGTAATTCTAACAACTGTACCTTCTACAACTTCTTCCTGATCTGTGTCAATGAAAGTTTTTGAAACTAAGTCTTCAAACTCTTTAAGGTTTTTTGAGTCTACTGCATCAATACCTTCTTCAAAATTGTGCCAGTTAAAATTGTTTAAGAATTCTTCCTGTGATTTTAATAATTCAGACATTCTGATAAAAATTTGTATTCTGTTTTTTCTCGGGCTCCTTTAATTAGTAGAAAAAGACAGAAGTTGTTTTACGTAAAATATTGACCCTCAAGGAAACCCCTATCCACCAAAAGGTGTGCAAAATTAAACAAATTTTATTACGTATACGCTGAATTATTAAAAAAATATTTTTTAATAAATTACTATACGAATACAGGGCACTTTGTCGTTTGTTTCGAGTACTTGAACGGACACAGATAGTCACAACGCAGATATTTTTTGTAAGTTAAAGCAATAAAATCTATTTAATAGTTTGTGATTCAATGTTCTATATAAAAAATAAATAAAGTAAAAACGATTTTATCGTACATTTGCAGCGATATTGTAAGTGTATCTACTCAAGATTATGTAATTTTGGCTATTATCTTACAAAAAATGTTGTTAGTAATGAAGGTTGAAATCAACCATTCTGTGAGAAATGTATCTTCGTTTAAGTTAAATTAGTACTGGAAATTTTAAATTAAAATTAATCTTATAAACGCATGTTTAAAAAGATCATTTTCTTGATTACACTCTTTTTTGTTACAATGCAGTTTGCGTCAGCTCAACTTGCCCCTTTTACTCTAAATGTAACTGAAACTGATGAAACTTGTACTGGAAACGGAACACTTACTTTTGAAGCCACTGGAACTCAAAGTGGCGCCACAGTAATTTTTAAAACTTATAAGCTACCAAACACTACATTCCCTATAGCCTCGCAGTCTACGTCGATGCTTACAGGATTGGTCAGCGGAATGTATCTCGTTGTAGCGACACAAACTCTTAATGGCCAGTCCAGCTCTGAGCAGCTAGAAGTTGGAATTGAGAAATTAATAACCCCTCTTATATATAATATAATAGCAATTAATAGCAATTGTGTAACCGGTGGTACTATAACAGTTAATGTTACAGCAGGAAATGCTGCTTTATACGAAATTATCTCTGGACCAGTTACTAGACCATTACAGACCTCCAATATATTTTCAGATTTATCTGCTGGAAGTTATGAAATTCGTGTTTTTGACGAGTGTGGTGAAGCTCTAGTAAAGACTCATATCTTATTTAGCGACTCTCCGAGTATTGACTTTTCTCAAGCAACTTATGGTGATGTACCTCTTGTAGCCTGTAATTTAATAAACATAAAAAATGGCATAATTGCTACGGGTGGGGCTGTAATTACATATCCACTTACTTTTACTTATACAATATATCCTCCCAATAATGCGACTCCTATAGTTATAAATCAAACCATTACAAGTGGAGAGTTCGTTAGTGCCACTATTCCGTTTTACAACGGCGTTCCTTATAGTTATACTATTAGTACAACTGGAGCGTGTGGTGAAATTATTAGTCATACCGAAGAAATCAACGATGGTCTTGCAGTATTATTAACGGCAGAACCAGCAGAATGTGGGCAGTTTTATGTAAAAGCTTTTACATCCAAATTCCTACCACCGTACACGATGGAGTTTTTAACTACTCCCGAAGGATTTAATCCCGTTGCACTTAACCCCGCTTATCCAAATTTCTCTACAGGAACGGTAAAATTCGGTTCTTTTACCACTCCAGTACCTGCCGGTGTATACAGTGTAAAAGTTACTGATGTTTGTGGAAATACGGCAATTAATGAAGTCACATTGGTCGCACCTATTGTTAAACCATCAGTGATTTTGACTCCTGAACTTGGCTGCATTTCAAATTATGCCGATGTTAAGATCAGCGTACTACCTAGAACTATTGTAAGCGCACAAATGATAACTGCTCCTTCTTCTTTTACAACACCACTACCGGCGGATATGATGCCGTTTTATAATGCTGCTACAAAAACTTTACTACTGCCAAATCTTATAAATGGAGACTATGTTATTAAAATAATTGACGAATGTGGAGAAATACATATTGTACCATTTAAAGTTCCTTTAATAACAACTTCTTCAATTGCTTCAGTTTCTAGACCTGATTGTAATGGTACGACAGGAAGTATAAAAATATCTGGAAATGGATCTACGACAGTAACTTCGGCAGTTATAACAGCAGCGCCAGAATTATTTGAACAATCTCTACCCTACAATGCTGCAGCTAATATTGACTCTGCTGGTGTTTTTATTTATAATGAGCTACCTCCTGGAAATTACATATTAACGGTTGTCGACTCTTGCGGCAAAGAACATATTGTAAAGATCAAAGTGGAGGAACAAATTGTTACCGAAGATAAAATAGAAATAACTAGATTCTGTGGCTCATTCAAATTTCAATACACGCACGTATCAAACACTTCTTTTTCGACTTCGTACTGGTTGCAGCGATTTGATACAGACACAAATTCATGGGGACATCCTCAGACCGCAGTCGAATATATAGAAGGGACAGATCCAGATCTAACAAATTCGTCGTCAATCAGCAACGGCACAACAAATTACAACATCAGCATCTATGGCGAATTTCGAATTTTAAAAACCTACTCTGCCTTTGGCCCGGTAAATGGTGTAGATTTCGTAAAATGTTATGTGGAAAGCCATCATTTTTTTATCACCGAAAATTTTGCTATAAAAGAAATCATCAAGCTTTCATGTGATGGATCTTCATTAGACATTAAAATTCTAACTGATGGCGTCCCTCCTCTTACCTATAAAATTATCGAGAAAGATGGATTACCGTTTATTTTTGACAATGGGACGAGCAATATATTTCTAGGACTAGCACCGGCAATTTATAAATTTCAAGTTCAGCAATCTTGTGGGAACATTGTAACTCAAATTGTAGATGTGGTCAATCTGCCAGAGCCTTTTTTTATTACCAAACCAAGTGATATCATTGTCTGCGACGATGCAGATATGGATAATCAGTATCTATTTAATTTATCTGAGCAAAACGATACTGTGATTGGAGCGCAAAACTCCAACGATTTACTGATATTTTATCACACTAGTCTCGCAGACGCTCAAACTGGTGCAAATTCATTACCTCTTCAATATTTATCTCCAACAAAAACTATTTTTGTGAGATTGCAGGGCTTAAGCGGCGATTGTTATAAAACTAGTAGTTTTGAAATTGTGGTAAAACCATATCCTAAGCTTAATATGAAGTTGCAATACGCTTTGTGTGACGGCGACCCTGTTACAATTACGGCAGATGCTGGAATGAATTCGTATTTATGGTCCACTGGCGAAACAACTCCTACAATTACGGTATCTACTGCCGGTACTTACACCTTAAACGTCACAAAAGAATATGGCACAGTGATCACATGTCCTGGCACTTACACAATCGATGTGAAATTTTCAGCCACGCCGGTCATTGAAGATATTATCACTACTGATTGGTCATTCGCTGACAATAGCATTACGGTTTTTGTGCAAGGTGGAATTCTCAGCGACTATCAATATTCTATCGACAATATAAACTTCCAAGAAAGTAATATATTTTCAAATTTAAAAGAAGGGTCTTACGAAGTCTTTGTAAAAAACATATACGGCTGTGGCGCTACTAAGAAAATAGTTCATCTGCTCAACTATCCACACTTTTTTACGCCAAATGGTGATGGTCACAACGACACTTGGCATGTAAATTTAGCAAAAGCTGAACCTAATTTAAAGGTCTTTATTTTTGATCGATATGGTAAAATGGTAAAAGAACTTTTTTCAAAAGATTTTGGTTGGGACGGCACATTAAATGGCAAGCGTCTTCCCTCAACTGATTATTGGTTTATCGTTCAGCGTGAAAATGGTCAAGAATATAGAGGACATTTCTCTATGAAGAGGTAGTTTAAGATGCAGAAAATATTAATTTTTATTGGCTTTCGCCGAAAGAATGTCATTAGTTGTATTTCTAGTTATTGAAGCAATTTGTTTATTATAGCTGAACTATGAGGTTATCATCTCTTCTGAAGTCATAAGAGTATATGCGAAAACAGCAATTGTAATTTTAAAAAGCTAGATAATTTTTTAAAAGTATTTTGGCTTTCGCCGAAAGAATGTTCTTAGGTGAATTTCCAATTATTGCAGAAATCTGTTTATTAAAAATGAACCATAAGATTTTCATCTCTCCCGAAGTCATAACAGTATATGCGAAACCAGCAGTTGTAATTATAAAAAGCTAAATAGTTTTATAAGAATATTTTGGCTTTCGCCGAAATAATGTTCTTAGGTGAATTTCTAATTATTGAGGAAATCTGTTTATTAAAACTGAACCATGAGATTTTCATCTCTTCCGAAGTCATAATAGTATAATTTGAAAAAAGCAATTCTACTCAATAAATCCTATATTATAGTTAGACTTTGGCTTTTATCAAAAGGAGGTTCTTAGGAATGTTTTGAGTTGAGAATAGACGGAGTCTTTATATACCTGACTGCGGCGACTTTTATAATTACCAAATCAATATTAGTTAATACAACACCTCGCCGTCCAAAGTATAAAGAAAATCACTATTATATATTTAGAGGAATGTGGTTTTATTCTTTTCTTCGATATATAATTGACAATATATGATTGCTTAAACAGAAAAAGGCTAGATTCTTCTAGCCTTTTTTTTATATATTTTAAATTTCGTAAATTCTAATGCGAAATATCCATTACATTTTTAGGATCATGTTTATGCTTAAACATAATCGCAAAAGCGATTGCAATAATAAGCGAGTAGATCGCAAATGATAACCATATAGAATGCCAGTCTTTCATCAAAATTGGAGTATCAAAAGCACCATTATCAGCGATTTGTGTTCCTTGATTTTTGATAAAACCTAGTAGTGTCGAATTAGAAGTTTCTGTTTCCAAAAAGCCAGCTATATCTGATGTATTAGTAAAAGTCTTTGTGAAATATTTATCAATCGCCCACCCCGAAGTAAAACTTCCTAAGACTGCTCCAAAACCATTTGTCATCATCATAAACAATCCCTGAGCCGAAGATCTGTTCTTGGCATCAGTTGTCGTTTCTATAAATAATGAACCTGATATATTAAAAAAGTCGAAAGCCATTCCGTACACAACGCAGGACATAATAATCATCCACAAACCATCGGCTGGATTGCCATAAGCAAAAAGTCCAAAACGTAAAACCCACGCTAGCATACTTATTAGCATTACTTGTTTGATTCCAAATCGCTTCAAGAAAAAAGGAATCGCTAATATGAAAAGTGTTTCAGAAATCTGCGAAATCGACATTATTATAGTCGAATATTCCACTACAAATGAACTTGTATACTTTGGAAAATATTTAAATTCATCAAGGAAAACATCGCCATAAGCATTGGTTAATTGAAGAGCTCCTCCTAGAAACATCGAGAAGATAAAAAACAGTAGAATTTTATAATCTGCAAATAATTTAAAAGCACCTAAACCAAGTGTTTCACTCCAAGAAGAATTTTCTTTTGTAAGATTTTGTGGTTTACACGCTGGAAGTGTCAAGGAATATAATCCCAAAACTAGTGCTCCAACTCCTGCTATATAAAACTGATATTCTGTCGCCTTATTTCCAGTCAAGTTTGTGATCCACATTGCTGCAATAAATCCAATTGTTCCCCAAACACGGATGGGCGGAAAGTCTTTTACAACATCTTTTCCACTGTTCTTCAATACGTTATATGATATTGAATTACTCAGTGCAATAGTGGGCATATAAAAGCACATTGCGAGCAACATGATGTATACAAAATTTGTGGGATTATCGACTTGAGGAATATAAAATAATACTGCAGCATACAATATATGCAGTCCTGCAAAAAGTTTTTCGGCGTTAACCCATCTATCGGCAATTATTCCAGTAATGGTGGGCATGAAAAGCGATGCGATTCCCATCGTTCCGAAGACCAAACCAAATTGAGTTCCTTCCCAACCTTTTGTGCCAAACCAATAATTCGCAATTGTTATAAGCCACGCTCCCCACACAAAAAATTGAAGGAAGCTCATTGAGATTAACCGATTCTTTATATTCATTTTGTTTTAGTATTATAAACAGCAATTTCCTGGATGTAAAACTACTTATAAAATGGAAGTTAGCGTAATTTATTTTATAATTTCATTAACAAGGTCAAGTACAATCTCAAACTGTTCAGAAATATTTAAATGTGAATTATCAATTTCAATAGCATCATTTGCTTTTACTAATGGTGAATCATTTCGATGTGTATCAATATGGTCTCTTTCCTCCACATTCTGTAAAACCTCATCATATGTAATTTCGGTATTTTTGACAAGAAGTTCTTCATATCTGCGTTGCGCCCTAGTGCTAGCCGAAGCAGTCATAAAAATTTTAAGAGTAGCATCTGGAAAAACAACTGTTCCAATATCTCGTCCGTCCATAACAATACCGCTTTCTTCTCCCATTTTCTGTTGTTGCTTGACCAACATGGTCCTTACCTCCGAAACTTCGGCAATGAGACTGACAAAACTTGATACTTCGATAGTTCTAATTTGCTGTTCAACATTTTGATCGTTCAGAAACATTTCGGCGAAAGCCAACTCTTGATTGTATTTAAATTGTAATTTGATAGAAGTTAAACTTTGGACAAGAAGTGTTTTGTCAAAAAAGTCTTTTGATATATACCCATGTTGCATAGCAAAATATGCGATAGCGCGATACATTGCGCCAGTATCTACATAAATATACCCTAAGTGATTTGCAAGTTGTTTAGCTAAAGTACTTTTTCCTGTAGACGAGAATCCGTCAATTGCGATGGTGATTTTTTTTGTCAAAATTTATTCTTGAAAATTAATGGTAAGACCAAATAAACTTGTATTTGCTGCTAAAGTATATCTTGAATACGAATAATTAAATTTTATCTTATTGAATTTTAATCCGAAACCAACTGATATACCAGAAAAGTTCCTTTGTTCAATTAATTTCAATTCTTCAGCTCTACGGAAATTGTATCCTACTTGTATATTAAATCCTTTAGTGGGAAAAAGTTCGGCGCCTACTATTACGTGACGCAAAGCATTATTAAAGAAAGAAACCTTCTCCTCTACCGCTCCACCATCTATTGTACCTTCAGCTCTCGCTGGATTGCTAAAAGCAATATTCCACTGCTGTAAATTTTCCAGGGTTAGATGCCATCTAATAGGCACATTTTCCAATTCCTGAGAAATTCCAGCCATTATTTCTAAAGGTAATTTTTCTTGAGTACCTGAATAAGTCGAAAATTGGGTACCTATATTTCGAATTACAAGTCCATAATTAATATCGTTATCCTCATCAATATAAAGCGCGCCCAAGTCTACAGCACCGCCATAGGAATTATAACTCTCTAAAGTAGACGCTATTAATTTCGCGGAAGCGCCCAAATATAAATCAGTCGAAGGAACATTATAAGCATACCCAAAAGAAAGTGCAATTTCAGAACCTGTAAATTCTGCTGTCGAAATCCCATTTTCATCTCGGCCATCAAATGTTCCATAATTTACATAATTGACACCTGCGGCAAAAGTTTGCAATCTTCTGTCATAAGTATATGCATAAGAAGCTGTTCCATAAGAAACTTCACCGAAATAGCTACCATAATTAAGAGCCAAATGGTTGTCCATATCTGCATTTATTGTTGCGGGATTGTAATGTGCCTGATTGACATCATTATCGTATATGGTAACAGTTTTTCCACCTAAAGCTGCCTGTCTGGGGGAAGTCACGAGATTAAGAAATTCGTAAACGTGCTTTCCTCCAATCTGCCCATAAGAAACAGAAAAAATAAGTAAAAAAAAACAATAAACAAGCGGTTTGTACATCTTTAGGATTCAACTTCTACTAGGCATAACGCAAATAGTAAAGCATTATTTTTAAGGCGCAATTTAAAACAATTTTCGCTGTGAATACAAAAAAACAAACCAGTAACACTGTTACTGGTTTGTAGCTATTATTTGAATATAATTATGAGAGAACTTTGGCATTTTTAACCTTTTCATCTGTCAAAGCATACTTTATAACTTCTTTCATTTCAGATACATAATGAAAAATCAAGCCTTCAAGATATTTGGGATTAATCTCATTGATATCGCGCTCATTTTCTTTGCAGAGAATAATTTCTTTGATATTAGCACGCTTCGCTGCCAGTATCTTTTCTTTTATTCCTCCTACTGGAAGTACTTTTCCTCTTAGGGTTATTTCTCCAGTCATTGCGAGGTGTTTCTTCACCTTTGTTTGCGTAAACAATGAAACCAAAGAAGTTAGCATCGCGATACCTGCGCTCGGCCCATCTTTAGGCGTTGCTCCCTCTGGCACGTGAATATGCACATTGTAAGTCGATACCACATCTGGACTAATACCAAAAACATCTGCATTAGATTTTATATATTCTAACGCAATTGTCGCAGACTCCTTCATCACTGTTCCCAGGTTTCCAGTCATCGTCATCGTTCCTTTTCCTTTTGACAATAACGATTCTATAAATAAAATATCTCCGCCAACGGATGTCCATGCTAATCCTGTAACAACTCCTGCAACCTGGTTGTTCTCATACTTATCACGCGTCATTTTTGGACTTCCTAGTGCAGTAATGATATCTTCTTCTGTAATTTTTTCGTTGTAAGGCTCATCCATTGCAATAGATTTTGCCGAATTACGAATGACCTGTGCAATTTTTGACTCTAATCCTCGAACACCAGATTCTCTAGTATAGCCTACAACAATTTTTTCCAACTCTTTTCTCGAAATACTTAAATCTTTTGCTGCAAGACCATGTTCTTTCAATTGCTTCGGAAAAAGATGCTTGCGGGCAATTTCGACTTTCTCTTCAACTGTATATCCAGTCATCGTAATGATTTCCATACGATCGCGGAGTGCAGGTTGTACGAGGTTAATATTGTTGGAAGTCGCTATGAACATTACTTTAGAAAGGTCAAATCCCATCTCCAAAAAGTTATCGTAGAACTCCTTGTTTTGTTCTGGATCCAGAACTTCTAATAATGCAGAAGATGGATCTCCTTGATTTCCTGATGCAAGTTTATCTATTTCGTCTAGAACAAATACAGGATTTGCAGTTCCTGCCTTTTTCAAACTCTGTATGATTCGACCAGGCATGGCACCAATATATGTTTTCCTATGACCTCTTATTTCAGCCTCATCGCGAAGTCCTCCTAATGAAATTCGAACGTATTCTCGACCCAACGCCTCCGCAATTGATTTCCCAATTGACGTTTTACCAACTCCCGGAGGACCTGTAAGACATATAATAGGCGATTTCATATCGTTGCGCAGTTTAAGCACCGCAAGATGCTCTATCATTCTTTTCTTAACTTCTTCAAGACCGAAGTGATCTCTATCTAATATTTTCTGTGCACGTTTTAAATCAAAATTATCTTTAGAATATGTTCCCCACGGAAGATCTAGGAGAAGCTCAAGATAATTGCGCTGCGTACCAAAATCTGGCGCCTGCGGATTCATTCGGTGTAATTTTGCTAACTCCTTGTCAAAACTTTTCTGAGTGTTTTCATCCCATTTTTTTAGTTTTGCTTTGCGACGCATTTCTTCAAGCTCTTCGTCATGAGAAACGCCTCCAAGCTCTTCTTGAATGGTCTTCATTTGTTGATGAAGAAAATACTCGCGCTGCTGCTGATCCAAATCAAAACGAACTTTTGATTGAATATCATTTTTCAATTCAAGTTTCTGAAGTTCAATATTCATAAACCGCAGCGTTTCCAAAGCTCGCTCTTTTAGACTATTAATTGCTAAAAGATTTTGCTTTTCTTCAACTGTCAAATTCATATTTGAAGAGACGAAGTTAATTAGAAAAGACTTGCTCTCAATATTTCTAACTGCAAATGTCGCCTCGGTTGGAATGTTAGGACTTTCCTTGATTATCTCTATAGCAAGCTCCTTTACGGACTCTACGATTGCGCTAAATTCGGTATCTTCATCAGTTGGGCGATTTTCATCAACCTCCTTTACCGTTCCAACTAAATATGGCTGCTCTGTAACAATTGAATCAATTTCAAATCGTTTTTTTCCTTGAAGAATAACAGTAATGTTTCCATCAGGCATCTTCAATACTCTTAAGATTTTGGCAACTGTTCCTACCATGTGAATATCTGCAGCAGTCGGATCCTCATCATCTTCATTTCTTTGAGCAACTACTCCAATGATCTTTGATCCTTCGTTAGCATCATTGATCAGTTTTATAGATTTATCACGACCCGCAGAAATGGGAATTACAACACCAGGAAAAAGTACTGTGTTTCGCAAAGGAAGAATCGCCAAGGTTTCAGGAAGTGCTTCACTATTCATTTCTGCCTCATCTTCGGGCGTTAACAAAGGAATTAAATCTGATTCTGAATCTATATCTTGAAGTGACAAATTGTCAAGTGTAATTATTTTTTGTTGAGACATATTTTTATTAAGTCATTTTGTCATTAATACTGTGAAAGAAATAGACTATCAAACAACATAAATCTCTATGTTTCTCATAGTCAGCAAATAATAAGATTGCTCGCGTCTTCCTGTCTATAGGTAGACAAGCACTATGCCATAAAAAAATGCCCCAAAAAGCAAGTTGCTAATTGGGGCATAATATTGTTTTGAAATTCTTTGAAATAATTTTTATAGTTCAGCTTTAAATTGTCCTGAAGTAATAGTATATGTTACTCCAGCAATATTTACAACACCAGAAAAAGTAGCTTTAATCATAGAAGCAGTTCTAACTGTAATTTTTACGTTACCAGAAATAGCTTTGTTAACGTTTACACCTTTTTTAAGTTTTATTTGAACCTTATCTGCCGTACCTCCTTCAGTAATATTATAAGTACCGACCGGCGTATTTGCCTTTATATTGATTGTAATCTCATCACCGTCTTCGTTAACTGCTTTAAAGGAATCAAACGACATATTGTTAATCGATGTTAGGCCATAAGATACAAAGTCATCTACCGCCAAAAAGTTCTCACCATTTACTTTTGCAAAGAAATTTTCAAATACTACTCCTGGACCACCGCCATTGTCTTGAGGAATGTCTCCTGTGTAAGTAATTGCTGTGAAAAATCCATTAGTAAATAGTTTTGTTGCCAATACTTCATCAGTCTCCATGTCTGATTGAAACCCTTTGAATTCAAATGTTCCAGACACTGTTTTATTAACTGTATCAAGTTCAGTAATGACGTATGATGCAGTAGACGGAAAATCACTATCGTCATCGGGATCAACAGACCAGAATGGAATTCCTCCAAGTGGCGAATAAGCTGATATACTCATGTTACCTACAGGATAGCTACCCACATCAAATCCTGGAATATTAAGGGAAAATGCATTTCCTTGATCATTTACTGAGGCTATAGATATTCCTCCCGCTCCAATAATCGCTTGATTTTGAAATCCTACAAAAGTTTGACCATCAAAATCTACTTTAAAGTTCCCATTAGTTACAGGCACACCCGGACCCGGACCTGGAGTGATGCCTCCGTCAATTACACCTGAACCTAGTGGCTCAACATCTGAGCAAGAGTTCATAGTAAAAACAGCAAACAGTATATAAATTAAAGAGAGTAGGTTTAGTTTTTTCATTGTTAGATTAAAGTTAAATTTTTCAAATATAATTAAATTAGCTTGGCGAATAAAAAGAGTTTGAGTTTTTTTTGGAATATATGCGTAAATGATTCAGCATTAGCACTCCTAGAACAAAAAATAAAGCTAGAAAAACTATAGCTAGACGCGGGCTTCCAGTAATTTGATCAATTATTCCATAAATTAACATTCCGATAACTATTCCTATCTTTTCTGCAACATCATAAAAACTAAAATAAGAAGCAGTATCTTTTGTGTATGGTAGCAATTTTGAATATGTAGATCTAGACAAGGACTGAATTCCTCCCATCACCAGTCCCACAAAACCTGCTGTGATGTAAAAGTGTAATGGAGTTGTGACAAAATAAGCGCCAAAACAAATAAGCACCCATATGCTATTAATCAAAATTAAAGTTCTGACATTTCCGATTTTCGAAGATAAGTATGAAGTAGTTTGCGCACCTGCGACTGCAACTAATTGAATAACTAATATGCTAATTATTAATCCGCTTGTTTTTTGAGAATCATCTTTCCAAGAAATTTCCTGTTCCCCAAAATAAGTCGCGACAAGCATCACCGTCTGCACTGCCATGCTGTAAATAAAAAAACTTGTAAGATACTTCCTTAGAATAAGATTATTACTTAGTGAACTCCAAACTTTTTTTAATTCTTTAAATCCACCAAAAATTATTGAAATTCTCTTCTTACTATCATCCATTTTTTGACCTTTCGGCAAATAGTAAAAAGTGTATTGACTAAATACGACCCACCAGATTCCAACCATAATGAAAGACAATTTCATTTCTAATAGCGCTTCTTCACTTGTTTTCGCTGTCATAACCATTGCTAGGTTTATTAACAAAAGCACAACACTCCCTATGTAACCAATAGAATATCCTTTAGCGGAAGCTGCATCTTGCTGATCTGGGAAAGCTACATCTGGTAAATACGAATTATAAAAAACTAAACTTCCCCAAAATCCAATCAGCGCTAAAAAATAAAATAAAAGACCAAAATATATATTATCCAGACTAAACCAATAAAGACCTACACAAGAGGATGCACCGAGGTAACAGAAGAATTTGAGAAATAACTTTTTATTACCTGCATAATCTGCAATTCCAGACAATAATGGGGATAGAAATGCTACCAGTAGAAAAGCAGCAGCTGTAACAAAACTTATCAACGCTGTACTTTTAAAATTGATACCGAAAGCATCAATATATAAGGAGCCTTTCATCTTATAAAGTGCGCCATAATAAATTGGAAATATCGACGATGCTATAACAAGTGTATATACTGAATTTGCCCAGTCATAAAACGCCCAGGCGTTTATTAATTTTTTGCTTCCTTTGAGTAAGTCTTGCATTTATTATCTTTATTTATAAAAAAAGCTGCTCAATTGAGCAGCTTCGAAGATAATATTTTTTTCAACTGTTAGTACGTAACGCCAAATTTCTTTGCTGTCGCTTTTGCCTCAGGAATTAATTGTCTGATTTTATTAATTCTAGTAGCGTCACTAGGGTGTGTACTTAAAAATTCCGGTGGCGCATTTCCCCCTGATTTTGAAGCCATGCGCTCCCAAAAAGCTACAGCGTTATCAGGATTATATCCTGCAATAGCCATTAATGTGAGCCCGATCATATCTGCCTCAGATTCATGACTTCTACCAAATGGTAACATCACTCCTACTTGTGACCCTAAACCGTAATACTGTTGCCACATTTGCTGTTGTTGCTCAGTTTTTCCTCCTGTTGCAAGACCAACTCCAACTGCACCTAATTGTTGCAATTGTGAAGCACTCATTCTCTGTGCACCATGATTAGCCAACGCGTGAGCTACCTCATGCCCCATTACTGTAGCAAGACCAGCTTCATCTTTAGTAACATCCAAAATTCCAGTATAAACTACAATTTTACCGCCTGGCATACAAAAAGCATTTATGGCTTTATCTTCTACCAACTTATACTCCCATTTATATCCTTCCAAATAATTATCATACCCTAAAGATTTTAAATATCGCTCACTAGCATTTTTAATTTTCATCCCCACATTTTCTACACTTTTAGCGGCAGCCGTACCTCTAACAACCTTGTGCTCGTTAAGAAACTGATCATATTGCTGAAATGAACTTGGAAATAGTTGTTCATTAGTAACAAAATTTAAATTGCTTTTTCCTGTAAAAGGATTTTTTGTCGTGCACGATGTTGCAAAAACAAGTGCAAGTATGGACGGTAATAGGACTTTAGTTTTCATAGGTATAAATTTTAGATTTCAAAATTACAACTGATTTTGGTAGGAATTTTATACGACTTTAAAAAAATGTTTAATAATATCGACAATGTGCGTAACCAAACGCCGTGCCTTAATTTAATGTTGGGATTATTTTAAGAAATTAATGATGACCTTTGCTTGACCCACAATAAAAGATTAAATGAGTAAGAAGAAAAAAGAAATAAAAAACATTGCTGCGTCACAAGTTCCCAAGAATATTTTAAGAACTTCAAAGACATTACAATTTTTGTCACCAAAACTTGCTTCTCTTTTTGCATCCAAAATCTTCACCACTCCTGTTAAACATAAACTTCCTAATCGTGAAGCTTCGATGTACGCGGATGCGACGAAAACGCCTCTACTTATTCCTGAAATTAAAAAACAAGTGGTAGTTTATGAATATGGAAATATCGTCGAATCACAAAAGAAAATTTTATTAGTTCACGGTTGGTCAGGTCGAGGTACTCAACTTTTTAAATTCGCCGATGCGTTTGTTGCTCAAGGCTACTCAGTAATAAGCTTTGACGCTCCCGGTCACGGCGATGCAAAACCAAATACCGCAATATTAACGGATTTTATCGCATCTATTTTATACATTCAACAACAGTTTGGTCCATTTGAAGTGGCTGTCGGTCATTCCTTAGGCGGAATGGCAATGCTAAACTCTGTACCTAGAGGATTGAATGTAAATAAGATGGCAGTTATTGGTAGTGCTGATGTAGTAAAAGATGTGATAGACGAATTTATAGCTGCAATTGGTCTTAAAGACAAAATTGCAAACATCATGGAGAAATTATTTGAAAAACGAACCAATACTCCAATGACAGAATACTCCTCTTATATCTCTGCTCAAAAGATTTCAATTCCTGTTCTTGTAATACATGATGAAAATGATGCAGAAGTATCAATTGATTGTGCCTATCATATAAATGACAATTTGCAAAATGGAAATCTTTTTATTACGAAAGGTTTAGGCCATCGCAAAATATTAGGAAGTTCTGAAGTGATTAAAAAAGCTGTCGATTTCTTGAAATAAATCAATTATCTTTCTAATAACTATCTGATCTAAATTAATTTGGATCCAATTTCTATATACTTAATAGAGTTATAAAATTCTAGTTGTTGCGAATATCGTTGTGTAATTTTACAATTGATGAAAATTTTAAAATTCAAATTATCCAAATATATTATGAAAAATATACTTTTAATAGTTGTTCTTTTTACTTTATTTTCTTGCAAAGGGCAATCTAACAGTGAGGCAATTAGCAATAAAAATTATGAAGTAAATAAATCCGAAGCTGAATGGAAAAAATCTCTTACAGCAGAGGAATATGAAGTTCTCCGTAAAAGTGGCACAGAACGAGCACATTCTGGAGAATATGTAAATACTTTTGAAAAAGGAAAATATGTGTGCGCCGCTTGTAATAATTTAATATTCAAGTCAGATACAAAATTTAGATCAGACTGCGGGTGGCCTTCATTTGATCAAGCTATAAAAGGATCGGTTGTATATAAGGATGACAATACTTTTATGATGCAGCGGACAGAAGTATTATGTTCAAAATGTGGTGGTCATCTTGGACATGTTTTTGACGATGGTCCAAAAGACACTACTGGCAAGCGTTATTGTATGAATTCAATTGCAATGAAATTTATACCTGAGCAGAAATAAGCTAATAATATATTATATTTAAAAAATAAAAATACAAATTATGAAATACAATGTTCAAAAATCACAGCAGGAATGGCGTGAAGAGCTAGGTCCTGAAAAATATAGAGTTTTACGTGAAAAAGGCACTGAAGCGCCACATACAGGAAAATACAATTTACATTTTGAAAAAGGTGAGTATTGTTGTGCGGCTTGCGGCCAAGCGTTGTTCGCAGATAATTCAAAATTTAATTCTAGTTGTGGATGGCCATCTTTCGACAATTCGCTTCCTGGAACCATAGAGTATATTAAAGACACGAGTTTCGGAATGATGCGAACAGAAGTTTTATGCTCTAATTGCGGAAGTCATTTGGGACATGTTTTTGATGATGGACCTACCGATACAGAACAAAGATTTTGTATTAATTCTATGTCAGTAGATTTTAAAGAAGAATAATAAATATTCGAATGGAGATAATAACACCTACAGTCCTTGCATCAATTGGATTGCAGCCTTATCTTACGACAATCAAATGGGACAAGGGAGAAATTTTTGCAGATGAACCTATTAACCAAGGAGGCAGTGGTTTAAATCCAGACCCTTTTTCCTTACTCGCCGCTTCTCTTGCTGCATGTACTTTAATGACTTTGCGGATGTATATTGATCGGAAGAACTGGAATGTAGAAAATATACAGTTGAGTATTCGTATAGATCAGCAAAGAGAAGGAATAGAATTACACACCTCCTTTATAAAACATCTTGTATTTAAACCGGAAATCTCCGCAGAGCAAATAAATAGATTGACGTTAATTGCAAACAAATGTCCGGTTGCTAATACATTATCTGGTCAAATTCAATTGGTTACCATATAAAAATTTTCTACCATAAAGAAATTACATAAGTTTCTATTTTAATTGTGTAAGAAATTATACACTGTTGTGAAGGTATCTTTACTGAAACCAAAAACAACATTATTATGAACGGATTTTTCAAGACCATTTTGGCCGGATGGGGAGCCAAAAAATTAGGAGGTGGATGTATAGGTACAATCATCGTATTTGTGATTATTTACTGGTTACTAGGTAACTTTTAAAAATAAAATGACCGCTCATCGAGCGGTCATTTTATTTAAGACACATTTTAATTCATCGCAAAATCACGCAATTCATTGCAGTGAGGTGCAAATTATAAAATGAAGTGCAAATTCTATAAACATTGTGTAAGAATAAGTAAATAACTGAATATAGTATTGTATTACTTTTATCACAACTATTAAAAACAACCATTATGAGCAATCAAAATAACAGCCAGTCACAAGGAAATAGATCAGCAAATCACAGAGCTGGAGACAATCCAAGAAATGATACGCAAAAACATCAGTATTCTGACTATAAAGACGAGCAGACTAATGACGAGCTTTTTAAAGCCGGAAAACCAAAAGTAGATATGGATTTCAGAGACAAAGCTGATAATCTTGCAGATGAAGAAGAAAATGATAAATAGTATAAAATGGAAAGTCAATAGATTATTAAATTATTTTCTACTGACTTTCCTTTCTGTTTAAAAAAGATTCTATTATTTGTTTAAAATTTCGCCAGCCATTCCCCACAATCATTACGATTACTCTTTTAATTATGCCTACAATAAAGCACTCTCCAAATAGCCTTAATCTATGCCAAGAAGAATTAAGAATTCGCTTAAAATCATTTAAAAAAGATGAATTTTCTATAAGTGAGAATTTAGCATCAATTGATAAAGATCTAGATACACTGATTTCATCTCTTGATAATTCTTCTTTAAATAAAGTTAAGGAATACGGAGACCTTTTGATAGCAAAGGAAAAGGTTGTTTCATTATCCGAAAAAATTAATTACAATTTAGAAAAAGGCGATCAAAAAAAAGCGACCAATAATAAAGAACTGTACAATGTTTGGGTAAATAATTTATTTTTAAATTACTCTTTATTACAATCACATTCAGAAAATTCTAAAGAATTTTCTTCTACTAAAAATGCTCCTGAAAATCTGGTCGACAAAAATAATAAGATTGTCAAAACTCACGATATTACATCTATTGACCACCTCAGTAAAGGAGAAATTTCAGATTTTGCTTCAAAAGATTTTAAGAATAAACTTCCAAGTTATTTTTCACAACTGCCAATTGGAATCTGCATTGCTACAGGTGAGGATTTAGTTTTTCAATTTGCAAACTCCAAATATTTGGAAATTATCGATAAGGATGAGTCTATAATTGGTACTAAGATTTCAGATACTTTAACCGATTTTGAAACTCAATTAATCTATGAATCAATTTCCGAAGTTTATAGAACTGGAGATCCATATATAGCAAATCAGGTTTTAGTAAGACTTAATAGATTTGGAGAATGG
>JBBSQV010000043.1:0-18089 GCA_038243675.1 Flavobacteriales bacterium
AACGTATTTCGAAAAGAAAAAAGAAGATTTCAAAGCGAAAATGCCAGTTGCAGAAAACGCTTCAGAAGCATATAATTTGGAAGAATTTGCAGTTGATGAAAATGCGGAAAATTCTTTTGAACCAGTTGTGGAAGAAAAAGTCGCTTCAAAATTCGAAATTAATAAGGAAAGTCTTAAGCCAACAATTAGTCATCACTCTGAAATTAAAAAGGAAGCAGCGTTGCCAAAAGTGGAAGCACCAAAAGCGAAAATTCCAAAGGAGGAAACAATGGAACCCGAGACCATACTTTCTTTAGAGCCTAAAATTCCTAATAATGAAGCTCCCAAATTAGAAGAGTTCGTAATAGAAACAGCTGCTGAAGAAGAAGTAGTGGAAGAAAACTTAGCTAGTAAACTTGTTGCTGATTTTGGATTATTTGATCCAACTCTGGATTTATCAAACTATAAATTCCCGACACTTGATTTGCTAAAAGAGTATTCAGGTGGTGGAATTACTATCAATCAACAAGAATTAGAAGAAAATAAAAACCGAATTGTTGAAACACTTAGAAATTATAAAATCGAAATCGCTCAAATTAAAGCAACCGTTGGACCATCGGTAACTTTATATGAGATTGTTCCTGAAGCAGGAATCAGAATTTCGAAAATTAAAAGTTTGGAAGATGATATTGCCCTTTCACTTTCGGCTTTGGGAATTAGGATTATCGCGCCTATTCCTGGGAAAGGAACAATAGGTATTGAGGTGCCAAACAAAACGCCAACAATGGTTTCTATGCGCTCTGTAATTGGCTCAGCCAAATTTCAAGAAGCAGAAATGGAATTGCCAATTGCCTTAGGAAAAACGATTTCAAATGAAACTTTCGTTGTCGATCTTGCAAAAATGCCGCACCTTTTGATGGCTGGAGCTACAGGACAAGGAAAATCTGTAGGACTTAACGCAGTGCTTACTTCCCTACTCTATAAAAAGCATCCCGCAGAAGTAAAATTTGTTTTGGTTGATCCGAAAAAAGTTGAATTAACACTATTTAATAAAATAGAAAGACATTATCTAGCTAAACTTCCTGACGGAGAAGATGCAATCATTACCGATAATACAAAGGTTATCAACACATTGAACTCGCTTTGTATCGAAATGGATAATCGTTATAACCTTTTGAAGGATGCAATGGTTCGAAATATTAAAGAATACAATGATAAATTCAAATCTCGAAAACTAAATCCGGAAAATGGACATCGCTTCCTTCCTTATATAGTATTGGTTGTAGATGAGTTTGCCGATTTAATTATGACTGCTGGTAAGGAGGTAGAAACACCAATAGCACGTCTTGCACAATTAGCAAGAGCAATTGGAATTCACCTAATTATAGCAACTCAACGACCGTCGGTAAACGTTATTACGGGTATTATCAAGGCGAATTTCCCAGCTCGTATTGCCTTTAGAGTGACCTCAAAAATTGACTCTCGCACGATTTTAGACACTGCTGGTGCCGATCAGCTCATAGGACGAGGCGATTTACTGTATACAAATGGAAACGATGTGGTTCGTGTTCAATGTGCTTTCGTTGATACTCCAGAGGTAGAAAGACTTACTGAATATATTGGAGCGCAAAAAGCCTATCCAAACGCATATCTGCTTCCTGAGTTCGATAAGGATGATAGTGGCATTAATCTTGATATGAATATTTCTGAACGAGATGCTCTCTTTAGAGAAGCTGCTGAAATCATTGTAACATCACAACAAGGATCAGCTTCCCTACTTCAAAGAAAATTAAAATTGGGTTATAATCGAGCAGGTAGATTGATAGATCAATTAGAAGCTGCGGGAATTGTAGGTCAATTTGAAGGTAGTAAAGCAAGAGGAGTTAATATTTCTGATTTATCAGCGCTCGATCAATTCTTTAGTAACGAACAAAACAGTTAAAAAATGAAAAAGTTAGCACAGATTTTACTTATCGCATTAATCACTTTTAGCGCACAAGCTCAAGATAAAAAAGCAAAAGCTTTACTTGATGATGTAACTTCAAAAATTAAATCCTACGACAATATTGCAATTGATTTTAAATACCAACTTAACAATGCAAAAGAAAATATAAATCAAGATAGCAAAGGAAATGTAACTATGCAAGGCAACAAATATTTGTTGAATTTTATGGGCGTAACGAAGATTTTTGATGGAGTTAAGACTTATACTATTGTGCCAGAAGACGAAGAAGTTTCTATAAGTAAAGTAGATGACAACGATGATAGTGCAATTACACCATCAAAAATGTTAACATTTTTTAATAAAGGATATAAATATGACTGGGATATTTTGCAAAATGTAAAAGGCCGAAAAATTCAGTATGTAAAGTTAACTCCGATTAGTTCAAAAGATCAGAGAAAAGAGATTCTATTAGGTATCGATATTCAGACTAAACACATCTATAATTTGATTGAAAGTGGTAAGAATGGCACTAAGACGACACTCACTGTTAATTCTTTTAAAACCAATCAGCCGCTGTCAAAAAATCAATTTATATTTGCGCAAAATAAATATCCTAATTATTACATTAATAAACTAGATTAAGTTCTGTGAAAATACTTGACAAGTACATTCTTACAAGCTTTATAACTACATTTGGAACTGTATTTGTAATCTTATTTTTAATATTTATTCTACAAACAGTTTGGCTATTTATAGGAGAACTTGCTGGGAAAGACTTAGATGTGCTTCTGATTTTCAAGTTTATTTTTTACAAAATGCCAAATGTGGTACCTTTAGTACTGCCACTTTCGATTGTTCTAGCGTCTATTATGACCTTTGGCAATCTATCCGAAAATTATGAATTCGCAGCGATGAAATCTGCTGGTATTTCCCTTAACCGGGCTATGCGCGGATTAACAATCTTCATTGCAGTTTTAGCAGTTGCTGCTTTTGCTTTCGCTAATAATATTATACCATTCGCAGAATATAAATTTGTAAATTTCCGGAAGAATTTAGCCCAAGTTCAACCTGCCCTTGCAATTGGTGAAGGACAGTTTAATGACGTGGGCGATTATAATATTAAAGTCAACAAAAAATCCGGAAAAGACGGACGATTCCTTACTGGAATTACAATCCACAAAAAATCTCAATTAGATACACGTAATTCTACAGTTATTAAGGCCAAAACTGGAGAGCTTATAAGTAGTAAAAAATCTAGTATTTTACAGCTTGTGTTAAATGATGGTTACTATTATGAGGATATTATTCCTAAAAACTTTCAGGATAGAAATAAACAACCTTTTGCCAAAAGTTCTTTCAAAAAATATATTCTTAATATAGATCTTTCTTCACTCACTGGTGGAGATATGGACGAAACTCAGATAAGCAATACAAATAATATGCTTACTGTAAATGAGCTTAAATATACTGTAGATTCACTCGCAACAGATTATACAAAAGAACTAAAATCATTCTCTGATAATAGTTACCAACGAACTGGAATATTGAATCCTTATGTGCTACCGGTAGAAAATAGCAATCTTCCTGCAGTCAAAATAAAAGTTCCCCCAACAGAAAAAAACGTTTTAGCTTTCTTTGAAAATGCAGATCAGGCAGAAATTTTGAAGGTTGCTAATAGTTTCGTTTTAAATAGTGCGTTCGGAATCAATAGTTCGCAGATTGAATTTGAAAACAAACAGAAAAATATTAATAGTCACTGGATTGCATTTTACGAAAAGTTTGTTATTGCAATTTCTTGTTTTCTAATGTTCTTTATTGGCGCTCCTTTAGGTGCTATTATTAGAAAAGGTGGATTAGGTCTTCCTATTGTTTTTGCAGTTTTAATTTTCATTATATTTCATTTCATCAATACTTTTGGAAAAAAAATAGCGCAAGAAGATGAGATTTCACCGTTCTTAGGAACTTGGATGTCAACAATAATTCTAGCTCCTCTTGCCGTACTGCTTACTTACAGAGCAAAAAATGATATTGGACTAATCAACATGGACGTGATAATACTTCCAATTCAAAAATTATTCAAAAAATTAATATCCTCAAAAAAATAATACTATGACGACTGATACTATTGCACTAAATACCATTGAAGAAGCGATTGAAGAGATTCGTCAGGGCAAGATTATTATTGTCGTTGATGACGAAGGTCGCGAGAATGAAGGTGATTTTGTTGCAGCTGCAGAAAAAGTTACTCCTGAGATGATTAATTTTATGGCCACAAATGGTCGTGGTTTAATATGTGCGGCTCTTACTGAGAGAAGATGTAAAGAGCTTGATTTAAATCTAATGGTGACTAATAATACAGTTCTTCATGAAACTCAGTTTACAGTTTCAGTAGATTTAAAAGGAAACGGATGCACGACTGGAATTTCAGTTCATGATAGAGCAAAGACAGTATTGGCACTTGTTGATGATAGTACTCAGCCGGAAGATCTAGGTCGTCCAGGACATATTTTTCCACTAAGAGCAAAACAAGGTGGTGTACTAAGACGAACAGGTCACACTGAAGCTACGATTGACTTCGCACGACTTGCAGGGTTAAAATCTGCAGGTATCTTGGTCGAAATTCTAAACGAAGATGGCTCGATGGCTAGACTTCCACAACTAATGGTTGTAGCTAAGAAATTCGATTTAAAAATCGTTTCGATAGAAGATCTTGTTGCTTATAGAATGAAACATGATAGTCTGATTGTAAAGAAAGAAGATTATGATCTTCAGACACGATTCGGAATATTTCGTCTCCGCGCCTATCAGCAAACTACAAACAAACAGATGCATATAGCGCTTACTAAGGGAACTTGGAATACAGGTGATGAAGTTCTTACTAGAATAAATTCAACTGCGATCAACAATGATATCCTTGGTACTCTTACACAAACTGAAGGAGATAAACTAGATAGAATATTTGCAAAACTAAACGAGAATGAGCAAGGTGCAGTAGTTTTTATTAATCACGAAAATCATTCATTAGACTTATTGAATAGACTTTCTGAACTTAAAGTATTGCAATCGCAAGGAACAGTGCAAGCCCCAGAAATTAAAATGGATATTAAAGACTTTGGAATTGGTGCGCAGATTTTGCACGATTTAGATATTTCAAAGTTAAACCTATTGACTAATTCAGAGCAGTCAAAAAGAGTTGGAATGATTGGGTACGGGCTGGAGATTTGCGGATACAGTACTTATTAGATTTATACATTAATGTAAATCCTGCAAATTTTCAAATTAGTTTTGTAATACTTTAGATACACTTCTACTTAAATTTGTTAAAGATAACCATAAATAAAAAAACCATGAAAAAATCACTTATGCTTATGTTAGTAGCATTAATGTCATTAACATTTACTCCTATGCATGCTTCTAATGACAAACTAGTTACGCCCATAGAAACTGCTGCTGCAAACGCGCATGTTGAATCTTTAGTAAATCGATTGAATGAAATTAAGGACATGGACAAGTCAGATATGTCTAGAGCAGAAAAAAGAGAGCTTCGTAAAGAGGTAAAATCTATCAAAGCTGATCTTAAATCTAGTGGTAACGGAATTTATCTTTCAGTTGGTGCAATTATAATTGTAATTCTACTGTTGATTTTGATTTTGTAGTAAATAGAAATTAAATATGAAAAAACTGCCAGCTTATAGTTGGCAGTTTTTTTTATGATAAAATTCTAGAACTAACTAGAAATTAATAATACGAAAATCAGCTATTATATTAGACACCCTTCCACGTATAATCAAACATTATAATTGTAGATGTTTATAAGATTGTTACTACATAAAATACAAAAAGCGGTAGATCATCGATATTATGAAGCACATTATCCTAGTGACTTCCTTTTATTTGTAATTTTACATGTGTAATTTCAAATTTATAAACAACATTTTTCAAATATTATGAAATCAAAAATTATAACTGTATTATTTGTATGTGCGCTGTCCTACTCTACTTCCTATTCCCAAATTGCCTCTAACCAACTATTGGCAACAAAAACTAATGAAATTTCTGTAGATGCCTCTATCAGATATTACTATTATCCTAACCTTCAAGCATATTATGATAGTCAAAGTAATTTATTTCTTTTTCGCTTAAACAAACAATGGGTAACGGCTGAAAGTTTCCCTGAAAATTATGGTGGATATTCACTATATAACAAACAAAGAGTAAAAATAACAGATTATGACGGAGAAGATATTACAGACTTTCTTCCAGTACATAAAGTAATGTTTCCTTACAACGCCAAAGGAAGAATGAAAAATGAGGATATTTAAAACAATTTAACAGTCATAATTGATGGCTATTTGTGTCAGAAACAAAGAGGTTTTAGTATATTTGAAATTTATCAAAATATCCAGATTTAATGTTCAAATCCTCTTTTTTTCTGATTCTTTGTTTTCTTCTTCTATCAAAATTATCGTACGCTCAATCGCCCGTCAAAAAAGATGCTGCAGCGATATACAGCGACATTCAAAAATTAAACTTTTTGGGTTCAGTTCTATACTTAGCTGCTCATCCAGATGACGAGAATACAAGACTTATATCCTATTACTCAAATAGTGTTCACGCCCGTACTGCTTATTTATCCCTAACAAGAGGTGATGGGGGGCAAAACTTAATTGGAACTGAATTAAGGGAGCAACTCGGAGTGATCCGAACGCAAGAACTTCTTGAGGCGCGAAAAATTGATGGTGGAATTCAATACTTCTCAAGAGCGAATGACTTTGGATATTCTAAAACTCCTGACGAAACTTTAAAAATTTGGAATAAAGAAGAAGTTCTCAGCGATATTGTTTGGGTTATTAGAAACTTTCGTCCAGATGTTATTATCAACAGATTTGATGATAGAACACCAGGGACAACGCACGGCCATCACACCGCTTCGGCGATGTTAAGTCTTGAAAGTTTTGACCTAGCAAATGATCCTACAAAATTTCCTTACCAACTCTCACAGGTCAAACCTTGGCAACCTAAAAGAGCATTCTTTAATGTTTCTTATTTCTTTTATGGAAGTCCAGAGGCTTTTGATAAAATTGACAAATCAAATTACTCAAGCATTCCAACAGGCGTCTATTACGACGCATGGGGAAAAAGCAATCAAGAAATAGCTGCTTTAAGCCGCAGTAGACATCAATCTCAGGGATTCGGATCTACAGGAAGTCGAGGTGCTGATACCGAGTATCTCGAATTTGTGAAAGGGACACTAATCAAGTCCAATAATATATTTGAAGGAATAGATACGTCTTGGCATAGAGTTGAAGGAGGTGATGAAATAGGAAAAATTCTTGAAAATGTTCAGATGAAGTTTGATTTCAAAAATCCCTCTGCGTCTGTGTCCGAATTATTAAAAGCGTATAAGCTTATTCAAAATCTAAATGATCGACATTGGAAAGCTGTCAAATCAGAAGAAATTTCAGATATTATAATTTCTTGTTTAGGATTGTATACTGAATCAGTGACAACTAAATCAGATAGCAATCCTGAAAATAACATAAAAATATATTCAGAAATAACCAATAGAAGTTCGGTGCCAGTTACTTTAGCTTCTATAACATCATTTCCTGCTAATGAGAAAAAAGTCTACAATAAAAAATTAAACAATAATATACCAGAAAAGATTGTTACCTCTGTGCAATTGGCAAAGGCTCCCTACTCTGCTCCGTATTATTTAAATGACCAAGCAACAGAAGGAATGTATTCTGTAGAAGATCAAAATGATCGCGGCAAACCACAAGCCGAAAGATCAGTAAGACTGACATACAATTTCCTAATTGATGGCAAGGAAATATCTAAAACTCAAGAAGTAGCTTATAAGTACAATGATCCTGTAACGGGCGAGATTTTCGAAAACTTCGATATAGTTCCAGCAGTTACAACTTCTATTACAGAAAAAGTCCAAATTTTCACTAAGAAAAAGATGGCGGTAACTGTAAAGGTCAAAGCTGGGAAGGATGGAGCAAATGGAAAATTAACTTTGGAACTTCCTGCAACTTGGGAAGTGACACCTGCAGAAATTCCATTTTCTCTCGCATTAAAAGGTGCCGAAGATTACTACACTTTTACTGTCACTCCACCCAAAGATGAAGAAGAAATAACAGCACAAGCGGTGGCTTTTATGGACGGGAAAAGATATGATATGGAGCAAACATATATTCGTTATCCACATATTGCGAAACAGCAAGTTTTGCAAAAAGCTCAGGCAAAATTCATCAAACTGGATATCAAAACTGGAAAACAAAAAATTGGATATATTATGGGCGCCGGAGATGAAGTTGCCACAAGTTTATCTCAAATGGGCTATGACGTGCAAATTTTAAATCCTGCGGATATTTCCAAAGAAAATCTAGCGAAATATAATGTAATCATCACAGGAATTCGTGCTTACAATACAATTACAGAGCTGGGATTAAAGCAGGATTTACTTTTAGACTTTGTTCATTCCGGAAAAACAATGATAGTTCAGTATAACACTCTAGGCAAATTAGTTACCGATAAGATCGCCCCATTTCCACTCACAATTTCCAAAGATCGTGTTACGGACGAGAATGCAAAAATAACATTTCTTGCGCCTCAACATTCGATATTAAATTTTCCAAATAAGATTACTCAGCAAGATTTTGAAGGTTGGACACAAGAACAAGGTCTTTATTATCCAAACAAATGGGACAAAGCCTTCACTCCCATTATCTCTGCTCACGACGAAGGCGAAGAGGCTAAAGATGGAGCTATTCTAGTGGCAAAATACGGCAAAGGTCAGTATATTTACACAGGTATCAGCTTTTTTAGAGAACTACCTGCAGGAGTTAGCGGTGCATTCAAGCTAATGGCAAATATGATTTCAATTCCTTATTAAAATGAAAAATAACACAAAAATAGTCTGGAAAAAAAGTTACTCTTTCGTGCTTATTGCAAATTTTCTATACATCGTGACTTTTTATTTCCTAATGCAAATATTTTCATAAACAATGCAGCAAATTGATTGGATAATTCTCGTTGTTACGTTGCTTTCAATAGTATCTTTTGGCGTCTACAAAACACGTGGAAGCAAAGATGTAAAAGATTTTATTCTCGGCAACAACGAAACTCCCTGGCACGTAGTCGGCCTTTCGGTTATGGCAACGCAGGCAAGTGCCATAACATTTCTTTCTACTCCAGGTCAAGCATACCACGACGGAATGGGTTTTGTGCAGTTCTACTTTGGACTTCCAATCGCAATGGTAGTTATCTGTATTACGTTTATTCCGATGTATCACCGGCTTAAAGTGTATACGGCTTATGAATATCTCGAGCAGCGTTTTGACTTGAAAACACGTTCTCTAGCTGCATTACTGTTTCTTATACAGCGTGGATTAGGAACAGGTTTAACAATTTATGCGCCGTCCATCATTCTGTCCACAATATTAGGTTGGAATCTTACGGCAATGAATATTATGATTGGTATTTTGGTGATTATTTACACTGTTTCTGGTGGAACAAAAGCTGTGAATGTCACTCAAAAGCAACAAATGTTTGTAATAATGTCGGGGATGTTTATCACATTTTTCTTGATTTTGCATTACCTACCAAATGATATGACTTTTAGCAATACACTGCATATTGCTGGTGCGAATGACAAAATGGATATTGTTGATTTCTCTTTTAATCCCGAAACTCGATATACTTTTTGGAGCGGAATCACTGGTGGTTTCTTTCTCGCGCTCGCCTATTTTGGTACAGATCAGTCACAAGTTGGTCGCTACCTATCTGGTAAGTCGGTGAAAGAAAGTCAGATGGGACTAATTATGAACGGACTCCTCAAAGTGCCAATGCAGTTTTTTATTCTTCTTACAGGTGTGATGGTCTTTGTCTTCTTCCAATTCAATGATGTTCCTCTAAATTTCAATCCTAATAACAAAATTGCAGTCGAGCAAACAAAATATAAAGAAGAATACAACAATCTGGAAGCAAAATTAGTAACGCTTTCCGAGGAGAAAAAGGAACTAAACCTTTTATACATCGATCATCTCAATCAGAATTACGATAATCCGATTTTAAGACAACAGCTTATTGGCTTGTCAGGTAAAGAAAAAGAACTTCGTGAAGAGGCAAAAGTTCTTATCTCAAAGGCCGATAGCAAGACCGAAACTAACGATAAAGATTACGTTTTTATTCACTTTATTTTAAATTACCTTCCCCAAGGATTAATCGGTTTATTACTTGCGGTTATTCTGTCGGCGGCAATGTCGTCTTCAGCGTCAGGACTCACTGCGCTTGCTTCTACAACTGCAATCGACATCTATAAGCGAAATATTAAAGGCGAAAGATCTGATAAACACTTTGTAAATGCAACCAAAGTTTTTACTCTTTTATGGGGAATCATCGCAATTCTTTTTGCTTGCGTCGGAACATTATTCGAAAACCTTATTCAGCTTGTAAACATTGTCGGATCGGTTTTCTACGGAACTGTTTTAGGAATATTCTTAGTTGGTTTCTACATCAAATTCGTCAAAGCACAAGCCATTTTCTGGAGTACAGTTATAAGTCAACTTGCGATATTCTATATTTATTATTTGGATATTGTTAGCTTCCTATGGCTAAATTTCATCGGCGCAATGCTAACAATTATCATCGCTATTCTACTGCAATTCACAATTTATAGAACACCAAAAATTTTAGAAGTTCAATCAGAATTATAATTTTCAGGAGCTAATCGCGCTATTCTCTACAATTCCTCGTTGCGGGTCTTTTTTTCCAATGCCATAATAGGAGCTTCCTTTGGTCGCTCTATTATACCAGGAAAAAATTAGACCTGCTGCCTGCGGGATTTACGCTTCTATCACGGCTATGGCGTTAGGGCATTAAGGCAAGACTACATTAAATGTTTAATTTGATATACCATCTATCAATATGTTAATCATATGTCCACTTACTTGACGTCAATACATTTACAGTTTTCTCAGACGAAATAATTAAAGAGTAATATTTTTAAATAGAACGCTCAGGCTCAAGGACTTTTTCATTGTCTTTGTCAAGCCATCCTATTAAAATTATCGAAAGATCAGTCTCTTCTAAATTATTGTGAATTTCAAAATCCGTCTTGTAATTTTATAAGGTGGTTTCTGTCGTCGCTCCAATCAGGCTCAACTATAAAATCAAATAGGAAATTTACTAGACTTGTATTGTTTACTTTCCTAAAGTCCGTGATCTTTATTGTTTCAACATCAAATGCTTGCCTCAACACTTTTTTCTGGTTAGGATTTTCACAATTACGCTAGCTGTCATATTAGAAAAGTTTCGATCGAATAAAAGTGTCGACAATTTCCATCATTCTCAAGTTGTTCTCCAATCATAAGTACAAATTTATTAAAGTTTATACTTTGAAAGTTTTCGTCAATTTCAATATGCGGCATGATCTCGCAGCTTATCATTAAATTTCCTTATTCGATGATTAAAGAATAACAAATAATCTACGTCGTTTTGCGAGAAGGATGGTAGTGGAAATCCTTTCTTGTGGCTTTGCGGAGCAAAAGCCACAAGAAAGATTGGGAGCGGACAGCCTGACCAAGCCACATTATAACTTAAATTTTGAAGGGGGTCATTATGGCGCAGGGCTCGCCCAAAAAAAAAATAGCTCCAATAAAGCTATTTAATTTCAATTTTCTTTTTAGAGTTAATCTTTACAACGGCATAAGGATAAGTCATCACAGATGTAGACATTGCTCCCGCAGCTGGTGCGGTTTGTCGGACAGTCAAAATAATTTTATCTGCTTCTTCAAGTACACTTTCCACTCCTATTAAGTATCCACCTGAAGATTTTTCACCCATGTTCAGAATTACAAAGTTGGCAGTTTTAATGTCATCTTCACTAATTTTTTTTCTTAAATCGGGATCGCCCAAAAGCATTTTTATTTCATTTACCTCCGACAGTATTTCGTAAAACTGAATTTCAGCGCCATCTTGATCACTTTGTAATAATACTTCGTACAACGGATGATCAGAACTTTTTTGAGTTCCCTGAGACGAACAGCCTACGATAAAAATGCTGGTCATCAGTATTGCTATCTTTTTCATATTTCTCTATTTAAAACTTTTCTATAAAGATCTTCATACAAAGGTAGTATGTTTATAATGTCAAAAGTTTTTGCAACTTTCAGTGCGTTTGCTTTAAATAAGGCAAGCTTTTCATCGTTTTCTAAAATTGATACCGCATTTATTGCCATTGATTCTATGTCTCCAACATTGCTCAGAAAACCTGAAACACCATCAATATTCACTTCGGGAAGTCCACCCGAATTGCTTGATATTACGGGAACGCTCCACGCCATTGCTTCCAAGGCGGCAAGACCAAAACTTTCTGTTTCTGACGGAAGTAAAAATAAATCGGTATAACTTAAAATCTGATCGATTTCACTGCTGTTTCCCAAAAATAAAACTTTATCAGAAATACCTAGTTTTTTGCACAACTGCTCCGCTGCAATCTTTTCTGGCCCGTCACCCACCATAAGTAATTTGGACGGAATCTTTTTCTGAATCTCAGCAAAAATTTTCACCACATCAGGAATTCTTTTAACTTTTCTGAAGTTACTGACATGGGTAATAATGCGCTCTTCTTTCCTAGCAATTGCTGATCGCATACAAGGAATCGTGGGATCGTTTATATTGTTGTTGAGTTCTATAAAGTTGGGAATTACATGAATTTCTTTTGTAATATTAAACAAATCGTATGTCTGCTGTTTTAAACTTTCTGAAACTGAAGTTACAACATCCGATTTATTGATGCTAAAGCAAACGGCAGGTTTGTAAAATGGATGATTCCCAACGAGGGTAATATCCGTTCCGTGAAGAGTTGTAACCATTGGAATATCAATTCCTTCATCTTTTAAAATCTGCTTCGCCATATAGCCTGCGTACGCATGCGGAATAGCATAATGAACGTGAAGAATTTCAATACCGTAAAGCTTCACCATATCTACCAATTTGCTAGATAGTGCAAGTTCATAAGGCTGATAATGAAACAATGGATATTCTGGAACATTGACTTCGTGATAATGTACATTAGGACTCAATAAAGCCAAGCGCACCGGCTGGCTGTACGTAATAAAATGCACTTCGTGTCCTCTGTGTGCAAGTGCGAGACCTAACTCAGTTGCCACTACTCCACTTCCACCAAATGTGGGATAACATACTATTGCTATTTTCATCTGCTTTATAATCAAAAATTACCAGGTCTATTTTGGCTTGATTGCCATATACCTGTTCAAACTAGTTGCGTAAAATTATGGCCTGCTGAATAATTTTCTGAATATCTTCGCGAATATTCTGTTTGCTAAGCGTATTCACTTCGGCAGTTGGAAAAGTTCGATTGGATAGGAAAATATAAACAATATCTGTTTGAGGATCTGCCCAAACCATGGTTCCTGTAAATCCTGTATGCCCAAAACTTTCTGTAGAAACACAGTTGCACGTAGGTCCTGAATCTCCCGGAAATTGAGGTTTATCAAAACCTAATCCTCGACGGTTACGCATATCTGCATAAATCTGCTTATTAAAGGTATCAAAAGTCTTTTCTGAGAAGAACTGATGATTTCCATAATTTCCTTTTTGCAAATACATCTGCATAATCTTTGCAAGATCCATAGAATTGGAGAATAGTCCAGCGTGACCACCTACTCCACCTTCCATAGCTGCTTCCATATCATGGACATATCCTTGAATACTTTGATGTCTAAAATAAGTATCATTCTCCGTTGGGGGAATTCTGCTCATATCAAATTTTTGTAGTGGATTAAACATGGTGCTGTTCATTCCTAATTTACTGTAAAAGTTATCCTCACTTAATATATCCAAACTTTTTCCACTGTATTTTTCTAAGTAATTCTTTAGAATAATAAAAGCAAAATCACTGTATTTATATTTGTTACTACCGCTTAACTGACTATCTCCAATATATTTAAGAATTGAGTCTTTATAATCATTTCTAATATATAAATTTTCTGCTACTTGAAGCGAGAAATCTTTTGTATAAGTTTGCTTGTAATATTTCTCTAATGGGATACCTTGGTCATCAATTGTCTTTTTATAAAACGCCGCCCAAGCTGCTAGTCCTGCCGAGTGCGTAAGTAAATGTTTTAAGTCAATTGATGCTTTATCTGTGTTTTTAAACGACGGTAGCATATCGCCCAATTTGCTATCTGCAGTTAATATATTTGTATCAAAAAGCTGCATCACATTTGGGAGTGTCGCCACAATCTTAGTCACCGAAGCAACATCATATAAATCATCATTTGTTACTTTTATTTGCTTCTCGTATGTATGCGTTCCATAAGATTTCTGAAAAACAACTTTTCCAAACCTTGCCACTAAAACTTGAGCGCCTGGTGTCATTTTGCCGTCTATCGCTTTCTGTGCTATTTGATCAATTTTGGACAAAATCGTAGAACTCATACCTACATTTTCGGGAGCAGTAAATCCTAGTCTGTTTAGTTTTTTAGTACTTAATCCGTCATTAACGGCAAAGTTTTTATTGATAGAAACGGGAAGTTTCCCTTTTGCTTCTATAGCTCCGAAAATTAATTCGGCAGACACAATTTGCGAAATGTCTGTATTTTGATAGGATACAATAATTGCATCAATGTTTTCGAAATTCTTAACTGCCATCAATGAATATGGTTTGGCAAAAATATCTAAGATTACCGAATTATTTTTCGCAATCGCTTCTAGTAGAGAAACTTCAGATTGTTTAAAGTCGTGCTTTTTCCAAGCTCCATCAGCCTTATGAAATCCTACTATAATTTTGGTAAAATCTTTTAATCGCAATAATAAGGTGTCAACATTCTTGTCTTGAAGTTCAGTTACTTCAGTATACTTTTTTAAAGTTTCAAGAAACGGACTCTGATTATCGTCACCCAATTTTACATAGGCGATTCTCTCTTTTTCCAGTTTCTCGATTGGTAAAATATTATTTTTATTCTTAATTATAGTAATTGCATTTTCGTACAACTCATACTGTAAAGCTTCATTTTGAATATTATTCAGATCATTAAATAAGTTGTTTGTGTTAATCGGATGATAATGGTCTAGTCCAACTTTGTACTTATACTTCAAAATCTTTTTCACTGAATGTTCCAAACGTTCTTCTGTGACAATTGAATCTTGATACGCGACACAAATCTTCTCCACTGCTAAAGGTACATCTTCCGCAAAAAGTAAAATATCATTCCCAGCCAGTAAAGCTTCAAGATCAATATCACCAGGCTGCTTAAAGTTTGAAGCCCCTTTCATATTTAGTGCATCTGTGAAAATTAGACCTTTAAAACCTAATTCTTTCTGTAAAACATTGGTTACAACGTTATAAGATAGAGATGTAGGATAATTTTCCCGTGGTTCCAAAGCAGGAACTTGTAAATGGGCAACCATCACAGAAGCTAAACCATCTTTAAAAAGTTTTTTGTAAGGATAGAATTCCGTGCTTTCTAATCTTTCTTTGCTAAAGTTAACAACTGGAAGCGTATAATGTGAATCTACAGAAGTATCTCCGTGACCCGGAAAATGTTTTCCTGTAGCAAAAACGCCCTGACGTTGTATTCCACGCATCAATGCCGAAGCTCTTTTTGTGACATTTACTTTGTCTTCGCCAAAGGATCGCGTTCCAATAATAGGATTAAGTGGATTGGTATTAATATCAATTACTGGAGCAAAATTAAAATGTACTCCCATTCTTTTACTTTGCACACCGTAGGCGTCACCAACTTTTGTAATCAAATCAATATTTTGGATAGCACCCAAAGTCATATTCCATGGGAATCTCGCAACAGAATCTAATCTCATTGCAAGCCCCCACTCTGCGTCAATACCTACAAATAATGGAATTTCTGCTAGAGATTGGTATCGATTGGTAAGATTAGCTTGTCTTATAGGGCCACCTTGAAAAAAAATAACACCACCAATTTTGTAGTTTTTTACTAGGCGGGCAATTCTGTTCTCGTGCACTGTGTCTTTATTGGAATACGCTGCAATCATAAATAATTGGCCGATGCGTTCTTCCAAGTTCATTTTATTATATAAACTGTCTACCCAAATAGTTTCGGGAGTTCGTTTAAGAATAGGTTCTTTAACGCGAAACTGCGCGAAAGAATATTGCACCACAAAAAGTAGTGCTATTAAGTAGATGCGCATATTGAAGTAAGTTTTTTTTAAAAAAATCGGCTGTGCCAGCTGTCAATAGCCGGAACTTCCCAGTATTCATTGTATTCACCTAGATCATTCACCAAGTTATTAAATACAATTGTGTTACCGGAAACTGCTTTTTCTTTTGCCATTTTTTTAAATTCGACTAGAGATTTGTGAGCAATATGATCACCCAACTTAAAAGTAACATTCATCTTGTCAAGTAAGTCGACGTCATATTTCTTTTCAAGCTCTTGTATAAATCGTACAGAATCGTCAATTGAACAGCCAGTTGCAGCTTGCACATCTTGATTAACGGCTAGAATAATAAATCTATTGTATTTTAACTGATAAGAAGCTTCAAGACTTACACCGTGAGCACTCCAGCCTTCTAGATAATTTTTTAAATCTTTCTCAATTTCTGCAAATTCTTCATCAGAAAATTTTCGATTAGATTGGTAAATCCAGATCTTAGATTCTTCGGGAAGATTTTCAAATGGAACGTACATAATTTTATTTTTTAAAATATTTTAAACTAATTTCTATAAGTCAGCTGCGTTCGCAATTAACTCTGCAATGTCCATAATCTTCACTTCTTGCTCTTTATTTTTGGCTTTTATTCCATCAGTAAGCATCGTTGTGCAGAAAGGACATCCCGCTGCGATAATTTCCGGTTGAAGCTCTAGTGCTTCCTCAGTACGTTCAATGTTAATCTCTTTGTCACCAGGTTCTGCATCTTTCCACATCTGAGCTCCGCCTGCTCCACAGCAAAGTCCATTTTTCTTAGATCTTTTCATTTCTACAAGCTCAGCATCCAATTTCATAATCAAATCACGTGGAGCTTCATATATATTATTCGCGCGACCTAAATAACAAGGGTCGTGGAAAGTGATTTTCTTCCCTTTAAACTGTCCTCCTTCTATTGTAAGTCTTCCATCGTCAAGTAATGACTTCAGGAATTCTGTATGGTGTACAATTTCATAGGTACCACCTAATTCTGGATACTCATTTTTTATAGTATTAAAACAGTGTGGACAAGCGGTCACAATTTTCTTTGCTTCGTAAGCATTCAAAACTTCAATATTCATCATTGCTTGCATTTGAAACAAAAATTCGTTTCCAGCACGTTTTGCTGGATCTCCTGTACAACTTTCTTCAGTACCTAATACCGCAAAAGAAACATTCGATCTATTAAGGATTTTTACAAAAGCCTTGGTAATTTTTTTGGCGCGATCATCAAAGCTGCCCATACAGCCAACCCAAAATAAAACTTCTGGTTGCTTTCCTGCAGCAAGCATTTCGGCCATTGTGGGCACTATTAGTTTTTCTGACATTGTAATATTTTTATAATCTAGCAAACTGAATTGCTAAGCATTTTATATAAAATTTCTAAATCTAAAGAATGAGAGTTTCTTAAATCTACTCGTCTTTCCAATTAAGTCTGTCTTGTTGATTATATGGCCAAGCTGCCCCATTGTTTTCTATCGTTGAAAACATTGTATTAATAGGTGCTGGTGCTGCACTTTGCTCCATGACAAGAAATTGTCTCATATCCATTATAATAGATAGTGGGTCAATATTTACTGGACATACTTCGACGCATGCGTTGCAAGATGTACAGGCCCATAATTCTTCTGGAGTTATATAGTCGTTGAGAAGCATTTTATTGTCTGGAACAAAAACACCTTTATTAGCATCAATGTTTTTCCCAACTTCTTGCAGTCTGTCTCTGGTATCCATCATAACCTTACGAGGAGACAGCTTTTTCCCTGTAATATTTGCTGGACATACATCTGTACATCGTCCGCATTCTGTGCAAGTATAAGCATTGAGCAATTGTACCCAATTAAGATCTTGAACATCACTAGCACCAAATTTTGCGGGAGCTTATACAACTTCATCAACTGGCGGAGCGGCAAATGGATCGATACTTGGATCCATCATCATTTTTACTTCGGCAGTAACAGCAGCG
>JBBSQV010000044.1:0-17988 GCA_038243675.1 Flavobacteriales bacterium
CTACTGTTCCTGCTCCACAATTGGGTGCTACGGCAATAAAAGGTGCGCTAGACAAAATTAATCTTGACTACGCAAAAGTGGATGAGGTAATTATGGGAAATGTTGTTCAAGCTGGTGTAGGTCAAGCTCCTGCTAGGCAAGCGGCTCTTCTTGCTGGTCTCAGCAAAGAGGTGGTTGCAACTACTGTAAACAAGGTTTGTGCTTCTGGTATGAAAGCGATTATGCAAGCTGCTCAAGCAATTAAAGCTGGTGATGCTGAGATTGTTGTCGCTGGTGGAATGGAAAATATGAGTATGATTCCTCACTATTTGCACTTGAGAAATGCTACGAAATTTGGTCCTGCTACTATGATTGACGGTCTTCAAAAAGATGGTCTTGTAGATGCGTACGATAATAATGCAATGGGAGTTTGTGCTGATGCTTGTGCTACAGAATATAATTTTTCTCGTGAAGATCAAGATGCTTATGCTGTTGAATCTTACACGAGATCTGCAAATGCTTGGGAGGCTGGAAAATTTGACGAGGAAGTTGTTCCCGTGGCTGTGCCTCAACGTAAAGGTGATCCGATTATGGTGACTAAAGATGAAGAATACAGCAATGTGAAATTGGACAAAATTCCTTCGCTGAGAGGTGCATTTACAAAAGATGGAACTGTAACGGCTGCAAATGCTTCGACTATTAATGATGGTGCTGCTGCGGTTGTAATTATGAGTGAAGAGAAAGCAAATGAGCTTGGATTGGATATTCTTGCTTATATCACTGGATATGCAGATGCTGCTCAAGAGCCAAATAAATTTACAACTTCGCCTTCTATCGCTTTGCCAAAAGCATTGGATAAAGCAGGTGTTGCGATTACAGATGTAGATTACTTTGAATTCAACGAGGCGTTTGCTGTTGTTGGTCTTGCGAACTCTAAAATTTTAAATCTTGATGCATCTAAAGTAAATGTAAACGGTGGAGCAGTTTCTCTTGGACACCCTCTAGGATGTTCTGGTGCTAGAATCGTTGTTACTTTGCTAAATGTATTGAAACAAAATAATGCGAAAATTGGTGCGGCAGCTATCTGTAATGGTGGTGGTGGTGCATCTGCAATTGTGATTGAAAGAGCCTAATTTTTAAAATTACCCACATGTTTGGTATTTCAAAACTGGCCATCATTCCGCTACGTGCCGATTCTAGTCATAGAAGCGAAATTGTTTCACAACTCTTATTTGGAGAACACTTTCAGATTCTGGAAGTGTCTCTTAATAAAGAATGGCATCGAATAAAAAATCAGTTTGATGGTTATGAAGGTTGGATTGATGCAAAACAGTCTGTTGAAATCAGCGAGAAAGATTTCGAAAATCTTTCTGCTCAGTCTAGAATTCTAACCACAGATTTAATAGAGTATGTTGCGGCAAAAGATCATTTGCTAACTACAATTCCCCTGGGATCTTCGATGAACTTTTTAAGTATGGATTCAATTAATAAAGAACAATTTGTTTTTGAAGGTCAGTCGGTGAATGAGATTCAGAGTAAATCAATACTTGTTGATACAGCTTTTCTATATTTGAATACTCCTTATTTATGGGGCGGACGAACTCCTTTTGGGATTGACTGTTCCGGATTTACACAAATGGTGTATAAACTGAATGGTTTTCAACTGGAACGCGATGCTTCGCAGCAAGCTTTGCAAGGTGAACCGCTAAGTTTTATCGAGGAAAGTGAAGAAGGAGATTTGGCTTTTTTTGATAATGACGAAGGTGTGATTACACACGTAGGGATTATTATGGAAGATAATTATATCATTCACTCTAGTGGAAAAGTACGAATTGATAGACTCGATCACCTAGGAATTTTTAATCCAGAAACCCAACGGCACACGCACAAACTCAGGGTAATAAAAAAGTATATTTAAAAAAAAACGTCTCGAAATTTCGAGACGTTTTTTTTTTTAAACCTATGCTAGATTATTCTTTAACCTTTGCTTTAAGTTCATTGTATTTTGCTTTCATTTCAAGATAATTGTAAACAGTACTTAGGTTGTAAATTACATTCTGATTTTCTGGATCAATAGAATATGCTTTTTCAAGAAGAGGCAATAAACCTTTGAAGGTTGAAGTTCTTTCAGCTTTGTAAGCATCATACTTTTTATTATCTGCAGCAGATGTACCAAGGGCGTTCATCTTATCAACTACAAGCTTATCTTCTTTAAATTTGATTGCTGCGATATTCACGTACGCATTTGCGTATTCAGGATTGATAGCAATAGTTTTTCTAAAGTATTGTTCAGCTTCGGTCATTTGGCCTCCATCAAAAGCGATAACTCCAAGATTATAAACTAAATCTGCATCGTTTGGGTTTTTATCCAATAATTGAGTTACTACTGCTTTATAGCCTTCATAATCTTTCAATTGTAAATAAAGATCTGCCTCTGTCAGCATCAAAGATTCATCGCCTGGGTTTTCTCTTTTAGCATCAGCGATTGCTTTTTTCGCTTCGTCAATTTTACCTTGTTGAACAAGAATAAGCGCTACGTTTTTGTAAATCTCACCTCTTTTTGATGGCTCTTGCTGATCACGAGGCTTGTCGTGAGTTTTAAAAGTAATCATCTTATTTCTCATTTCCTTATTTGGGAAACTTTCTTCCTTATCTGAATCTATATTTCTTGCAAGAAAAGTAGTTTTTTCGCCAGAATATTTCAAAGCTTGAAGCTCCGCATAATATTTTAAAGCAAGGTCATAATCATTTGCAGTAATTGCATAAGTTGATGCGAAATACAAGTTATCTTGATCAGTTTTGTCTAATTCGTATGCAGTGTAAAGTGCTTTTCCAGCTTCTGTATACTTTTTCTCATTTCCTAAAGCAATAGCATAATTCAGAATCGCAGTCGATAATAACGGTTTTAATTTCGCCACATCTTTGGAATGAACAGCTTTACCAGATTTTTCAAGCTCTGTAACTGCATTCATAGAACTTACCATTGCTTCTAGTTTCTGCTGAGTAAAAAATCTTTTTGCTATCGTAGCAGGATTTGCTCCCTGTGCAGATTCAAATGCAGAATTATATTCCAAAATTGGAGTAATAGCATTGTAGAAGTTAATGTATACTTTGTCTGAAGCATCTGCAGATCCAAGAAATCCTTGTGCCGCAGTAGCATTGCTTTTATAGTCGTTTAACTGCTTAGCATCTGGAGCTTCAGTTTTATCTAAAATCTTTTTTAAAGACTTTAATTCATTTTTTTGCGCAAAAGTTACTCCTGAAATTAGAAGTGCGCCTGCAAGTATGGCAACTTTTTTCATATTCAATTTTAATTTATATTCTTATTCTTCGTCTTCGTCTTCGTTATCTAAATCTTCATCAGATTCGTCTTCGTCAGAATCATCCTCATCTAAATCTTCGCCATCATCAAAAATGGTTTCATCATCATCAGAAATCGATGCAATCTCCGAAGGTTTTAATATTTCACCATTTTCATCAATTTCTGCAGCTTCTTCAATAGCTGCTTCAATTTCTTCTTCGTCTTCACGAATCACTTTTGTTACCGCCGCAATAGAGTCGCTACCTTTAATATTGATAAGTCGAACTCCTTGAGTTGCTCTACCCATAACTCTCAAGTTTGAAACTTCCATACGAATTGTAAGACCAGATTTGTTGATAATCATCAAATCATCTTGATCTGTTACAGCGTTGATAGAAATTAAACTTCCAGTTTTTTCTGTAATATTAAGTGTCTTAACTCCTTTTCCACCTCTGTTTGTAATTCGGTAATCATCAAGAGACGATCTCTTACCATATCCGTTTTCTGATACTACAAGAATTTCGCTTGACATGTCATTTACAGATATCATGCCAATACATTCATCTTTATCATCTTGAAGTGTAATTCCACGAACTCCAGAAGCCGAACGTCCCATAGGGCGTGTTTTTCCTTCTTCAAAACGAACCATCTTACCAGATTTAACGGCTAGCAATACTTGACTCTCACCATTTGTAAGTTTCGCTTCTAATAGTTCATCATCTTCTCGAATTGTAATCGCGTTGATTCCGTTTACTCTTGGTCTAGAATATTGTTCAAGTAATGTTTTCTTAACCTGACCTTTTTTGGTAGCCATAATCACATAGTGACTATTGATGTAATCTTGGTCTTTAAGATCTTGAGTACAGATAAATGCTTTTACCTTGTCATCACTTTCGATATTGACAAGATTCTGAATCGCTCTACCTTTACTAGTTTTTGATCCTTCAGGAATTTCATAAACTCTCATCCAGAAACATTTTCCCTTTTGAGTGAAGAACATCATGTACTGGTGGTTTGTAGCCACAAATAAATGCTCTAAGAAATCTTGATCGCGTGTTGCCACTCCTTTTTGTCCTACTCCACCTCTATTTTGAGTTTTGTATTCGCTTAGGTTTGTACGTTTAATATATCCAGCGTGCGAAATTGTAATTACAACATTCTCATCGGCAATAAGGTCTTCGATGCTTACATCTCCACCTGCATACTCAATAATAGAGCGACGCTCATCTCCATATTTTTCCTTAATTTCAAGAAGCTCTTCCTTAATAAGCTCCATTCTTAATTCTTTGCTAGCAAGTAATGCTTTCAGACGTTCAATTACCTTCATAATCTCTTCGTATTCTGCACGTAATTTGTCTTGCTCAAGACCAGTAAGCTGACGAAGTCTCATTTCGACAATCGCACGAGCTTGAATTTCAGAAAGTTTAAATCTTTCGATTAATTTGCCTCTAGCTTCTTCACCATCTTTTGATGCACGAATCAATTTAATAACTTCATCAATATTATCTGATGCAATGATTAAACCTTCAAGAATATGTGCTCTCTCTTCTGCTTTTCTTAATTCGAATTTTGTCCTTCTTGTAACAACATCGTGACGGTGCTCCACAAAATGATGAATCATATCTTTTAGATTCAACATTTCTGGACGACCATTTACAAGTGCAATATTATTTACACTAAAGGATGCTTGAAGTTGTGTGTATTTATAAAGAGTATTCAACACTACATTTGGTACTGCATCTCTCTTTAATATATAAACGATTCTCATCCCATTTCTATCCGATTCATCACGAATATTGGCGATTCCATCTATTTTTTTATCGTTAACAAGGTCAGCTGTTTTCTTGATCATATCAGCTTTGTTGACTTGATATGGAATTTCGGTAACGATAATGCACTCTCGGCCATCAACTTCTTCAAAACCAACTTTTGCACGCATCATAACACGTCCACGTCCGGTTTTAAAAGCTTCGCGCACTCCGTCATAGCCGTAGATAATTCCACCTGTCGGGAAGTCTGGAGCTTTGATATAATTTATTAGTTCGTCAATTTCAATGTCATTATTATCGATGTACGCCATTGTACCGTCAATAACTTCAGACAAATTGTGAGGAGGCATATTTGTCGCCATACCAACAGCAATCCCCGAAGCTCCATTTATCAAAAGATTTGGAACTCTTGTCGGCATTACTTTAGGCTCGTAAAGAGTATCATCAAAGTTTAACTGAAAATCAACTGTTTCCTTATCGATATCTGCCAAAATTTCTTCCGAAATTTTACGCATTCTCGCTTCGGTATATCGCATCGCTGCAGGACTATCGCCATCTACAGACCCAAAGTTACCTTGCCCATCGACTAATAAGTAACGCAAACTCCATTCTTGAGCCATACGCACCATCGCGTCATATACTGATGTATCACCGTGAGGGTGGTACTTTCCTAATACTTCTCCAACAATTCTGGCAGATTTCTTATGAGCTCTATTCGAAAAAAGTCCCAAATCATACATTCCGTAGAGAACTCTTCTATGCACCGGTTTGAGTCCGTCCCTAACATCTGGAAGTGCTCTCGATACAATTACCGACATCGAGTAATCGATGTAAGCTGATTTCATTTCATCCTCAATATTTATCGGAATTAACTTACCTGCGTCAGCCATATTTATTTATTAAATTATAATTATAATGTTAAAAAAAATTTCACGCTAATGTACGATTTTTTTCTTATTTTATGGGGGGAAAGAAACGTCTTTTTTGATGATTTTTTGCTGGGTAAAAATGGGAAGGGATTATTCAGTAAAACCAATTCTTAAAATTTAATGATTGAATAATTGAATAATTGAATAATTGAATAATTTAAAGATTATTTAAAATCGGATTTTCGCAAGCGATAATAAACTGTTCTACGCAATATGAAAAATTTCGGTCAAGCCGAAAAACCAGTATTCTCCCGATGTCTTCTGAGATTAAATGCTTACTAGGATAACAATTTTTTACTCAGGTGCGTTTTCCTAAACCGTAATTATCAATTTTTACATTTTGATTTCTACTGAAATTAGAATTTCGGTCAAGCCGAACATCTCGTTTGTAATATTAGATAAAGACAAGTCATTCAACATTCGTAGCTCTCGTTTACTTTGTTATGTTTTGATTCACCACTTTACAATCTTTAAATCATTCAATCTTTGATTTCATAGATCGTTTAAATAATATTTAATTTTATCCCAATTTCGTTTTTTATTCCCTTTTAATTTTGTCAATTAGCTGACAAGTATTTACTGTTGGTAGGGTTTTTGCACTTTATACAGTAATTAAATAAAAATAAATAATTCCCTTAACAGATATGGACGATAATTTTTCACCAAGAGTAAAAGATGTCATCACCTATAGTAAAGAAGAAGCTCTGAGATTAGGGCACGACTTTATAGGTACAGAACATCTTATGCTAGGAATTTTGAGAGATGGTAACGGAAAGGCAATCAATATATTAAACAATTTATCGGTCGATTTAGATTTTTTACGTAGAAAAGTTGAAATCCTAAGCCCAGCCAATCCAACCGTTAGCGTCGGAAACGACAAAAAAAACTTGCACTTAACCAGGCAAGCTGAACGCGCTTTGAAAACTACATTTCTAGAAGCAAAAGTTTTTCAAAGCACTTCTATCAGTACAGCGCATTTATTATTATGTATTCTTAGAAATGAAAATGACCCAACAACCAAATTGCTGAATAAGATGAAAATCGATTACGATTCAGCAAAAGAACAATATATAAATATGACGCCAAATAACGAAGATTTCCTAGAGAATCTGCCTCGCGCTGAGTCATTTAATGATGATTCAGGACAAGATGACAGTTTAAAAGAAGGTAGTTTTGCTAGTCCTGCCAATAAATCTAACAAGAAATCAAAGACTCCAGTTTTGGATAATTTTGGTAGAGATTTAACAGAAATGGCTGAAGAAGGAAAACTTGATCCGGTTGTAGGTCGTGAGAAAGAAATCGAACGAGTATCGCAGATTTTGAGCCGACGTAAAAAGAATAATCCATTGCTCATTGGTGAGCCTGGAGTGGGGAAATCTGCGATTGCAGAAGGTCTTGCTTTAAGAATTATCCAAAAGAAAGTCAGCAGAATATTATTCGGAAAACGTGTGGTGACTTTAGATTTGGCAAGTTTAGTAGCTGGAACCAAATATAGAGGACAGTTTGAAGAACGTATGAAAGCAGTAATGAACGAACTTGAAAAGAATGACGATATTATTCTTTTTATTGATGAAATTCATACTATTGTTGGTGCAGGTGGCGCAACAGGTTCACTTGATGCATCAAATATGTTTAAACCCGCTCTTGCAAGAGGAGAAATCCAATGTATTGGTGCAACCACTCTTGACGAGTACAGACAGTATATCGAGAAAGATGGCGCCTTAGAAAGACGTTTTCAAAAGGTAATTGTGGAACCAACAAACATTGAGGAAACGATTGAGATCTTAAATAACATTAAAGATAAATACGAAGAACACCACAGCGTTACTTACACGCCTGAAGCAATTGAAGCTTGTGTGAAGTTAACAAGTAGATATATGAGTGATCGTTTCCTTCCAGACAAAGCTATCGATGCTTTGGACGAAGCAGGATCAAGAGTACATATCACAAATATAGATGTGCCAAAACAGATCGTTGATCTTGAAGCACAATTGGATGATGTTCGCGCACTAAAAAATACTGTTGTTAAAAAACAGAAGTATGAAGAAGCAGCAAAACTTCGTGACGATGAAAAACGCATTGAAGCTGAATTAGCAGAAGCACAGAAAAAATGGGACGAAGATTCGAAAAATAATCGAATTGAAGTTACTGAAGATAATGTTGCCGATGTAGTTTCTATGATGTCTGGAATTCCTGTAAACAGAATTGCACAGACTGAAAGTAATAAATTAGCCAAACTGCCTGAACTCATTGAAAGTAAGGTAATTGGGCAGAAAGAAGCAGTTCTTAAAATTGCTAGATCTATCCAAAGAAATCGTGCTGGACTTAAAGATCCAAACAGACCTATTGGTTCATTTATATTCTTAGGACAAACCGGAGTTGGTAAAACACAGTTGGCAAAAGTTTTGGCTAGAGAGTTATTTGATTCAGAAGATGCTCTTATCAGAATTGATATGAGTGAGTATATGGAGAAATTTGCAATCTCTAGACTGGTGGGAGCACCTCCGGGATACGTAGGATACGAAGAAGGTGGACAACTTACAGAAAAAGTGCGAAGAAAACCATATTGTGTGGTTCTTCTAGATGAGATTGAAAAAGCACATCCAGACGTATTTAATATGATGCTTCAAGTATTAGATGATGGATATCTTACTGACAGCTTAGGACGTAAAATTGATTTTAAGAATACTATAATCATCATGACGTCAAACGTTGGGGCAAGACAGCTTAAAGACTTTGGTCAAGGAGTTGGTTTTGGTACAACGGCAAGAATTAGTCAAGCAGACGAGAATTCGAAAAGTATCATCGAGAATGCGCTTAAGAAAACCTTTGCTCCTGAATTCCTGAATAGAATTGATGATGTAATTGTATTTAATGCTCTTGAAAAAGAAGATATCAGCTTGATTATCGAAATCGAATTGAAGAAACTTTATGCGAGAATTGCAGAGCTTGGATACATTCTTTCTATCTCCGATGAAGCGAAAGCATTTATTGCAGAAAAAGGTTTTGATAGACAATTTGGTGCAAGACCACTAAAAAGAGCTATTCAGAAATATGTTGAAGATGCACTTGCCGAAGAGATTATTACTTCAAAAATTATAGTTGGAGATGAAATCTTTATGGATCTTGACACAGAGAAAAATGAATTAACAGTTGAAGTTCAGAAGAAAGAACAGAAAGCTAAATAAGATTATAATTTGAACACTACGAAAGCAATCTGCAGAAATGTAGGTTGCTTTTTTTTGAAGTCAACTTTCGTTAAAACAAAAAAAAGACCTGCAAATGCAGGTCTTTTTAGTATAATATAATTCGAATTACTTCATCAAATCTTCTTCAATTTCAATCGTTTGAAGGAATTTTACAGTATTCACGATATCGTAATGCAAAATGCGATCGTCTTCTACAAGAGGAACTTCGGAACGGTATGCTTTAAGAATCATTTCGATAAATGGACTTGATTTTAATGGGCTTCTAAAAGACAATGCTTGAGAAGCGTTCATCAATTCAATTGCAAGAATTGTTTCAAGGTTATTTACGACCTGAAGTGCTTTTACAGCTGCATTCGCACCCATACTCACGTGATCTTCTTGTCCGTTGCTAGATACAATGCTATCAATACTCGCAGGAGTACATAGCTGCTTGTTTTGACTAACAATACTTGCGGCAGTATATTGAGGAATCATAAATCCTGAATTCAGTCCTGGGTTGCTTACCAAAAAGGCGGGTAAACCACGAAGTCCTGAAACAAGTTGATATGTTCTTCTCTCAGAAATACTTCCTAATTCTGACAATGCAATTGCAAGAAAGTCTAAAGCTAAAGCTAAAGGTTGACCGTGGAAATTCCCGCCAGAAATTATTTCGTCCGATTCTATAAAAATATTTGGATTGTCCGTTACCGAATTGATTTCGGTTTTAAATACTTTCGTTACATAATCGATAGTATCTTTTGAAGCACCATGAACTTGCGGCATACATCTAAAAGAGTAAGGATCTTGAACGTGCTGCTTTTTCTGTTCGATAATTTCACTTTCGTCTAGGAATTCAAGAACTCTTTCAGCAGTTACAATTTGTCCTTTGTGTGGACGAATCATGTGAATTAAAGCATTGAAAGGCTCTTTTCTACCATCAAAACCTTCGAGTGACATTGCGCCAATTAAATCTGCCCAGTACGAAAGCTTATTTGCTTTTAGCAAAATATAAGTTCCGTAGGCGCTCATAAACTGAGTACCGTTCAATAATGCTAGTCCTTCTTTAGATTGAAGTGTGATCGTTTCCCAACCAAATTCTTTTAAAACTTCCGAAGAGTGAACTTTTGCTCCTTTATAATTTACTTCTCCTTCACCTATTAAGGGCAAAGAAAGATGTGCAAGCGGCGCTAAATCTCCAGAAGCTCCAAGTGAACCCTGAGTATAGACAACCGGTAAAATATCATTGTTGTAAAAATCCATAAGTCGCTGAACCGTTACCATTTGAACACCAGAATGTCCATAGCACAAGGACTGAATCTTCAATAGAAGCATAATTTTTACAATCTGCGAAGGAACTTCAGATCCTGTACCACAAGCGTGCGATTTTACTAAATTTTCTTGAAGTTTAGATAGATCTTCTTTTTCAATTTTGATATTGTAAAGAGACCCAAATCCCGTATTGATGCCGTAAATAGCGTCCTCATTTGTAGCCATCTTATTGTCAAGATAATCACGGCATTTTTGAATGTTTATCTTAGATTCTTCTGAGAATTCAAGTGTAAGCCCTTCAGTAATTATTTGTTGTAACTTCGCGAGAGACAGCATTTCGCTGCTTATATAGTGACAGTTGTCCATAGTATTTATATTGAGCGGCAAAATTCCGCAAATTGATGCTAATAAGCAAGACATTTGCTCACAAGGTTTTTCTGAGATTTTTTTTAGTTGGCAATTACCTATTACTCCAGAATTTGAGCGACATTCTGCTGATAGATTCTGCTGAAAGTGCTCTCAAGATCTGCGCAAATACCTGAATGAGGCCTAGAGGTCTGGATCATACTGCTTCTCATCGCGGTAAGCCAGCGAAATCTCGAAGGTAAATCGAAAGTAGCAACGAGCCCTGCATCTTTATCAGCGTTGGCAATTTGCTGAAAAGCTAAAAGATTTCTTTGAATAAATTCGATATCGAGCTGCGGCTTAAATGCTTTCAGACGATTTTCGTCAACTTCAAAAGCAACTTTGATGTATTTTTTATGTTTGCAAAATAATATCAATCCTACATTCAAAAATTCCTCCCTTTCTACACTCGGCAACAGCCTAATGATGGCATACTCATATAAGTTTCTCTCTTGCATTTTTTGCTTCGTTTAGGAATATTTCGGAGTTTTTAAGTCTTTTTGATAAAAATTTATAGTAGATATCTCTAAGGTCATCTGCAGAATAATCGCTGTCCTCCCATTGTAGCCATTCTTGGGGAATAAGATTTACAATTTTCTTTAGCGTATCGTCAGTTAGAATTTCAGTAAAAAAAGAATTAATGTCATCAAGTTTTGAAGCTTGCTTAAGCAGCACGTGATCTTTTATCAGAGCAAAAGGCGTAACTGCTCCTTGCTCCCAATTTGTAAAGGAATGATGAAAATAAAGACAAGCTCCGTGATCAATGAGCCAAAGTTCTTTTTTCCACATCAACATATTGGTGTTTTTTGCAGTTCGGTCCACATTTGTAATAAATGCGTCAAGCCAAACAATTTTGCTAGCCAAAAGTGGATCTACTTCAGTCACCGCAGGATCAAACGTCAGCGCTTGGGATAGAAAGTGAAGTCCAAGATTGCGTCCGTGGCTTCCTCGCAACAAATCCTGAATTTCTTCATCTGCTTCGGTTCGGCCAAAGGCTTCATCAAGATCAAGAAAAACCAGTTCAGGAACTGCAAGTCCAAGTGCTTGTGCAATCTTCCCTCCTATTAGTTCGGCAATCAGCGCTTTTACGCCGTGGCCAGCACCTTTAAATTTTAGTACATATTTGTATGTGTCATCTGCTTCTACGAGTGCCGGCAACGATCCACCTTCACGCAACGGCTGCATATATCGCACAACCTCCTGCTCGCGTAGTTTTTCTACAGTTTCCATAAGCATATAGTTTCAGTTATAATTGCACAAAACTACGAAGAACAGAATAAGCTTTGAAACATTTATAAGTATAAAGTTGTTGTGAGCTTTGGTCTTTTGGCGAAAGCCAAAAAATAATAAATATTAGAAGTTTTATAAAACTATAAATCATTGTGATACAATGGACTATAAAGTGATTTGCAAAAATGTTGTTGCGACCAAAAAAAAGCAATAAATTAGCATCTTTAAAACACTACTTCATATGAAAAATACTCCTCTTACTCAAATACACGAAGCACTTGGTGCAAAAATGCTTCCTTTTGCGGGATATAATATGCCTATTCAATATGAAGGGGTAAATGCTGAACATGAAACTGTGCGAACGGCAGTTGGTGTTTTTGATGTCTCGCATATGGGCGAAATTGTTATTTCTGGCCCAAATGCACTTGCTTTGATTCAGTCTGTTTGTACAAATGATGCTTCAACTATCGAAATTGGAAAGGCGCAGTATACTTGCATTACAAATAATGAGAGCGGAATTGTGGATGATTTGATTATTTACAGGCTTGCTGAAGAGGAATATTTACTTGTTGTAAATGCTTCAAATATCGATAAAGACTGGGCTTGGATTCAGGAACATAATACTATAAACGCGGAAATGACCAATATTTCTGACACAATTGCTCTATTGGCAATTCAAGGACCAAAAGCAATTGAAGCGATGCAATCTCTTACTCTCGTTGATCTTGCAGGTATAAAAAATTATAGTTTTGAAGTGGCAGAATTTTCAGGAGTTCAAGACGTTATTATTTCAGCAACAGGATATACAGGATCTGGAGGTTTTGAAATCTACTGTAAAAATGAAGATGTTGTGGAAATATGGAATAAAGTGTTTGAAGCAGGAGAGTCTTTTGGAATCAAACCAATTGGTCTTGCGGCCAGAGATACTTTGCGTCTAGAAATGGGTTTCTGTCTTTACGGAAATGATATAAACGATACTACAAATCCGCTTGAAGCAGGATTGGGATGGATTACAAAATTCACAAAAGAATTTACAAATTCAGAAAATCTAAAAACTATCAAGCAAAATGGAATCACTAGAAAACTTGTTGGTTTTGAAATGACCGAAAGAGGAATTCCACGACATGATTACGAAATTGTTGATAAAGACGGTGCAGTAATCGGAATTGTAACTTCTGGAACAATGGCGCCTTCGCTAAATAAGGGAATTGGTTTAGGGTACGTTAGTATTGAAAATAGTGCTATAGACACAGAAATCTTTATCAGAATACGTAAAAATGATGTAGCAGCCAAGGTTGTAAAAACACCTTTTTATAAAAATTAAACTAACTGAGTTTTCATATTTAATAATACAACTCTCATGGGAAGAGCATTTGAATTTAGGAAAGGTAGAAAGATGAAGCGTTGGTCAGCGATGGCAAAGGCTTTTACTAGGATTGGAAAAGATATTGTGATGGCCGTTAAGGAAGGCGGTCCAAATCCTGATGCCAACTCACGCCTGAGAGCAGTAATTCAGAACTCTAAGGCCGCGAATATGCCGAAAGAGAATGTTGAGAGAGCAATCAAAAAAGCTACCGACAAGGATACTGCAAACTACAAAGAAGTTCTTTTTGAAGGATATGCACCTCACGGAATTGCGTTATTAATTGAAACGGCAACTGACAATAATAATCGAACTGTCGCAAATATTAGAAGTTATTTTAATAAATGCAATGGTTCACTAGGAACGCAAGGATCGGTAGAGTTTATGTTTGATCATATTTGCAATTTCCGAATTGCAAATACCGGGATGGACATTGAAGAATTGGAGCTTGAGCTAATAGACTTTGGTGTAGAGGAAGTTTTTGAAGACGAAGATGGAATTTTGATCTACGCTCCATTTGAAAGTTTTGGGTCTTTGCAAAAAGAATTAGAACACAGAGAATTTGAAATTCTGTCGTCTGGATTTGATAGAATTCCGCAAATTTCAAAAGAACTTACCGAAGCAGAAGTTGCTGATGTTGAAAAACTTCTAGAAAAAATCGAAGAAGATGATGACGTTCAAAACGTTTATCATACTATGCAAGAATAGATATTCATAGAAACCGTTTCAATTCTGAAACGGTTTTTTTTATCCTATTTCCTTGAGAGAATAAAATCAAAAAAGCAGCTGAAAATTTCATGTAGCTGCTTTTCATATTATTAGGTTAAAAATGTTATAATTTCACTACTTCTTCTGGAAAGTTGCGATAGGCACATAAGTTGCGTCCATCAAAATTAATGTGTCACCATCAAATTTGTAAGCGCCTACTTTTGCTAGTACATTTATAAATTCTTGCTCTCTATTATCTGGTCCGCACATCATTTTTGTTGAGGCAATATCTATTAATTGCAGTCTATTTTCAGTATTTGCTTGCATTTTACCGTTGATGCGGTTGCAACCTGCAAACGCCGAAAACATATTCTTCTGTCCAATAAACTCAACGTATGGAATTTCATCATTAAAATTTTTTTTATCGAATTCTTGCTCTCTAAAAGTTTTTAAAAACCAAATTTTGCTAAGTTGAGGATGTGTAAAAAACTGACCACATCCGTAATTTTCCTTCACTTCGCCCGTTACTTCATCTATTAAAGTAGCAGTAACTTTATGAGAGTATACAATATCACTCATACCGTCAGAACACTCTGCAGATTTAGCATCAATAACTAACGTATGACTTTTGGTAGCAAATGTTATCTTATTATCTTCTTGAAACATCTGCAAATTTTCATTAGGAAAAATAATGCCCTTTTCGTTTCCCAACTCTGTGAATTTGACTTCTTTTTCAGAAATTTCTATATTCCAGAATGGCTCGGTTCCCATTGCTTTAAAATATGGAATTCCAATTGTACTTACCATCGCTGTTTTTTCTATTTTAGTTTGTTCTATAGTTGATTGCTTGCTAGTACATGAAGTTAATCCAGCAAAAGCAATAACTGACAAAAAGATTGTACTTTTTATTTTCATAATATTATTTTTAAAGATTTATAAATAGTCTGTTACGTTCGTAAAATATAAAAGTCTCTCGAACTTAAAGCATTCCGTAATATTTTCTGAGCAACCATTCCGCACTCAAACAGAAAGCAGCAATAACCAAAAGCCATACCCAATCAATTAGAGAGCCTTTTTGGGTCTTCTCCTTTTCGATACTTTGATAAGATTGATCTTTTAGCAGCATATCTATTGCTTTGTCAACTTCAGAAGAAAGATATGCTTTTCCTAAAGTGGCTACTGCGAGTTGTTTCAGTTTGTTATAATCTGGATTTACAAATTGCTTCTCGATATCAAAATCTATAATTTCAATTTTTGTCGTATAGATTGCGTTCGAATTTTTTTCTTTTACAATCACCTTGTAGCTACCAGCTGCGGTTCCGTTTAGGTTTACTTGGAAATCAACATCTGTTTTTAAGAATTCTGTTAATTTTATTTTACCGGTTTTTATATCTTCGAGAGACATTGTCAACCTGGCGTCAGCATCTGGCTGGTAATTCTTATCAAAATATTGTGCAGAAATAACAATATCATCACTAGAGTTATAGAAGTTGTCGTGGGTAACGACAAGCGACTTTCTTGAGTTATCAGAAACTAGATACTGAATTGTTTTATCAAAGATATTATCAAATTCCTCAAAGCTTTTTGTAGCATTGTAACTTTGCAATCGCCATTTCCAAATTCCTTCTCCTAATAAAAAACCCGTTCTTCGACCATCATTATCAGAATATCCCAACATTGGAGCATTCGTTGGCATGTTGCTAATTTTCGAATTCAATAAAACATTCAGATTATTTGAAGCTGTAACTTTTCCGTATGGCATTTGCAACGGTGGAAAGTAATCGGTATTTATATCCCTTGTGCTAAAGAGGCTGAATGATGAATTTAGAGTAGGCAAATACTCCTCAACTTGATTGCTTACTTTAAATTGCAAGTCAATTTGCACCGAATTTAAGAAATTATAGTCAGTAGAATTTCCTGTGATTACTAAGAAGTTTTGCTTTCTGGCTTTCGCCGAATTAATAACGTCTTTGAAATTGGCGGTTGGTTGATAGAGGATTAGCAAATTATACTTTTCGGAATTACCAATGTCTCTAGCTGAAACTATCGAGACATTTCGCTGTGCATTGTTCAAAACACTTCTTTTAATTGCTGCGATATCTGGATGATTAATATCTGCAACGATTGCAATTTCCGACTTCTGATCGATGACATCAACTAAAAAATCCTTGCTGTTATTATAAAAATTTTTTTCGGTCTCCGCCGAAGATATTGTTGCTTTATAATTATTCAATCCGATTTTATCTGCTGGAAGAAGAAAATTTAGAATCTCTACATTTTTATTATTCGAAAGCATAATCTGCTGCGAACTGACAACTTTTGAATCGCGCAAAATTGAAACCTTTGCTTCTATGCGCTTATTCCCGTTGTATTGAACAAAGATTTCTACTGGGAATTTATTTTTATGATAAGCGTACTTATTGGCATTGACTCGATCAATCTTTAAGTCAAAAACCGAGGTTGTATCTCCAAGAACAATTGGCAAAACTTTATTTCTGCTTCCAAAGGCATATATATAATCGCTACCCTGCGTTTGATTTCCATCTGTCAATAACAATGTTGCTATAGCAGTATTTCGGTAAATTTTAGTCAATTGGTTCCCAACTTGCGCAATATTGGTTTGTTTCCCTTTAAAATTCAAAGAATCCAGGACACTCACACCTTTGTCGAATTGATATTGTGTGATATCAAACTTCTCCGCAAGAGCAGAATTATCTAAAATCTTTTTTAAAGTTGCTCCGGTTTCAGCCTTTGAGCTAAGTAGGTTAATTGACGATGAATTATCGACTGCGACAATTAGCGACGGCTTTTCTACTTGGTATGATTTATTTACGACCGATGGATTAATCAATAGTGCGAGAATACAGAATATTGCAACAAAACGCAAAAAAGCTAAAAGTAAATTCACTTTGGATTTACTTTTAGCTTTAAAGAAATACTGAAAATAAGACAGCGCAACCGCCGCAAATCCCGATAGGATTAAAAGTATTACAGTATTTAGTGTCATTTATTCTGGGTTGTATTCAAAGATTTAATTAGGAAAGTAAGTTAGATTAGAAGGTTAAGTCAACATTCCACCATCAACGTTCATAACTTGGCCTGTCACATAAGCGCTCATATCTGAAGCAAAAAACAAACAAGCGTTTGCTACATCTTCTGTTGATCCACCTCTTTTTAATGGAATGCTTTGACGCCAACCTTTTAAAGTTTCTTCGTTAAGATTTGCAGTCATTTCAGTCTCGATAAATCCTGGCGCGATTGCATTACAGCGAATATTTCTAGATCCTAGTTCAAGCGCAACAGATTTTGTAAAACCAATTACTCCCGCTTTTGAAGCTGCATAATTTGCCTGTCCAGCATTTCCTTTTACTCCCACAACCGAGCTCATATTAATAATTGAACCAGAACGCTGCTTCAACATAGTTTTCTGAATTGCTTTTGTCATATTAAATACTGACTTTAAGTTAACATCTATAACTTTGTCAAAATCAGCTTCTGACATACGCATTAATAAATTATCTTTTGTAATTCCGGCATTGTTGATTAAAATATCAACTGTTCCAAAATCAGATAGTACGTCTTCTACAAGTTTTTGAGCTTCATCAAAATCAGCAGCGTTAGATTGGTATCCTTTTGCTTTAATTCCGAGAGATTCTAAATGCTTTTCAAGCTCCTGAGCTGAAGCTACAGAGCTGCTATATGTAAATGCAACATTTGCTCCGTGCGCAGCAAATACTTCTGCGATTCCTTTTCCTATTCCGCGGCTTCCACCGGTAATGATTGCAGTTTTTCCGTTAAGTAATTTCATATAAAATAAATTCTAAAATTTGATTAGCTCGAAAGACAA